>OMSJ01000092.1 GCA_900313705.1 uncultured Prevotellaceae bacterium
TAGCAGTCTGACAGATGTTTATTGCCATGCAGAGGATGTCCCAAACACAAGCAACAGTGTTTTCACAAGCACTCCCATTGCTTCTGCCACGCTTCATGTGCCGGCAGGTTCTATAGACAAGTACAAAACAACCTCGCCTTGGAGCGGCTTCGGGAACATCGTGGCTCTGCCTCAACTGTATTTCCCAGAGGGAACAAAGTGGACAGAGATACGTTTAGATACCTTGAAGTACGACAGCTGGTATTCAAAGGTCGGCGACGAATGGGTACCGAACTTTGAAACGATTGAATATCGTGTTCAGGGAGAATACGGTGGAGAGGGTAATCCCTATTCTAATGACCCATATAAATGTGTATATACTAATAGCTCCGAATGGACAGACTCACTCACTCTCCTAATATCGGAAGGGGAACTCAATGGATTCCCCACAGGTATTCTGGTAACGGTCTATGATAATGAAATTGACCAACCTCTTGTACCCAGCTCGTATCCGTTTGAATGGGAAGTAGGAACAATGATAAGATTTAAGGATATATTAGCTGCCAACATGACGGCTTTATTCCCTCGTGACCTGTTTGATTTCGGAGTTGTTGAAGAAATAAAAGAGGCGTACTTTGGAGGGGTAAGACTCCTGAAGTATTCTGATGTAAAAGGTGTTCGAATGATTCAAGGAATAGGTGTAGTAACGTGGAATGATGGCGAATGCATCTTCGGACCATTAAAGCCATATGATGCCTTGCCTCTGCCTTATGAAGAATCACGTCATTACCGCTCCATGCTTGTTCACTTCGAGCGCGATGGCGAGGTGCTGTATGATGTTTGGCCTCGGAAGGGAAGCACTGTTGAGGTAGCTATCGATGGGCTGAACTATTTCCTGTATTTAGATACCCATGAGGCTGTTTTATGAAGGAGAAACATTTGTCGTGAAGAGTATGACTTGGAGTGCCTTCCACAATAATCCCGAACTGACAAAGGTAAAGATACCCAAGACCATTGAGAGTATCAGACATTCTTATCCCGCAGATCCAGACGATGAGGATCCACCAACAGGGATGGCCAATCCTATTTATGTAAATCCCTTTAAAGGATGCACCGCCCTCGAATCCATAGAGGTAGATGAAGAGAACCCAAGTTTGAAGTCTGTTGATGGAGTGCTCTTCAGCCAAGATGGAGTAGGTCAATACTATTATAGAACAGGCAGTTATTCTGGGACAGGGCTGTATTGCTATCCCGAAGGAGCACGACAAAAGTCTTACACCATTCCAGAGAACGTGGAATGGATTGCTGGAGCAGCTTGCGCCAATAACCAGTATCTTACTGTGTTGACAATACCGAACAGCACAAAACATATATGTTATGATGCATTCTCGGGCTGTTGCAATCTGACGGATGTTTATTGCAAGGCAGAGAATGTCCCTGTTGCATGGGATGGCGCATTTAGAGATGCTCACATCGCTTCTGCTACGCTCCATGTGCCAGCAAGTTCTATAGACAAGTACAAAGCAACTTCGCCTTGGAGCGAATTTGGGAACATTGTGGAAATGACAACATCAAAGGGAATTATGCCTTTTGTACAAGATGGTAAAGTATGGACTTACGAGGCCAGTAATTTTATCTATGACTGGGAAGAGACATTTAGCCTGGAAGGAGACACCCTGATAAGTTCTCGCAAATGCTTGAAGCTTTATTATACTTGCCAGTTTTATCACCAAGAACATCTATATAAAGGGGCGATGTTTGAAGAAGAAGGAAAAGTCTATTTCTTTGCATCGGGCAGTACCACACCTGTCCTCTTGTATGATTTTTCCTATGAACCTGGAACAATTATCAAGGTAGGTGAATTTGAACTAAGAATCAATGAAACGAGGCTTGTCAAATATCACGGTGAATACTTGAAGGTTATTGATTATTGCATTCTTGGAAATGAACATTATCCTTTCAAAGGAATAGAAGGTATCGGCTTTCTCGGGGGAGGTTTAACGTGCCTCATAGATGGTTACACTCCAGTGAACACCGGTGGGGAAAGTTCTCTAAAAACGTGTACAGTGAAGGGCGAAGTCGTCTTTGACCTGCAGGACTTCTATACATCGGCACAAATTGTAACAAATGAACCTGTCACCTTCACCCAGAACCAGATGGCAACGATTATCCTGCCTACTGCGCCTGATGCAAGCAAGGGTAAGTACTACAGGCTGGACAGGGTTGAAGACGGACAGATTATCTTCGAGCAGGAGAAGCAGCCTCGCGCACGTGTTCCTTATATCATTGTGCCGAGCGAGGACTTCAGCATCGACATCAGCTCTTTGGACCTGGAGAGCTTGCAAGCCGACACGGTTACCGTCGGTGGCGTTTCCTTCATCGGCTCATACGTCCGAAAGGAACTCCCCGCCCTTACGGGAGGGGACGGGGGAGGGTCTTTGTACTATGACATCATCGACACCACGCCCGACTGCGGCTTCCTCTCCACTGCGGAAACGGGAAAGGAGGCTTTCCGCATCGGTGCCCTGCGAGCCTACCTGACCGTCAACTGGGATGACCCTTACAACCATCATGGCTCAAAGAGTCCGGAAGACAAACTGGACATCGTACTGAAAGACGATGGAACAGGCATTGAACAAATTCAAAGTTCAAAATTCAAAATTCAAAATGATGGAGAAGAAGTAAATGGTAAATGGTCAAATGGTAAATGTTATGACTTGAGCGGCAGGAAATGGTCAATGATTAATGGTCAATGTTCAATGCCTAAAGGAATCTACATACAGAATAACAGAAAACTCGTAAAGTAAACCACCTGCTCTCTGGAGGGCACCAAACTTCAGTTATTATTCTAAAACCACAGATTAAACGGATTAAACGGATTTATTTTCATTCCCCCATACAGATTTAATTCAGATTTAACGGATTCCTCCCTTCATGCAGTCGCCTTCGGCGAAGTGAAGAGTGAAAAGTGAAAAGTGAAAAATTAAAGTAACCTTATTTCATTCGTGCAATTCGTTTAATTCGTTGTTAAAGTCGTCTGCGGCGCAGCTTCATTTTGAATTTTGAATTTGTTAATTTTGAATTATGATATAATCCGTGTAATTCGTTTTAATTCGTTGTTGTTTAATGTCCCGCAGAAATGAAGGAAATGACAGAAATATAATTCATGTATGAATTATTATAATCTGTGTAATCTGTTGTAAATAAGAAATCCGTTCAATCCGTTCAATCTGTGGTTGTTTATATCAATTCGTGCAATTCGTTTTAATTCGTTGTTGTTTAATGTCCCGCAGAAATGAAGGAAATAGGAAATGGCAGAAATATAATTCATGCATGAATTATTATAATCTGTGTAATCTGTTGTAAATAAGAAATCCGTTTAATCCGTTGTTGATTAGAAGAAAATCAATGTGTTGTCAAGGAAATTCGCATTTTGTTCTCTTCTAAGGGCTTGTTTTGGCTGTTGTGGGCTTTGGTGCCACAGAACGCAAGAAAAGCCCTCAAATCGAATCTGCACTGACAATCAAGATGTTACGAAGCAGCAATACATAAGAAAAGGTTAAGATAACATATACAAAGGTGAGTAGAATGTTAATTGAAGCACAATTTGTGCACAAATCAGACGTGTACCGATGACAGGAAGTTCGTGGACTTATGGCGATAAGTCCACGTACTTATCGCCATAAGTACTGGGAGTTTTGACGGGAGCTGCATGAAGTTGGGCCGATGGCACCGTTGTCTTGTCGCTTTTGATGTCAAGAGTTTTCTGTCCAGGGCACAGTCTGCCTGACTGGTCAGCGCACTTCAAGGAACTGCTCTATCTGGGGCAACATCGTCTCTGCTGCCTGTCGCCCCATCGCATAGACGCGGCGCATCTTCGTCTCGTCCTGTTCGGTGCGGCCGATGGGCAGCGTGTCCTGCGGATAGATGAGCAGGATGGTGCCCTGCTTTTCCTGTTCCTCGAGGTATGCCAGTTCGTCGTTGTACATCAGGTGGCGGCGCGACATGGCCCCGACGATGGCGGGATAGCGGCGCATGAAGAGATGGAAGAGCGGCATGAGCTTCGTCCGCTTCTTGTAGAAGCCTTTGGGCTGCGTCAGGATGACGATGTTGCGGTCGAAGCCCTTCCCCTGGAAGTAGCGCAAGGGGATGGAGTCGCTGATGCCGCCGTCGAGCAGGAGACGGCCATCGAGGGGGACGGGCCGCGAGACAAGCGGCATGGAAGCTGAGGCACGTATCCAGTCGAAAGCCTCATCGTCCACCCTGTCGATGCGGTGATAGACGGGTTCGCCTGTCAAGGCATCTGTACAGACGACATGGAACTCAGTGGGGTCGCTATGGAATGCTTCGGTGTCGAAGACATCCAGCTCCTTCGGCAATGTATGGTAGCTGAACTCCGCCCCCACGAGGTCGCCCGTGCGAAGCAGGCAGCGGAGCCCCATGTAGCGCGGGTCATCCTTGAAGCGGACATTGTAGCGCAGCACACGCCCCGGCTGGTGCGACTTGTAGTTGCAGCCAAACGTCGCACCTGCCGACACGCCCACGATGCCGTCGAAGCGGACGCCGTGCTCCATCATCACGTCCATCACGCCGGCGGAAAACAAACCGCGCATTCCGCCGCCTTCAAGTACCAATCCTGTCTTCATCGCTGCAAAATTACAAAAAAACTATGAACTATAAACTATAAACTATGAACTATTTTTCGTACCTTTGCAGCCGATATGAAGAATTTTACTGAATTGGGGCTTGTACAGCCGTTGCTGCAAGCCATCGAAGAACTGGGCTACGAACACCCGATGCCCATACAGGAGGAAGTCATCCCACATCTGCTGAACAACGACACCGACCTTGTTGCCTTGGCACAGACCGGCACAGGCAAGACGGCGGCCTACGGCCTGCCGCTGCTGCAAAAGACCCTCTCTAACTCTCCCTTAAAGGGCGAGGACTCGGGAAATGACACCCTCCCTCTAAGGGAGGGCCGGGGTGGGTCTATCCTCATCCTCAGCCCGACACGCGAGCTCTGCCTGCAGATAGCGGACGACATGGAGGGCTTCAGCAAGCATCTGCCCGAGATGGAGATTCTGGCCGTCTATGGCGGCACAAACATCGAACCGCAGATACGCGCCTTGAAGCACGGTGTGGACATCATCGTGGCAACGCCAGGACGACTGATGGACCTGATGAAGCGAGGCGTGGCCGACCTCTCCGAAGTGCGCTACGTGGTGCTCGACGAGGCAGACGAGATGCTCTCGATGGGCTTTCAGGAAGACATTGACAGCATCCTCGAAGGCATCCCAAGCAAACACCACACGCTGCTCTTCAGCGCGACGATGAGTCAGGAGATAGAGCGCATCGCTCAAAACTACCTGACGGACGCAAAAGAGATACAAGTGGGCAGCCGCAACGAGGGAGCGGAGAACGTGAACCACATATACTATATGGTACACGCGCGAGACAAGTACCTTGCCCTCAAGCGCGTCGTCGATTTCTATCCCCGCATCTATGCCATCATCTTCTGCCGCACACGGTTGGAGACGCAGGAGGTGGCAGACAACCTCATCCGCGACGGCTACAACGCCGACGCACTCCACGGCGACCTCTCGCAGCAACAGCGTGACCTGACAATGCAGAAGTTCCGCCGCCACAGGATACAACTGCTCGTGGCAACCGACGTGGCTGCACGCGGACTGGACGTGGACGACCTGACGCACGTCATCAACTTCGGTATGCCGGACGACGTGGAGAACTACACCCACCGCTCCGGGCGCACGGGACGTGCAGGCAAAAAGGGAACAAGCATCTGCATCATCAGTATGCGCGAGCGAAGCAAGATAAAGCTGGTGGAGAAAGAAATCCAGAAGACCTTCGAGCAGGGCACGCTGCCCGAACCGCGCGACATCTGCACGAAGCAGCTCTACCACGTCATCGACGACATCGAGCGCGTGGAGGTCGATGAAGAAGAGATAGCGCCCTTCATGGACGAGGTGCGCAAGCGCTGGGAATGGTTCGACAAGGACGACCTCATCCGCCGCGTACTCTCGCGCGAGTTCGGTCGCTTCCTCCAGTACTATGCCAATGCGCCGGAGATAGAGGCCCCCACATCATCCTCAAAGGGAGAAGGAAAGTCTTCACGCTCCAGAGACAAGAAGAGGGTTGCCGAGGAAGGCTACGTCCGCCTCTTCCTCAACGTCGGCAAGATAGACGGCATGTTCGCCCGCGAGATTATCGGCCTTATCAACAAGAACGTCGAGGGCGACAAGGTGGCGGTAGGCCGCATCGATCTGATGAAGAACTTCTCCTTCATCGAGGTGAAGCAGGAAGACCTGAACCGCGTGATGAAGGGATTGAAGCACGGCGTGACGGTGAAAGGAAGGAGCGTGGTCTGCGATGTGGCAACAGAAGCACAGACCCCCTCGGACTCCCCATCTAAGGGGAGGAAGAGAGAAAGCACCTCAATCAAAGAACAAAAGGTAGTTCCGTCCAAACAATCGCACAAGAAGAATAGCCTTCCCATAGAGAAAGAGAAGCAGGGAAAGAGAGCTAAGCCTTCCCGCGAGGAACGCGGCTATACCGAGCCTCGTGGCAAGAAATACAAGAAGGAAGACTGGATGCAGTTCTTCCACCCAGACGAGCCAACGAAGAAGAGAAAGAAATTCGAGCTGAAGGGCGAGATACCCAACTTCAGCGAAGAAGGCTGGGCAAGACGAAAGCCCAAGAAGAAGTAAAAAGCCTCACCCCAGAACCCTCTCCGACGAGAGGGACGAAAACATCAGAATAATCGGAGTACTCAGAATAATCAGAAAGAATATGAAGAAGCTTATCCTTTGCGCACTCTGCGCACTTGCATCCTTTTCCTATGCCGACGAAGGCATGTGGATGCTGAACAATATCGACCCGAAGATGGCAAAGGCCATGCGTAGCCTCGGCCTCAAGCTCAAGCCCGAACAGCTCTACAGCACCCGCCACGCCAGCCTCAAGGACTGCGTGGTCGATTTCGGTGACTTCTGCTCGGGCGTCGTGGTAAGTCCCGACGGCCTTGTCTTCACCAACCACCACTGCGGCTATGGTGCCATCCAGAAGCTCTCGACGCCCGACGACGACATCCTGACAAATGGCTTCGTGGCTCGCTCCCGCGAGGAGGAACGCCCTGCCGAGGGGCTCTTCGTGAAGTTCCTGCAAAGGACGGAGGACTGCACGGCCCGCGTCATGCAAGGTCTCAACGAGGTTTATGAAGCGCACCCCGACGAATCGACGGCTGAGCTCGACCTGTATTACCTCGACAGCATCATGGGAGCCGTGGAGAAGGAGTTCCGGCTGGACAACCCTGAGCTCGACTGCCTGGTCAAGGCTTACTACGAGAACAATGCCTTCTACGTGAGCTTCTACAAGGTGTATCGCGACATCCGCCTTGTCTTCACGGCAACGGAAACGATGGGCAAGTTCGGCGGCGACACGGACAACTGGATGTGGCCGAGACAGACGTGCGACTTCAGCGTGTTCCGCATCTATGCCGACAAGGACGGCGAACCTGCCGAATACAGCAAGGAGAACGTGCCCCTGCACATGAAGAACTATGCCCGCATCGCCATGAACGGTTACCGCAGCGGCGACTTCTGCATGACCGTAGGCTACCCCGGCAGCACGAGCCGCTACCTGAGCTCCTGGGGCATCGACGAGCGCGTGAATGCCAGCAACGTCAGCGTCATACAGGTGCGCGGCAAGAAGCAGGAGGTGTGGAAGAAGTTCATGGACGCCGATAGAGCCGTGGGCATCAAGTACGCCAGCAAGTGGGCCAGCAGCAGCAACTACTGGAAGAACAGCATCGGCATGAACAAGGCCATTGCCGACCTTGGCGTGATAGCGCAGAAGCAGCAGCTCGAGGACAAGATCCGCCAGTGGTACGGCGACCGCAAGGACCGCTCGGACCGCTTCGGCAGGATGTTCGCAAGGCTCAAGGATGCTTATGGCAAGCGCCGCGACAACGTCTATGCGATGGGCTTCTTCCGCGAGACCTTCATGCGCGGCATCGAGCTCTACCGCGTCGCCCACATGCTCAACACCATGCCGCAGGATGCCGACAGCACGGAGGCAGCACTGGTTCGAACACGCATGGAGGCCTTCTTCAAGGACTACGATGCCAAGCTCGACGAGGCTACGATGGCTGCCCTGCTGAAGAACTACCGCGAGCAAGTGACGGAGCGACGCTACTGGCCCGACTGCTACACGACCATCGACAGCCTCTACGGGGGCGACGAGGCTGCCTACGCTCACGACGTCTTCGCCCGCACCATCTGCACGAGCATCGAAGGAGTGGACAAGCTGCTGGCCGACAGCACCCTGCGCGACACGGACCTGGGGCTGCTCTATGCACAGGACATTCCGCTGAAGATGCAGGAGGTAAGCGGCAGCAGTCGAGAAGCATCGACCACCATCAACTACAACGAGCACCTGCTGACGCAGGCACTCCTCGAGATGGACCAGGAGACGCCGCACTACAGCGACGCCAACTTCACCATGCGCCTCTCCTATGGCATCATTCAGGACTACACGGCTGGCGACAACCACTACCAGTACTACACCAACGCCCAGAGCCTGCTCGACAAGGCTGCCAAGCAGGGCGAGATAGAGGACTACAAGCTGGAGGACGACATCGTCAGCCTGATGAAGGAAGGCCAGTGGGGACGCTATGCTGACAAGCGGACCGGCGACATGCACCTCTGCTTCCTCTCCAACAACGACATCACGGGCGGCAACTCCGGCTCACCCATGTTCAACGGCAAGGGAGAGCTGCTCGGACTGGCCTTCGACGGAAACTGGGATGCCATGTCGGGCGACATCTCCTTCGACGACAACCTGCAACGCTGCATCGGCGTAGATGTACGCTACATGCTCTTCGTCATCGACAAATGGGGCAAAGCAGACAACTTGATAAAAGAACTGGTAAAATAGTCCATAGTTCATAGTCCATAGTTGTTTTTGTGGCAGATGTATTGTCGCCTGACTATAAACTATGGACTATGAACTATGGACTATGAACTATGGACTATGAACTACGATTATATTTTCCCCCCAAACGCCAAGTCGCCTGCATCGCCGAGGCCCGGCACGATGTAGCTGTGCTCGTTGAGGATAGGGTCGATGGTGGCACACCACAGCTCCACGTTGTCATAGCCGCCGAAGCACTTCACGATGTGGTCCACGCCTTCCTGACTGGCAATAACGCTCGCCAGGATGATGCGGCGCGGCATTCCGTTCTTGAGGAAAGCCACCAAGCCAAGCTCCATGCTGTGACCCTTTGCCAGCATCGGGTCGGCCACGATGAGCGTCTTGCCCGTCAAGTCGGGCGAAGCCATGTACTCTACATGCACGTCCACCTCGCGGCATTCGCTGTCCTTATAGAAGCGGAAGGCACTCACAAAGCCGTTCTCCGCATGGTCGAAGACGTTCAGGAAGCCCTGGTGCAGCGGCAGTCCGGCACGCAGGATGGTGGCGAGCACGATGTCATCCGCCACGCGCTGGCACTTGCATTCCGCCAAAGGCGTTTGCACCGCTACCTCCTTGTAGTTCAAGGTTCGGCTTATCTCGTAGGCCATCAGTTCCCCGATACGCTCTATATTGCGACGGAAGCGCAGACGGTCTCGTTGGATGCTGACATCCCGAAGCTCGCTCATATACTGGTTGATGATGCTCGGCGACTCGCTCATGTTTACTACTTTCATCTTCTTATTGCTTAAAGTTTCCTGCCTGCAAAGTTACAAAATCACATCATAATTGCAAAGTTTGCCTTGCAAAAAAGCACGCAAAAGGAAAAATCTTTCACCTTTAATCCTTAATCTACAATCTTTTTACTACCTTTGCACCCGTTTTAAGGACACAGCAAATAAAATTCATAAACCTATAAATCAACATTAGCAACATGGCAACAGTAAATTTGGAACAGTATGGCATCACCGGCAGCACCGTGATTGCTCATAACCCTTCTTACGAGGAACTCTACAAAGCAGAGATTGACCCCTCCCTCACAGGCTACGAGGTTGGACAGGAGACAGAGCTCGGAGCAGTCAACGTGATGACAGGCGTCTTCACAGGCCGCTCACCTAAGGACAAGTACATCGTTGACAACGACGAAAGCCACAACAACGTATGGTGGACCTCCGAGGCTTACAAGAACGACAACCACCCCATGAGCGAAGAAGTATGGGCAAAGGTGAAGGACATCGCCATCAAGGAACTTAGCGGCAAGAAACTGTATGTGGTTGACGCATTCTGCGGCGCTAACGAAGCAACCCGACTGGCCGTCCGCTTCATCGTCGAAGTGGCTTGGCAGGCTCACTTCATCAAGAACATGTTCATCCAGCCCACAGCAGAGGAACTCGCTAAGTTCGAGCCGAACTTCGTCATCTTCAATGCCAGCAAGGCTAAGGTTGAGAACTACAAGGAACTCGGCCTCAACTCCGACACCTGCGTTGCCTTCAATACCAAGGACCGCGAACAGTGCATCATCAACACATGGTACGGCGGCGAGATGAAGAAAGGCATGTTCTCCATGCAGAACTACTACCTCCCCCTCCAGGGCATCGCATCCATGCACTGCTCAGCCAACACCGACATGCAGGGCAAGAACACAGCCATCTTCTTCGGACTCTCCGGCACAGGTAAGACCACACTCAGCACCGACCCGAAGCGCCTCCTCATCGGCGACGACGAGCACGGATGGGACGACGAAGGCGTCTTCAACCTCGAAGGCGGATGCTACGCAAAGGTCATCAACCTCTCCAAAGAGAACGAACCCGACATCTACGGCGCCATCAAGCGCAACGCACTCCTCGAGAACGTAACAGTTGATGCTAACGGCAAGATCGACTTCGCAGACAAGAGCGTCACCGAGAACACACGCGTCAGCTACCCCATCGACCACATCGAGAAGATCGCACAGAAGGTAAACGGCAAGAGCGCAGGCCCAGACGCAAAGAACGTCATCTTCCTCAGCGCCGACGCATTCGGCGTACTGCCTCCCGTCAGCATCCTCACACCCGAGCAGACCAAGTACTACTTCCTCTCCGGCTTCACAGCTAAGCTCGCAGGTACAGAGCGCGGCATCACAGAGCCCACACCCACCTTCTCAGCTTGCTTCGGCCAGGCATTCCTCGAACTGCATCCCACAAAGTATGCCGAAGAGCTCGTCAAGAAGATGGAGAAGAGCGGTGCAAAGGCTTACCTCGTCAACACCGGTTGGAACGGCACAGGCAAGCGCATCAGCATCCCCGACACACGTGGCATCATCGACGCCATCCTCGACGGCAGCATCCTGAAGGCACCCACAAAGAAGATTCCTTTCTTCGACTTCGAAGTGCCCACAGCTCTGCCCAACGTCAATCCCGCCATCCTCGATCCCCGCGACACCTATGCTGACGCAAGTCAGTGGGAAGAGAAGGCAAAGGACCTCGCCGCACGCTTCATCAAGAACTTCGGCAAATACACCACCAACGAAGCCGGCAAGGCTCTCGTCGCTGCAGGTCCAAAGCTGTAAAGCAACCGGGCTGAAAGCAACGAACATCTTTGTCCGTCACTGCAGGCCCGAAGCTGTAAAGCAACCACACACATGCAAGAAGAGGGTGCATCCCTTCGCCAGCCAGAGCGAAGAGGTGCACCCTCTACATTATAATAAAATATAATATGTACTGGCGAACTTTTTTCTCCCTTTTCTTTGTTCGTAAAGAAATTATCTTTAACTTTGTGGCAGGAATATACACGAAACCATGCCTGACATCTATAGATATTTTGGATTCATATTCTTCTTTCACTCCAATGAACATGACCCCATACATGTTCATGTACAACACGACCATAAAGAGTCTGTGTTTGACATTATCATGGAGAATGGCAAGGTCAAAGAAGTCACCATGCGGGAGAAGAAAGGGGTTCCACCTCTTACTTCAAAAGACCAGCACGTGGCAGAACAGTTCGTAAGACAGTATGCTAACAACATCATAGACAAGTGGACCAATTACTTCATAAAGAAGAAGAGAGTTGTTTGCACTACTATAAAAAAGAGATTGAAATGAAATACTTGAGAATAGAGAAAGCCGATTACATGGGGAAGCTTACTGTAATGCTAACCTTCAACGATGGAGCAGTAGTAACCATCAACTTCGGTTCATGGATTGCGGCAAACCCTCATCCTCAGTACAATCGCTACCTTGACGAGAAGAAGTTCAAGAAGTTTTATAT
>OMSJ01000114.1 GCA_900313705.1 uncultured Prevotellaceae bacterium
CAAGCCTACATCTACGACCAGATTATGGCCCTGCCACACGGCTTCGAGACTGATGCTCTCCAGTTGAGCGGCGGCCAGCAGCAGCGCATCGCTATTGCCCGCATGTTCATCAAGAACCCACCCATCATCTTCCTCGACGAACCGACGGCCAGCCTCGATGCCATTGCGACAGAGCAGATAAAGGCAAGCATCGATGCCATCAAGCAGGGACGCACCGTAGTCATCATTTCCCACAACATAGGCCAGATTATCGATGCCGACCAGATTTATGTGCTTCAGGCCGGACGTGTGGTCGCACATGGAGCCCCTGCAGAAGTCTATCAGCAGGGCGGCATCTATAAAGACATCATCGATGCCAGTGCACGCAGCATGAACGTCGATAAAATAGTGAAAACAATCAGTTAGCACAAAGATGAAGATAGAAATAGACCAAGGTTCGGGCTTCTGCTTTGGCGTGACGCGAGCCATCGGAAAGGCAGAAGAAGAACTCGCCAAAGAGGGACAGCTCTATTGTCTGGGCGACATAGTACACAACGGCAAGGAGTGCAACCGCCTTCAGCAGATGGGACTCGTGACCATCAACCACGAGCAGATGCGCGACATTCACGAGCCCTTGCCCGCGAAAGGCATATCAACCTCATTGACGCCACTTGCCCTGTCGTGCTTCATCTTCAGGAGCGCATCAAGAAGGAATACAATGAAAAAGTGAAGAGTGAAGAGTTAAGAGTGAAGAATAAAAGTAACTACTCAAAGGACGGAGCTAACGCTGATTCTTCACTCTTCACTCTTCACTCTTCATTTGACAAGCAGATTGTCATCTTCGGGAAGAACGGCCATGCCGAGGTCATCGGCCTGGTGGGGCAGACAGAGGAGACGGCCATCATTATCGAGTCGGCAGAGGATGCCAAGAAGCTGGACTTCAACCGCGACATCTGCCTCTACTCCCAGACGACAATGCCGCTCGACGAGTTCCGCAAGATAGTCGATTACGTCCAGCAGCACATCAGCCCCGAAGCCACCTTCACCTACTACGACACCATCTGCCGCCAGGTGGCAAACCGTATGCCCAACATCCGCAGCTTCGCCTTGAAGCACGACGCCGTACTCTTCGTCTGCGGCAAGAAGAGCAGCAACGGGCGCGTGCTCTTCAACGAATGCAAGGAGGCCAATCCGCGTTCCTACATGATAGACACAGCCAGCGAGATTGATGTCCGCTGGCTGCAAGGCTGTGAGTCGATAGGCATCTGCGGTGCCACAAGCACTCCCAAATGGCTAATGGAGGAGTGCAAAGTACGCATCGAGCAGCTGCTTGGCTGCCACGAATGAGGTGCGCTCACCACCCAGGACACTCTGCTCGGCTGCCTGAAGCATGTCTGCTATCGTCGGGTTGTGGTAGAAGTTCCCCATCAGTTGCTCGTTGATGCTCTCGTACATCCAGTACTTTGCCTGCTCGGCGCGACGGTAGTCGAAGTAGCCGTTTTTCTTGACGAAGTCGAAGTAGCTATAGACCATATCCCACACCTCCTTGATGCCGTAGCCATAGAAGCCGCTGTAGGTCAGCACTTGTGGTGCCCATCCGCTTTCTGGCAAGGGGAAGAGATGGAGGGCATTGCGGAAGTGGGTGGCAGCAAGCTGGCACTTATCGACGTTGTTGCCGTCGCATTTGTTGATGATGATGCCGTCGGCCATTTCCATGATGCCGCGCTTGATGCCCTGCAGCTCGTCGCCTGTGCCGGCAAGCTGTATGAGGAGGAAGAAATCGACCATCGAGTGGCAGGCCGTCTCGCTCTGCCCCACCCCGACGGTCTCGACGAAAATCTTGTCGAAGCCTGCCGCCTCGCACAGGATGATGGTCTCGCGCGTCTTGCGAGCCACACCGCCCAGGCTGCCTGCCGAGGGGCTGGGACGGATGAAGGAGTCGGGATGTACGCTGAGTTTCTCCATACGTGTCTTGTCGCCCAGGATGCTGCCCTTCGAGCGCTCACTGCTGGGGTCAATGGCAAGGACAGCCAGCCGTCCGCCGTACTCTTTGAGGACGTGTATGCCGAACTCGTCGATACTGGTGCTCTTGCCTGCACCAGGTACGCCGCTGATGCCCACACGGACGCTGTTGCCTGAATAAGGCAAGCACTTCTCGATGACCTCCTGTGCGATGACCTGATGTTCGGGGATGGTGCTCTCGACGAGCGTCACAGCCTGCCCAAGAATGGTGATGTTGCCCTTCAGGATGCCTTCTACGTAGTCGGCTGCTGAGAGGCGATGGCGTGCAAAGCGCTTGCGGTTGAGGTGCGGATTGACTATCGAGACAGGGCCGACACCGCTGTTCACGGTCAAGCCTGCATATTCGGGATTGTTCTCGGGATGCTCCATAGTGAAATGCAGATAATGTGAAATGTAGAAAATAAGAAAGAGATGCTGAGTCTCTAATTCTCTATTTTCCCAATTTCTTAATTTCTTATTTTCTTATTTTCTTATTTTCCTAATTTCTTATTTTCTTATTTCCTCATTCACTTCTACATTGATGTATTGCTTTGCTTGTCTGGGTGCGTCGGTGATGAGCAGGACACGCATCCTGCCTTTGCTCTTGCCTAAATATCGGGCTGCGACACTTACCTTCAGCTTCGTGCTCTTGCCGGGACGGATGACTCTGTCGGCAATCTTGACGCTGATAGACCTGTTGAACACCTGCACCTGCTGGATGTGCAAGTCGCTCTTTCCTGTATTGGTAAGCAGGATGGTACGGCTGACTTCCTTCTTGCCGCTCAGGGGTTGCAGCTCGACGGACGACTCGCTGACGGAGAGCTCAGGAGCTTGAGCAAGGGCCTGGTCACTCATCCCGGCAAAGCTTGGCAGCAGGATGGCAGAGACGAGTATCTCGTTTGCCTCGCCTATCTTGTCGCCCATGTAGCGGGAGAGGTAGATGCTGGTTTGGTTGAGCCCCAGCCCTCCCAGCTTTTCGCTGTTGAGCGTGAGGTGTATCGTGCCTGCCTTGCCGGCAGGAATGTCTTCGGGCTCGCATTGTGCAGAGAGATAGGGCGGCAGGTGCATCAGCTCGGGCCGATAGGCTGTGTGGTCGGTATTCAGCACCCGCAGCTCTGCCGTTGGATGGTCGCCCATGTTGACGTCCTCAAACTCCACGACATTCGTCATCAGGCGCACATTGCCGAGGTCGATGGGGTACTCGTCGCTGAAGTCCTGCACTTCTGTTACCACGACGCCCTGAATGGCTATGTAGGCCGGAGTGTCGGAGGCATCGGTCAGCACCTCCACCTCCTTATAGAAGGTTCCCAGCAGCTTGGCATCGAAGGTGAGCACTATCTCACCGCGAGAGCCTGCTGCGACGGGAGCCTGGGGGTACTTGACGTCGAGGCAACCGCACGATGCCTTCACTTCCTTGATATGCAGAGGCTTGTCGCCTTTGTTCGTGAAGCCGAGCCTGAACTCACGAGGCACCTGGAACTCCACTTCGCCCACCTTCTTGATGTCCGTATCGGGCACAAAGCGAGGCTGTGCCAATGCCATCGGGCATCGGACCATGAGCATTGTGCAGACAACGAAGAACAGTTGAATTATATGTCGTTTCATTCCCTTATCGCTATTTTACAGCACAAAGGTACAAAAATTAGTTCATAGTTCATAGCTCAACGTTCATAATTTTAACATTATCTCAACAATTCCTAACACATAATTCTTAGTTCTTAATTCTTTTTATATCTTTGCATCGGCAATGGCAATGCCGTGAACCACGAATTATGAACCCAGAACTTTGAACCATGAGCCAAGAACAAAAAGAGTCGGTACTCCTTTTCCTCTATGCAGTGCTTCTCATTACGCTGTTCAGCGCCTGCTCGTTCCTCTACCCGCTCAATCCGTGGGACGACGCCAACGTCTATATGACCATAGGAAACGCCATGCTCGGCGGCAGGGAACTGTATGTTGACATCTTCGACCACAAGGGCCCCGTGCTCTTCTTCCTGCACGAGGCGGCTGCCATGCTCTCCAGGAGCAGCTTCATCGGGATATACATCGTGGAGGTCATCTGCTGCTACTGCTTCCTCCACTACTCCCTGCGCACCATGCAACTCTTCTCTGCCCCACAGACGTCCTCTCCTTACGCAAGGAGACGTCCTTCGCGGCAGAGCTCTCCTTTCTTTGCTGCCCTGATGCTTCTGGGCATCGTCACCTACACCTCCGACTTCTTCAGCTACGGCGACAGCGTGGAAGAGTTCTCGCTGCCAATCATGGCACATTGCCTCTACTACATGCTGCGCTTCGTCCGCGACCGCCACGTCCCCAGCTGGTGGCATTCGCTTTGCATAGGCATCGGCATAGCACTGCTCTTCTGGATGAAGTTCAACCTCCTGTTCTTCTACGTCGGAGGCATCATGGCGCTGGCATTCATTGCATGGAAGCACCGACAGATGGAGGACCTGGGCCTGGTCGTACTTTGGGCACTGGCAGGTGTGGTTCTGGTGTCGGCATTCGTCCTGATATACTTCGCCCTTCACGGCACACTGGATGCACTATGGGAAGCGTACTTCATGGTCAACATCTTCCACTACCATGGCGTCGGGACCAACGGTGAGCCTCCATTCTGGTGGTTCAAGCTCGTAAAGCTCGGCATCTGGGCAGTGCTGATGGTGCCCGTCTTCTTCCTCCGCGTCAGCAAAGATGTGAAGCTGCTCATCTTCGGAACCTACGGCGTACTGGTACTCTCGTTTGCCACCCTGACGGTGCAGTTCTACTACTTCCTCACCCTCTTCGTCTTCTTCCCACTGCTCGTCACCCTCGTGAACCGCGAAACGCTGAAGCACGCCAAGAGCCGCTGCCTCATGCTCATCGTTGCAGCTCTGGCCGTCGCAACAAACTGGAACCTCGTCACGCTGCTAAACGGGACCTTCCCCCACTGCGTGCTCGAAATGGCAGAAATCATCAACGCCAACGAAAGCAACGACAGCGAAGTCCTGACGTTCAGCTCCTACGACACAGGCATCTACCAGCACACACGCCACCTGCCGCCCAACAAGAACTTCTTCATGTCCAGCATCCTCGACCCCGAGATAAAGGCAGAGCAGGCCCGACTGGTCGCTTCCGGACAGATAAAGTACCTGGTGCGCGAGATAGGAGCCGTCAATACCTGCCACGAGTACTACGACGCACCCATCCCCGACAACTACCGGCTCATCTACGACAAGGAAGAACTTTTCCGCTATCGCTTCATCTGGGCGCCGCTCAACTTCCTATGGAACCTCACCTGGCCACGTCCCCTGCTGCAACACATCATGGACCCCGTCACAGCCAACCAGCATATGCAGGTCTTCGAACGACAGCCATAAACAGCACGCGACTAACCTAAAAACTTCCCGCAGCTAACCCACAAGTTCCTCGCGGCTAACCTAAAAACTTCACGCGGCTAACCCACAAACCTTTCGCAGCTAACCTAAAAACTTCACGCGACGAACCTAAAAATTATTTTCAAGCCTTGAAAATATATTTTCAAGCTTTGGTTATTTATTTTCAAGCCTTGATTATATATTTTCAAGGCTTGAAAATAATTTTATAACGAAGCTCTTCGGGTTTCTAAATATTGGTGTCCGGTAAATAAGCACCAAAGGTGCGAAAGAACACAGACGGGGGCGTTAGCCCCCGGAACAAGGGCAAAGAACAATAATAAGCCCTAAAGGGGCGACAGAACATCCAATTGGTTTGTGTACAGCACATTAAAAACTCTGTCGCCCCGTCGGGGCTTCTTTTGTTGTCGCACTACTACCGGGGGTTGGCACCCTCGTCTGTGGTCTTTCGTCTCTTCGAGACTTTGGGCAAGACCCATTAGCTACTATTCGTTAGGAACACTGATGGAAAGGGACCTAAAAGGAAGAGGGAGAAGTTTTCCTCGGACAGCAATAATTTCTAAACGACCTAAAAGGAAAAGACCGAGTGCTACAAGCAAGAACAGAAACAGAGAGAGGGCATGTCCAAGCGTGTGGACATGCCCTCTTTGATGATTGTAAATCCCGAAGTACAGGTGTACTTCGCAGGGTTACTTAACCTTTGCTACGACAGCCTTGAAAGCCTCGGGGTAGTTGACAGCGAGGTCAGCGAGCACCTTGCGGTTGATTTCGATGCCGGCCTTGTGCAGCAGACCCATCAGCTGGCTATAGCTGAGGCCCTCCATGCGGGCAGCGGCATTGATACGCTGAATCCAAAGGGCGCGGAAGTTGCGCTTCTTAGTACGACGGTCGCGGAAGGCGTAGGTGAGACCCTTCTCCCAAGTGTTCTTGGCAACGGTCCATACGTTCTTGCGGGCACCGAAGTAACCTCTGGTCAAACCCAGAATTTTCTTTCTCTTAGCTCTTGAAGCTACATGATTTACTGATCTTGGCATAATTTTGTTTCGTTTTGAATGTTTGACGATTTACGATTATAATTCTTAATCCTTAATCTTTAATCTCTAATCCTTATTCTTTTAAGGGCTGTGCATTCGGTTAATTACTAAAGTAAATTTCTCTTTCCTGAGTGTTTCAGAGGTTTAGCGGAGGCAGAAGAGGTCGCGGACCTGCTTCATGTTCTCGGTCACAACGATAGCGCTGTGGTCGAGGTTGCGCTTTTGCTTCTTTGTTTTCTTTGTCAGGATGTGGCTGTGGTAGGCGTGGTGACGCTTTACCTTGCCTGTTCCGGTGAAAGTGAATCTCTTCTTCGCGCCGGAGTTAGTCTTTACTTTTGGCATTTTTTTAATTTTTAATTATTAATTTTTAATTATAATGATGTGGCAACGCATATACCAGGGCGTTACGCACTATCTCTTCTTAATTTCTTATTTTCTTATTTTCTAATCATCGAAGTCCTCGCCTTCTACCTTCGGCCCGGTATATTCCTTGCGGGCTTTCTGCTGAGGCGCTTTCTTCTCGCGAACAGGAGCCTCTACGACCTCTTCCGTTTCCTGAGGCTTCTTGGCTCCGCTCGGCTGCTTCTTCGGAGCAAGGAACATAATCATTCGCTTGCCCTCGAGCTGTGGCATCTGCTCCACCTTGCCGTATTCCTCCAGGTCGGCAGCAAAACGCAGCAGCAACACTTCGCCCTGCTCCTTGAAGAGGATGCTACGGCCCTTGAAGAAGACGTAAGCCTTCACCTTGTCGCCGTCGCTGAGGAAGCCCTGGGCGTGCTTGAGCTTGAAGTTGTAGTCGTGGTCGTCGGTCTGAGGTCCGAAACGAATCTCCTTGACATCCACCTTCACCTGCTTGGCCTTTATCTCCTTCTGGTGCTTCTTCTGCTGGTAGATGAACTTGCTGTAGTCGATGAGCCGACATACTGGCGGCTCAGCATTGGGTGAAATCTCTACGAGGTCAACGCCACGTTGCTCTGCTATCTGCAACGCCTTGGAGATTGACACTACGGAACTTTCGATATCGTCACCAACGATACGGACATCGCGGACTCCACGAATCTGCTCGTTGACGCGATACTGCTGTTTCAGGTTAGGTTTCTTCATTCAGTTTGTTTTGAGGAGTTAATGAAGTTAAAGGAAGTTAGCTCGCTATGCTCGCTTGGGAAGTTAAATGACAATACCTTTGGGAGGCTGGTACAGGATACTGTTTTCAAGCTCTCAGAACTATCGTCCTTTAACTTCTTTAACTTCTTTAACTTCTTTAACTTCCCTTTTTTCTTCCTATTTATTCTTTTTGCGGCTGCAAATTTAGCACTTTTCTGTCATTCTACGAACTTCTTCGATGATTTTCTTTGCAAAATCTTCAAATTTAATTGTTCCCTGCTCTCCTCCGCCACGTTGACGGAAGCTTACGGTGCCCTCTTCCTGCTCTTTTTCGCCTACGATGAGCATGTAGGGGATGTGCTTGAGTTCGGTGTCGCGAATCTTACGTCCAATCTTCTCGCTGCGGTCGTCGATGACGGTGCGGACATCCTGTGTGTCGAAGTAAGCCTTGAGCTTCTCGGCATACTCCTGATACTTCTCGCTGACGGGAAGGATAGCAACCTGGTCGGGAGTGAGCCAGAGGGGGAAGTGTCCGGCTGTGTGCTCAATGAGGACTGCCACGAAGCGTTCCATAGAGCCGAAGGGTGCGCGGTGAATCATGACGGGACGATGCTTCTGACCATCTTCACCGACATATTCCAACTGGAAGCGCTGCGGCAACTGGTAGTCAACCTGAATGGTGCCGAGCTGCCAGCGGCGACCGATGGCATCCTTCACCATGAAGTCGAGCTTCGGGCCGTAGAAGGCGGCCTCTCCAAGCTCTTGACGTGCCTTCATGCCCTTCTCGGCACAAGCATCGATGATGGCCTGCTCTGCGCTTGCCCAGTCTTCGTCAGAACCGATGTACTTCTCCTTGTTATTGGGGTCACGAAGCGAAATCTGCACCTCCACGTTCTCGTCGCTGAAGTTGAAGGTGGCGAAGACGCGCTGGATGATGTCCATGACGTTGATAAACTCCGTCTTCACCTGGTCGGGACGGCAGAAGATGTGTGCATCGTCCTGAGTGAAGCAACGGACACGTGTCAAGCCATGCAGCTCACCGCTCTGCTCGTAGCGATAGACGGTGCCGAACTCTGCGCAGCGGAAAGGCAGTTCCTTGTAGGAGCGGGGACGGTTGGCGAATATCTCGCAGTGGTGAGGGCAGTTCATTGGCTTCAGCAGGTATTCCTCGCCCTCTTCGGGTGTCTGGATGGGCTGGAAGCTGTCCTTGCCATAGTGGTCCCAGTGGCCGGAAGTCATGTAGAGGTTCTTGCCGCCGATGTTGGGCGTGATGACTTCCTGATAGCCGTACTGCTTCTGAATCTTGCGCAGCATTTCCTGAAGGCGGAGACGCAGGTCAGTGCCTTTGGGAAGCCAGATGGGAAGACCCTTGCCCACACGCTCGCTGAACATGAAGAGTTCCATCTCCTTGCCAATCTTGCGGTGGTCGCGCTTCTTGGCTTCTTCGAGCATGACGAGGTACTCATCGAGCATCTTCTTCTTGGGATAGGAGATGCCATAGAGACGCTGCATCTGGTCCTTGGTGGCATCACCGCGCCAGAAGGCACCTGCGATGCTCATCAGCTTGACGGCCTTGATGATACCCGTGCTGACGATGTGGGGACCTTTACAGAGGTCGGTGAAGTTGCCTTGGGTATAGGTGGTGATGCTGCCGTCCTCAAGGTCTTGCTCGATGTGCTCGCACTTATAGGCCTGACCAGCTGCCTTGAACTGAGCCAAGCAGTCGGCCTTGCGGACTTCCTTGCGGACAACGGCCTCGTCCTTGTGAGCCAGCTCGAGCATCTTGTCCTCAATCTCCTTGAAGTCGCCTTCGCCAATCTGTTTTCCGTCAGGAAGCAGGACGTCGTAGAAGAAGCCGTTCTCGATGGCAGGACCGAAACCGAACTGAATGCCGGGATAAAGCTCCTGCAGAGCCTCGGCGAGGAGGTGGGCGCTGGTGTGCCAGAAGGCGTGCTTGCCCTCTTCGTCCTCGAACTTATAGAGCTTGATGCTTGCATCGGCGTTGATGGGACGGTTGAGTTCTGTGGTCTCACCATTCACGCCACAGGCAATGACATCCTGTGCCAAACGGGGTGAAATACTTTGTGCTATCTCGTAGCCGGTGACACCATTCTCATATTCACGAACTGAGCCATCGGGGAAGGTTATTTTTACCATCTTATCTTTAATTTACTGATTTCGGGGTGCAAAGGTACAACAAAAAGTGAAAAATGAAAAGTGAAAAGAGAAAAATTATTTGCTTTCTTGTTGCTTTTCTCTAATTATTATCCGTTTAGACGTTATTTGTGAGCTTTCCGACTCCTCAAACTCAGTTCGCAGGGTAGTGTTCCTTGACGTACTCATCCACCCATTCATAGTATTTTCTCAGCGTCTGTGGACCGTTCTTCTCCTTCCTGACCTTCTTCAGAGCCTCGCGACCATGATTGAACACCTCACGCTCCAAAGGCATAATGCGCTGCACGATACCGGTGCCTGCGGAGTTCACTAATTTGCTGAGGTCAATATAGTCGCGTACATTGCCTCGCTTCAGGTTAAATACTTTCTTCTTCTGTTCGATGGATTGCGAACAGAGCCAGGCCTTATCGTTCTCGCCTCGCTGCACGATGGAGGGAAGAGGCACGTCTTCCGCTAACATCAGAGGAATGGCTACTGAACCGCAAGGCCAGCCGATATTTGTCCAACTGACTGTGTGCGAAGGCGATTCGCCTGGCTTTACGCCTTGAACCAAGAGGGCAGACGACGTAATGTAACGCGGTATGAACTCCGAGAAGTGAATATAGCGAGTGTCGTTCTCGTCCTTGGGCAATTGGTCGTAGAGGTTCTGCTTTGTCAGTCCGTGCGTAAGGTGGCGAGGAACATTGGCTATCAGGTATTCGCATTCGAGGTTATCTTTGCGATAGGCTTCTGCCATAAAATCGGTAATAGCCATGAAGCGCTCCACGCCACGGTCTATGTCACGGCAGCCCGTCAGACCATGATTAGTGCGCACCAAGTAGCCGTCGGGAGCCTGATTGGAATCATTGGCATCAAACTTCACGTAACAGGAGTCGCCTGTCTCATAATAGGCACAGCCGCCTTCGCTGTCCAGCACTCCGAAGTTGGAGTTTAACTCTCGAGGCTTGGGCAGCGTGTCAAGCAGATGCTCAAAGTCGGCCAATGTACGGCAGATTTCCAAAGCACGGCGCATCAAGCGTCCGTCATTGTCCGTGTCTTTGCCCTTACAGCCGTTCATGTTGTAGGCCGCTGTGTTGATGATGGCAAAGCCTGCCTCGTTGTGTCCGCCCCAAATCTCGATTGGCTTCTTGTCCCAAGACGCGGCAAGACCCATATAGCGGTAGCGTTCACCCTGCGCGACGATCACCACATTGTTTGCGTCGCCCGTATCACGGTTCTTGAAGATGAGCGGGCGTCCGTCCTTCGTAGCTTTTCCTGAGACGATGAACGACGTGCAAGCCAAAGACCTCTCGGTAGCGACAAGCAGCAGGACAACGGCAAGGAATAGCCAAAACAATCTTCCGTATCTGTTCATTTCAAGGCTCTTTTGATTACTTTAATCTCAATGCCAGCGTAACAATCTCATGGGGCTTTAGTGTGACCTCTAGCTCGTTGCCTTTGCACAGCGGTTTGTCGGCTCCGGCCATAGGATACTCCAAAAGCGTGACGCGACGGGCACTTGCCACATTACGGGACAGGGCTATGTGGATGGGTGTCTCACGGCCAGTCATCTCACAAACGCGGACGATGAGCTCATTGCTGTCCTCTGCCTTCTTGATGGTGGAGAGCAGGACATTGGGTTTGTCAATGGACAGGAGTTGCTGTTCGGCTGGGAGATTGGCTCCTTTCTTCTTGAGCGAAGTGGAGAGCGGTTCGGCAGCATAGACAGGCAGATTGTAATCAAGCCCTGCCAGCATGACACCATTCGTCCAATCGCCAGTATGGGGCATGATGGAGTACTGGATGTTGAACTTGCCCAGGTTCGGGAACTCGTCGGGGTTGCCGGCAGAGCGAAGCAAAGTCATGCGCAGTTCTCCGTCATTGAAGCAATGTCCGTATTTCGAGCGATTCAGGAGTGCGAAGCCAACCTTGCCGTCCGAGACATCGACCCATTTCTGCGCAGCCACTTCCTGTCCGTCCTCACGTTCCACCGTTCCCGGGTCTTCGCGATTCTGGAGCCAAGCTGGTGTGGGCTGTCCGGCAAGCATACCGTCATGCGGACGTTCCACCACATTGAAGGCCACATCGTTCCAGAAGGTGGAGTTGGGCACATCGATGGGGAACACGGCTCGCAGCATGGGCGAGTCCTTGTCGGCTGTGCCATATTCCATCCAACGAGCATCAATCTCATAATCGATGCGTGGCAACGAGCGGTAGATATAGGTCAGCACTCTGAAGCGGGAATTGCCCCAAGTGAAGTTTGCCTCAATCTTGGCGCGGACGGGACCATTCTCTATTGTGGCCTTGCCTGTAGTGGTCGTGATGTCGCCTCGGCTGGTGCTGCGGTTGATGGTCCACGACTTCATCTCGCCGCCCTTCATCTCGGTGTACATCCTCAGTGTGTTCAGCTGCTTGCCCGTAGTCACGAAGTCCTTTCCACTGGCTTTGTCGATGAGCGAAACGATGTTTCCCGTCTGCGGGTCTATCTTGATGCGATAGAAGTCTGTCTCGAAAGTATTGTCCTTGAAGGGGATGTCCTCCTCGAGTGTACCTTTTTGCGAGGGGTCAACGTAGAAAGTCTTGTAGCCGCCTGCAGGAATGTCGTCGCAGACGAACTCCACCTTCCATCGCCATCCTGGCGGGAAGCGCTTGCCCCAGACAATCTGTGCAGGATAGGTCTTGCCTTCTGTGTCGCGCACCAGCACCGTAGTCTTCAGTCCATCGCGAGGGAAGATGGTGCGGAAGGCATCGAAGTTGCCCCACCCGTGGAAGCTTGTGGTCAGGGGCAGGTCGTAGGAGAAGACCTCGGCCTCCACCAGCGAGCGATGCTGATAGGGCAGGAAGTTGAAGGCCACGATGGGTTGTCCTGCGCCGGACAGGAAGGGGATGTTGTCCACATAAGCACGGAAAGCATAGTCGCGGTCTTGGCTGGCCGAATGGTACAGGTCGTTGTATCGGCCCACACTCTCGCGGTTGGACTCGTAGATGGCTGAGCCCGGCAGGATGTCGTGGAACTGATTGAAGGCCACGCCTTCCCAAAGGCTTGTCAGCTTCTCCGAGGGATACTTGCTGCCACGCATCCAGTTGAGCGACTGCAGGTACTCATCCTCGTACAACACATTCTCGCACTTGCGGTTGAATTCCTTTATCTCTGCCACATTGCTGTAGCAGCCCTCGAAGACGTATCCCATCTCGCCCTTATGGGTAGGTCT
>OMSJ01000058.1 GCA_900313705.1 uncultured Prevotellaceae bacterium
GAAGAACTAAGAGTGAAGAGTGTGCTATCGCCCGAATATGGCTGACTCGCAAATAAATCGTAAATAGTAAATCGTCAAATCGTAAATAAAGAAGGTGTTCGTAACGAAATGGCTGGCCGCCTTTGGCCGATACTTGCAGTTGATGGGCAGGGTGCTGAGCATGCCCGAAAGGTGGCGGATGTTCATGCGGCAGTATGTCCGTGAGATGGGTTCGCTCGGCGTTGACTCCATCGGCATCGTGTTGCTTATCAGCTTCTTCATAGGTGCTGTCATCTGCATCCAGATAAAGCTCAACATCCAGAGCCCTTGGATGCCGACGTTCACGACGGGCTACACGACGCGTGAGATTCTCCTGCTGGAGTTCTCGTCGAGCATCATGTGCCTCATCCTTGCGGGCAAGGTAGGGTCGAACATCGCTTCCGAGATAGGTACGATGCGGGTGACGCAGCAGATTGATGCCTTGGAGATAATGGGCGTCAACTCTGCTTCGTTCCTTATCCTGCCTAAGGTGCTTGGCATGATGACGATGATACCCTTCCTGGTCGTCTTCAGCATCGTCTCGGGCTTCGTGGGAGCGTATGCCACAGCCATTGCTGGCATCATCACGCCCGATGACCTTACCGTCGGTCTGCTGCATAGCTTTAACTCCTGGTATGTCTATACGAGCATCATCAAGAGTGTGGTCTTTGCCTTCATCATCAGCAGCGTGGCATCCTATCATGGCTACTTCGTGGAAGGCGGCAGCTTCGACGTGGGCAAGGCCAGCACCAATGCCGTCGTGTCGAGCAGTATGCTCATCCTCTTCAGCGACATCTTCCTGACACATCTGCTGGCATGAAAAACGAAATATGAAGTAAAAATGGAAGTAATAAAAGGAAGTAAAAATGGGAGTAAAGCACTTCGTGCTGGACATTACAGCTATCGTCCACTTTAACTTCCACGAGCGAAGCGAGTTAACTTCCACTTTAACTTCTAAGAAATAATATGATTGAAGTACAGCATCTATACAAGAGTTTCGATGACCGCGACATCCTCATCGACATCAACATGACCTTCCGCGACGGGCAGACCAACCTCATCATCGGTCAGTCGGGCTCCGGCAAGACCGTGTTGATGAAGAACATCGTGGGGCTCTTCACACCTACCAGCGGCAAGATTCTCTACGACGGTCGCGACTTCGTGACGATGGAGAAGCGCGAGCGTGTGATGCTGCGTCGCGAGATGGGCATGATATTTCAGAGTGCTGCGCTCTTCGACTCGATGACGGTTTTGGAGAACGTCATGTTCCCCCTCGACATGTTCTCCGACATGAACCAGGCCGACCGTGTCCAGCGTGCCCGCTTCTGCCTGGAGCGTGTCAACCTGAAGGGAGCAGAGGCAAAGATGCCCGGCGAGATAAGCGGCGGTATGCAGAAGCGTGTGGCCATTGCCAGAGCGATTGCCTTGAACCCGAAGTACCTGTTCTGCGACGAACCGAACTCTGGCCTCGACCCCAAGACAAGCCTCGTCATCGACGACCTCATCAGCAGCATCACCCACGAGTACGGCATGACCACCATCATCAACACGCACGACATGAACTCCGTGCTGGGCATCGGCGAGAGCATCCTCTACATCTGCGACGGCCACAAAGAGTGGGAAGGCTCGAAGGACGAGATAATGAAAGCCACAAACGAGAAGCTGAACTCCTTCATCTTTGCCAGCGACCTGCTCCGCAAAGTAAAGGAAGAACAGAAAGTGGTTAGAGGTTAGTGGCTAGTGGTTAGAGAATACCTTTGGCTCTTGAATTAGCATCCAAAACATTCCTCTAACCTCTAACCCCTAACTTCTAACCCCAAAAATATAAATAAAGAAGAATGGAACAAGATAGTTTGCAGCTTCGCAGCGAAGGCCTTGTCAAGATATACGGCAAGCGAACAGTGGTGAACAACGTCACATTCGACGTCCACCAGGGCGAGATTGTCGGCCTGCTGGGACCCAATGGTGCTGGCAAGACGACGTCGTTCTACATGACCACGGGCCTTGTCCTCCCTAACGCCGGACACATCTTCCTCGGTGACGAAGAAATCACTAACCTGCCTGTCTATCAGAGGGCCCGCCGCGGCATCGGCTATCTGGCTCAGGAAGCCAGCGTGTTCCGCAAGATGAGCGTGGAGGACAACATCGCCAGTGTGCTGGAGATGACGGGCAAGCCACGTGCCTATCAGCGCGAGAAGCTGGAGAGCCTTATCAGCGAGTTTCACCTCGAAAAGGTGCGCAAGAACTTAGGCGACCAGCTCAGCGGCGGCGAGCGACGACGTACCGAGATAGCCCGTTGCCTGGCCATCGACCCGAAGTTCATCATGCTCGACGAACCCTTTGCCGGTGTCGATCCCATCGCTGTGGAGGACATCCAGTATATCGTCTGGAAGCTCAAGCAGCGCAACATCGGCGTGCTCATTACTGACCATAACGTCGAGGAGACGCTCTGCATCACCGACCGTGCCTACCTGCTCTTCGAGGGACAGATTCTCTTCCACGGCACACCGCAGGAGCTCAGCGTCAATCCGGTGGTGCTCGACAAGTACCTCACCCGCAACTTTGTCCTGCGCTTCAAGGACTTCCAGCGGATGGAGCAGGAACGTGCTCAGACCGTTACGGGTTGACGCATCTCGCTCTGCCACAAGCTCCCGAGTAATATCTTTATGATAATCCGCAAAGATAAAATACCCTTATGGAAAAAAGTACGTGTACTTGTTGCCATAAGTACGTGTACTTATCCGAATAACTACGTGTACTTATCGCCATAAGTACGTGTACTTATCTGACCCCTTCCCAGAGAGGGGTTCAACGCGTTTCTTTGAGATTTCGGTCAGGTAAAAGCCCTTTAACCCGTTCAATCTGTAGTTTTATGGAAAAGTAATTGTGTTTGTTAACACAATTCTTGTTTTTATTTCGTATCTTTGCGGTGTGAAACGTGCGCTGAAATACATACTGAGGACGCTTTTGGCGTTGGTGCTGCTTGTAGTGCTGCTTGCAGCAAGCCTCTATCTGCCTCCTGTGCAAAGGTGGGCAGTGAAGAAGCTTACCGCATACCTCGAGGAGCAGACAGGCCTCGAAGTGTCTGTCGGCAGCGTGCATCTCGCCTTCCCCCTCGACCTGAGCCTCGGGCAAGTGCATCTGGCACAGCCACCCACCGACGTCCTCGACGTAGGGCACGCCCTCGTTGACCTCGACCTGACGCGGCTCCTCTTCCTGCGGATAGGAGTGGAAGCCGTGGAACTCTCAGAAGGCAGTATCTATACGACCGACCTGATTGAGACGCTGTGCATGAAGGGCGGCATCGGCCAGCTTCGTATCGTCTGCGATGACATAGACCTCCGCAGCCAAAAGGTCAGCGTGAAGGATGCCAGTCTGGACGGCTGTGACCTCGACATCCAGCTTCGCAATGCAGCAGAGGAGGACACCACCGAGAGCGAACCTGTTGATTGGCAGATAGACATCAGCCAGGTCAATATCCGGCAGAGCAGAATCGCCCTGCAGATGCCTGGTGACTCCATGCGCGTCAGTGCTGCCATTAGGCAGGCAAGTCTCGATGCCGGTGACATCAGCCTCAGTCAGGGAGCGTACCGTATAGGCAGCATCAGCCTCCAGGCCGACAGCTTGACCTATGACATTCCGCAGGCCGACACCTTGGCAGTGTTGGGCTTAGACGTAAACCACCTGGCCTTCCGCGACATGGAGCTGCAGCTCCACAAGCTCTCTTTCCTTCAGAACACTTCGGCACTCAATGCACAGCTTCGTCGCCTCGCCTTCCGCGAGAAGAGCGGCTTCGTACTGAACAACCTTGCCTTCAACCTCTCGCTCGACTCCGCCCAGGTGACGCTGTCGGGGCTTGATTTGCAGACACCACAGAGCTCTGCCAGCGGCAATGTCAACCTTGACTGGAACGCCCTCTCTCCCAAGAGACGCGGACAGATGAAGGCAGACCTGCAAGCATCGCTGGGCAGAGAAGATGTCCTCTGCCTTGCAGCAGCTTATCTGCCAGACGGCCTTGCTGCTTGTTATCCAGCCCAGCCGCTGAACCTCGACCTCTATGCGACGGGCAACGTCGATAGTCTTTCGCTGCAGACCTGTAGCCTGGCTATGCCTACCGTGATTGATGCCCGTACCACAGGCGCTCTGCTCAACCTGACAGACAGCACCATGCTTGGCGCTGACCTCAAGTGGGAAGTCACGACGATGGACCTCAGCTTCGTCAACCGTTACCTTGGCTTGGACAATGTACGCTTCCCGAAGATGATGCTCCATGCCGACACCAGGATGCGGCAGGCCTCGCAGTTCTTCGCCGATGCCTTGCTCCTTGAAGGCCACGGCAGAGCCCACCTCACTGCAAACATGGATGTGCAGACCATGGCTTATAAAGCCAATGCACGTATAACCGACCTTCAGCTTCACGACTTCCTCCCGCACGACTCACTCTATCTTCTCACTGCCAATGCCAAGCTCTCAGGACATGGGACGGACATGCTCAGCCCTCGCACCATGCTCCATGCTCAGGCAGCCATCGACCACCTTGCCTATGGCTCGTGGAACCTGGACAGCATCCAAGCAGACTGCCGCATGGAGAAAGGCAAGGCAGAACTCGAGGTGAGCAGCCGGAACGACCTGCTCTGCCTCCAAGGCTGTGTCGATGCCGTCATCAGCGAACGGAAGATGAGGGCGGCAGCCTTCAACATGGACCTCAGCCACATCGACCTCTATGCCCTTCGCCTGGCAGAGAAGCCTGTCGCCATGAGCATGGTGATGCATGTAGATGGAGACTCAGACTTTGAACAGACACATAGCGTGTCGGCACGCATAGAGGCAATGGAGGTGACGACAAAGGACAGTGTCTTCCATCCTCTCGACCTCAGCCTCAATGCCAACCTCACGCCGGAAGACATCCGCATGAAGGCACTGGCAGGTGACTTGAGCCTATCAGTCTCCTCCGACCAAGGGCTTGACTCACTCTTGGCACGATACGACAGCTTCAGCAGCGAACTCCAGCGGCAGCTCGATAGCCTCTACATACAGCACGACACACTGCGCACACTGCTTCCGCATATCCGCGTGGAACTCGACTGCGGCCAGAAGAACCCTATCGGCAACATCCTGCGCCATGCCGTCGGCTACACGTTCCGCGACTTCTCCTTCCACCTCCTGACGTCGCCAGCAGAGGGCCTTAGCGGCAATGGTTACATGCACGCCCTCAACACCGGAGCGCTCTTGCTCGACAGCATACAATGGGACATCAGTCAGGGACAGAATGGTATCTCCCTTGATGCCCGCGTAGCCAACGGACCGAAGAACCGCATCGTGACATTCCAGTCCCAGCTCAATGCCTTGCTGACTTCAACAGGAGCGAAGGCAAACATGCTCTTCCGAGATGCCAGAGGACAGAAGAGCGTGGACTTCGGCTTGGCACTCGACTTGTTTGCCGACGGAATACGTGCACACTTCACGCCGCTCAATCCAACCATCGCCTATCGCCACTTCACGCTCAACGACGACAACTTCGTCAGCTTGAAGCGAAGCGGACATCTCGAAGCATTGGTTGACCTCCTTGCCGATGACGGCACAGGCGTAAAGCTCTATACCACTCCAAACGAAGAGGCACAGCAAGACATCTCGCTCAGCATCAACCGCCTCAATGTCGGAGAACTGGCGCAAGCCCTTCCCTTTATGCCTGACATAAGCGGCTTACTCCATGGCGACGTCCACTACATGCAAGCCGACAGCACGACAACCATATCAGCCGAGATGCTGGTGAACAAGATGAAGTACAATGGTGTCCTGCTTGGCAACATCGGTCTGAACGGTGCCTACTTCCCCAATGCCGACGAGTCGCATTACGTCGATGGCATCGTCACGAAGGACGGCGAGGAAATCCTCTTGCTCAATGGCAGATACCATGAGAAGGACGGGCAGGGAAGGATGGATGGCGGAGCAACCTTCCAGCGAATGCCTTTCGCCTTCCTCAATGCGTTCATGCCCGACGGACCTTTTGCCATGAGCGGCTATGCGTGGGGCGACTTCACAGTGAGTGGTCCTACGGACAGCCCTATCCTGAACGGGGAGCTCCGCACCGACTCCCTGCATATCGATGCAGACAGCTACAATGTGAACCTTCAGGTGTCCGACCATGTGATTACCGTCAAGGACAGCCGTCTTGACCTGAACCGCATCGAGGCATACGCTGCAGGCAAGACGCCCCTTGTCCTGGATGGCAATATCGACTTTAGTAACCTGGACCGTGTACAGCTGGACTTGAGAGTGAAGGCTGATAACTATCAACTCATCAATGCTCCGAAGAGGCAAGGCTCCCTGGCTTATGGCAAGGTCTATGTTAACCTCGGCGGACGTTTGTGGGGCACGCTCTCTGACCTCAAGATGCGTGGCCGTTTCGATGTGCTGGGCAATACCGATGTCAGCTGCGTCCTTACGGATACACCCATCACCGTCGATGACCAGCTCTCGGACATTGTTACCTTCTGCGACTTCACCGATACCGTTGCCGTTGCACCGACGGAGGTCGTGCGGCAGAACATTGACATCCAGATGAACGTGGGCATTGCTGAGACGGCACAGATACACTGCTTCCTGAGCGACAACGGCAACGACTACATCGACCTGCAGGGTGGGGGAGAGATGACCATGACCTACGACTTGCAGAACGACATGCAGCTCTGGGGACGCTACACCATCATTAAGGGTGTCATGCGCTACTCCTTGATGGCTATTCCGCTCAATGACTTCCACATAGAGCAGGGCAGCTATGTCGAGTTCCAGGGGAACATGATGAACCCGCGCCTTAGCATTAATGCCAGCGAGCGTGTCCGCTCAACCGTCACCGAGAACAGCGTGCCGCGTAGCGTAGCGTTTGATGTAGGACTGGCACTGAGCAAGACTCTCGACGACATGGGGCTGGAGTTTACCTTGCAGGCTCCCGAGGACCTGACGGTGCAGAACCAGATTACTGCGATGACTGCCGAAGAGCGTGGACGTGTTGCGGTCACGATGCTGGTCACTGGCATGTACGTCACGGACGATTCCGAGACGAATGGCGGCTACAACTATGCCAATACGCTCAATGCTTATCTGCAAGGTGCCATCAACGAGATAGCGGGCAAGGCACTCAGCACCGTCGATGTTAACTTTGGCATAGCCGAGGGAACATCCGAAGTAGGAACGAAGACCACCGACTACAGCTTCAGCTTTGCCAAGCGCTTCTGGGGCAATCGCATCAGCGTCATCGTGGGCGGCAAGGTCAGCACAGGTCGAGATGCCGTCAATACGGGGCAGACCATCATCGACAACATTGCCATAGAGTACAGGCTCGACAAGACTGCTTCGCGATACGTCAACCTGTTCTACGACCGCAACTACGAGTCGTTGCTCGAAGGTCAGGTCACGAAGATGGGTGGCGGCATCGTGCTGCGCAAGAAGGCTGCCAAGCTGGGTGAGCTCTTCATCTTCCGCAATACAGCGTCCCAGACTCCTGCAGGTCCAGCAAGCCCTCAAACTCCAACAAGTCCAACCAGTCCTAAATGAATAAGATACGACCCATAAAGTTCCTGATGCTGTGCCTGCTTGCCTCGGCCTGTTCGCTTACCAAGCATCTGCCGGAAGGCGAAACGCTTTACCGTGGCATCAAGAGTATAGACTACGATAAGAGGCAGGAAGCAGAGAGCAAGCAGCAGCAGGAGGGCGTCATTACGGCCTTGGCTGATGCCTACTCGACAGTGGAGGGGTTGCTCAGCGGTGATGCTTCTGCGTTGCAGCCGGCGGAGGAAACAGACGAAAAGGCTGTTCGAGATAGCCTCAAACGTGCTTCGCAGAAGGACCAGGAGGCGTATGAATCGGCAAAGGAGGAAGTGGAGGCCGTGCTTTCGTATGCTCCCAATGGTGCTCTCATGGGCAGTAGCTTCGTGACGCATCCCTTCCCTATAAAGTTGCTTATCTACAATCGCTTTGCCGATAGCAAGCATCGTTTCGGCAAGTGGATGTTCAATCATTTCGCCGGCTCGCCTGTGCTGATGAGCAATGTCAATCCCCGCTTGCGAGCCACCGTAGCGAAGAACACCCTTCGCAGCCGTGGCTATTTCCGTGCTCAGACTTCCTACGATGTGCTGCCCGACCGCCGCGACTCGCTCAAGGGGAAGGTGCGCTATGACATCCACCCAGGGCCCTTGTACCATCTGGACAGCATAGCCTACATGAACTTACCTGAACTGCCCCAGCCTTCCCTCAAGGCGAAGGAGTCCAACTCCAGGGGGATGTTCCATAACTTCTTCCCCTTAAAGGAGAACTTGGGTGAGTCTCTGGAGGCAGGTTCCCTACTGCATCGCGGAGACCCGTTCAGCGTCGTCAATCTCGAAGCCGAGCGCACACGCATCGTCAGTGCATTGCGCGAGGCAGGCTACTACTATCAGAGGAATGAGTACATTGCTTTTCGTGCTGATACGCTCCAGACGCCCATGAAGGTGAAGCTGCAGGTATTGCCTTCGCCCACCGCTCCCAGCGAAGCCATGCGCCCATATTATATAGGTAACACGCGCGTGAACATATTGAAATATGGTGACCGTCAGATAGTGGACTCCATTGCCATGCGTGGCGGTTACTCCTTCGGCTACAGCCGTCCCGTGAAGTTCAAGCCGATGGATTCCAAGTCCAAGGGCATTCCTAAGGCCGTGAAGGGATATGCCCCGTTGCTGAAGCCGCGTGCCGTATGGCGCTCCTTGCTCTTCCGCAAGGGCGACCTCTACAGGCAGTCCCTGAGTGAGCTGATGCAGGATGGGCTTGCCTCGACGAATGTCTTCTCTTCCCTCCGCATCAACTATGTGCCGAGGGCGGACGAGGATACCCTCGACATCGTGGTCAATGCGACGCTCGACAAGCCCTACGATGCAGAGTTCCAAGGCAACGTCACCATTAAGACGGGCGGTCAGGTAGGCCCGGGAGCCAGCTTCTCATTCTCAAAGCGCAATGCCTTCCGTGCTGCCGAGACGCTGACGCTGAAGGTGTGGGGTTCCTACGAATGGCAGACGGGTGCCAATGTCGAGACGAAGAGCTCTTTGCTCAACTCCTATGAATACGGAGTCAGCGGGTCGCTTGTCTATCCGCGTTTCCGCTTCTTCGGGTTAGGGCGCAAGCTGGGCCGTAAGTTTGTGGCATCAACGGCCCTCGACTTGCAGGCCCGCTGTCAGAACCGTGCAGGCTTCTTTGGCAGAATCTCGTGGAGTGCGGGAGTCAACTATACGCTTCAGCGCAAGCAGCGCATCAAGCACGAGTTCTCGCCTCTGACTATCACCTACGACCAGTTGCTGCACAGCACGGCTCGCTTCGACTCCATCGTCGATGCCAATCCTGCACTCTATGTCTCTATGCGCGACCAGTTCGTGCCCAGCATGTCGTACACCTATTCCTGGGTCGGCAGCCCGAGGCATCCGTCTTCGCTCACCGTGTCGTTCAAGGAGGCGTCGGCACTTGTGTCCAGCATCTATGCCATTGCCGGAGACTCTTATAGCAAGGAGGGCAAGCGTCTCCTGGGTGTGCCCTTTGCCCAGTTCGTCAAGACGACGGTGCAATACACGCGGCAGATTCCGCTCACGACGCGCAGTCTGCTGGCAATGCGTGCCTTCGGTGGCATCGTCTATAGCTACGGCAATGCCAAGTCGGCGCCGTACAGCGAGCTCTTCTCCGTAGGTGGAGCCAACAGCATCCGCGCTTTCGGTATGCGCACCATCGGTCCAGGTGCCTATCACCCCGCCTCGTCTCAGTATTCATACGTTGACCAGATGGGCGACCTCAAACTTGAGGCTAACATAGAGTATCGTTTCCCCATCGTCGGCCAGTTGCAGGGTGCAGCGTTCATCGATGCCGGCAATGTCTGGCTGCTTCGCGAGAGTGAGAACCAGCGGGGCGGGCAGTTCAACATCAAGAGCTTCGGCGAGCAGATAGCCCTCGGCACGGGTGTCGGCTTGCGCTACGACCTGGACTTCCTCGTCATCCGCTTCGACCTTGGCATCGGCATCCATGCTCCTTACGACACCGGCAAGCGAGGCTACTACAACATGCCCAGCTTCGGACGTTCCCTCGGCTATCACTTTGCCATTGGCTATCCTTTCTGATTCTCGGCAGAACAGGCTTTTTTGAGGTTGCCCCATCAGCGAGGCATCCAACGCCGCGTACCCAGCCGCGACGGTAGCCACGGAGCGAACCGGCAGGCAGGCTTTACTTCCAGCGCAATACAAGTGTCTTATAACCGAACCCCACTAAGGTAGTTGTTTGATTGTTCATGTACTTGCAATTGCATATACATGAACATGCAATTGCAAGTACATGAACAATCAAACTCCATAACCTGTAATCTTTCCTCCTGTCTCCTGCCTGTTCCACCATTTCCCTTGCGTGCGAAGCATAACTAGAAGTTCCTATGTCCCCAACGGAAACAAAATTATTGCTGTCCGGGGAAAAGCGCCGAAGGCGCGATAGACCACAGACGGGGGTGTTAACCCCCGGAACAAGCGCATTAACAAAACTAAGCCCTGAAAGGGCGACAGAATACATTACCTGTTTAATATCAAATTGCTTATATCTCTGTCGTCCCTTCAGGACTTAGTTTTGTTAATGCGCTTGTTCCGGGGGTTAACACCCCCGTCTGTGGTCTCTTGTCCCTTCGGGACTTTAGAGTAAGCCCCCATGAACTGCTTTTGTCAAGAAAGCCGAATTGTAGGCGCATAAGTAGAGGTGCTCTTGATTTTCCCTGGACAGCAATAAAACAAAATAATCCCCGAGGCAAATGCTTCGGGGATTATTCCTATCTGTTGTCTGGAACAGGACCTATTCGGCGTCGGCCCAGATGTCCCAACTGTTGTCTTCCTTTGTGAGGGCATTGCTGCCGTCCACGGTCACTTCACTGTTGATTGCCAGGCTTTCTGCCAGCATGTTTGAAACTTGTGCCTCGTTCATCTCGATGGCAGGACAAATATACTTTTTCATTGCCTTATTCAAATTAAGAATTAAGAAAATAGAATTAAGAATTAGAAGAGAACCTTCTTGCCGCCAACGATGTTGATGCCTTTCTGCATCTTCTGGATGCGTTGACCTGCGAGGTTGTAAATTGGAGTATTCAGAGTATTCTGATTATTCAGATTCTCGATGCCGGTAGCGTCGTCGGCAGAGAAGTAGAATGCCTTCACGCCGCTTGCGCTCTGGAAGTAAGCCTTGCCAGCGGGGATGGTGCCTGTTGCCAGGTAGAAGCCAACCTCTTCGCCTTCGGGCTTAGCCAGGATGTACATGGTGCCGTCTGCTGCGGTGTCAGCCTCGGTGCCCTTCAGGTCGTTGGCAATGTTGATGGCAGCCAGGTTCTTAGCCTGCTTGTTGTAGTAGCTGCCCATCAGGATGACGGGAGTGCTGGCAGGAACGCCTGTGCCAATCTCTGTGAGGTCGAGCCATGTATTGTTGAGCGTTGCTGCATAAGCCTTGGCGTCACCGTTCAGATCATAGCCTGTTGTGGTGTCGAACAAGGTAGCGTAGCCAGCTTCGCCTACGAAGAAGACCTCAGGAGCGTCGAATACGGGGTGAGTATCTGTGCCGATAGCCTGACCGAAGGCAGTTCTTAACTTGTAAGCGAGAGCACCGTTGGCAACCTCCTCGGCAGTAACCTTAGTCGTGTTCGTCTGTGTGCCCACAGTATTAATCTCGTAGCAGTTGCTAAGATAAGCGCCACCGCGAGCGAAGGTCTTGTCGAAGCCTTCGAGTGAAGCGGTGCTGTAGCAGTTCTCGATGACAGAAGAGCCGTTGGACCATCCGCAGATTGTTGCAGACTCACGACCGCCCTTGACAGAACCGGTTACGTAGCAGTTCGAGATGTGCAGCGTTGCGCTGCCGCCCATATCGACACCGATGATGCCGGCTGCGTTCTCGTTGACAGTCTCTACGCTGCCTTCGTTACCCAAGTTGCTGAGGTAAACGTCGCCGCTGCCATTCGTGCCGCCAACAATGCCGGCAAATGAGCTGGCCTTGATGGAGCATGTGCTGTCGAGGATGAAGTTCTTGATGACGGCACCGTTACCGATTCTGCCGAACAGACCTTGATACGGAGTGCTGCTGTTGTCAAGAACGAGGTTGCTGATGACGTGACCCTGACCGTCGAACTCGCCTGCGAATAGCTTGTTCTCTGCACCAGCAGGTGTGTAAGCAACGCCAGACATGTTAATGTCGTCATACATGCGGGCCTTGATATCAGTTTGGCCTGCTACGTTGACTCTGGTGGCAAGTGCTACCATGGTCTTGGTGTTGATGATCTTGGCATAGCCGTCACCGTCAGTCTCAATGGCGCTACAGATGTTGCAGGCACCATCGACAAAGTCGTGTTCAGGAAGAGTAATCTCTGCAGGAGCGTTGGCGAAGCCTGTCAGGTCACCCGTAGGCACGCCGTCGCAACGATAGCTTGAGTAGATGGCATAGACGAGTGTACCATCCTTGGCAATCGTCGTGGGGTGAGCGTCTGTACCAATCTTCTGATAGAAGCGTGCAATGGCATCTTTCTGGCCGTTCAGCTTGAAGCAGAGAGCACCGCTTGCAACCTCGGCAGCTGTGATGATGTTGGTCTTGTTGGCACCAGTCTTGTTGTTCTGTGTGCCTACACCCTCTATCTCGTAGCAGTTGTTGCAAGCTGCGCTACCGCGAGTGAAGGAGTCTTCAGTGCCGTACTTGCCTTCAAGAGATGCTATGCTGTAGCAGTTCTCTACAACAGAAGAGCCATTGGACCAGGAGCAGATAGTGGCAGACTCACTGCCACCCTTGATGGCGCCTGTAACGAAGCAGTTCGAGATGTGCAGCGTTGCCGCACCGCCCATGTC
>OMSJ01000062.1 GCA_900313705.1 uncultured Prevotellaceae bacterium
TCGGAAAAATCGCTAACTTTGCAATGAAAAACCGACATCTATATTATCGTGAGTGCGCAAGCCATAGCTCAACTCAGCCAACGGCAGGTATGGCATATTACTCAAGAAATCAAATAATTAACATTAACGTCAAATTCCATTCTCATTATCATTCGCGTTATCATTCACGTTTACATTAACAACTATAACATACGACTATGAAAAGGAAGTGTTTTGCTCTGCTATGTGCGTTGTATGCATTGACTGGGGCTGTGAAGGCTCAAGACTTTAGTGATCATTTTATTGCAACCACCTTCCCCGACCCCTTTTTCCGGATATGGGTGAATGACCAGCCGTTTGGTGAGGATGGGGTTCTGTCTTATACGGAAAGGATGTCCGTTACCACCATCGACTTAAGTTCATCCACTTGGGGCGGCATCAAGTCCCTCGAAGGCATAGAACTCTTCGAAAACCTGAATCTGCTGAATTTCTCAGGTACGCAGGTTTCTTCGTTCGACGCTTCGGCATTGCCCAAATTGCGTTTCCTTTATTGTTCCAACACACCGCTGCTTACTTCGGTCCATCTCACCAACAATACATATTCGAATGTGAGACTTTCGCACTCGCCGATTTCCAGCCTGACCTTTGGCTCCGATGTTGCCATAGAGAAACTGTATTGCGACAGCACCTACCTCACCTCCCTCTCCATTCCTGCTTCGAGCAATGCCAAGCTGCTGACCGTGGATTGCAGCGGCAGCCGCATTTCGTCGCTCGACTTGTCGGGCAAGAAACGTCTTGCCTACCTCTATTGTCAGGACAACGAACTGACGACGCTCGACGTGACGGAAAATACCAGCTTGCTCAAACTGAAGTGCTGGGGCAACCATCTGACGACGCTCGACTTATCGAACAATCCCGATGCCCAACTGGAAGTCCCCAGTGCTGTCGAGAATTATGTCTCCGAAACGGCCAGCCTCCCTATTTATTTCAAGAGCGGCCAGTCCCAGGTTCAACTGAAGGACGGCTACGTTCATGGCACAGTGTCGAATCTGTTCATCTACTTTGCCGACGGCACTTATCAGTCCAAACCCTCTCCCACACTCCTCACGACGGGGTGGTTGATGCTCTGGCCTGTTCAGAAGGAAGTCAAGCGACTGAAATACGACTTCGTGGCAAAGTCGGGAGCCAAGACCATGAAGGTGGAAGTCGACGTCAGCGAGTACGGCATCCCCATTGTCTATGACAATTTCCCCGATGCCAACTTCCGTGCCTACCTGAAGGCGCAGCCCTACGGCACCGACGGCATGATAACCCCCGACGAACTGCCCTCCATCACGACGATAAACGTCCATGGTAAGCACATCAGCGACCTGACCGGCATTGAGTTGTTTACGAGCCTCACCGAACTCGATTGCGCCATGAACAGCCTGACGACACTCAACGTTTCAGCCCTTACCCAACTGACCAAACTCAACTGCTGGAGCAATCAGCTGACCTCGCTCAACCTCTTAGATCTCGACAACTTGGAATGGCTCGCCGCCGACGACAATGCGCTTACTACCCTTGTCCTGCCCAGGAACAGCTCGCTTTCCTACGTCAATGTCAGCTCCAATCAGCTGACCTCGCTCAACCTCTCCTCTCAAACCACTTTGGACAACCTCCGCTGCGACAACAACGCCCTGACCTCGCTCGACCTCTCGCGTTGTACGCGCCTGACACAACTGTACTGCAGCGGAAACGACCTCACCGCACTCGACCTCTCGGCCCTCACCGCATTGGAGCACCTCTATTGCCAGGACAACGCCCTCACCTCGCTCGACCTCTCGGCCAATACCGCGCTGAAGTACATCTATTGCAACGACAATGCCCTCACTTCGCTCGACCTGTCGGCCAATCCCTCGTTGCTCGACCTCTATTGCCACAACAACCAAATTAAGGGCACAGCCATGCGTGCGCTCGTCCAGTCGATGCCCGACAACTCTGTGTCCAAGACCATGCGCGTCTATTACCAAGGCTCCGATACCGAGGGCAACGAGATGTCGCCCGCCATGGTCAACTACCTGACAGACCGTCATTGGGCGGTGAAGTACTACGACACTTCGGCATGGACCGACTACACCGGCGGCACCGCCACCTACAACCTCTGGGTGGCAGGCCAGCAGGTCACCTCTGCCAATGCCAACGATGTGATGGGCGACGGTCGTCGGCGCGTAGCCTTCAAGGAGATGGACAACCGTCTGGAACTCCGCAGTGCCATCATTTCCTGCAGCGGCATCGGACTGCGTAACACCCTGCCCGGTCTCGACATCCTCCTCGTAGGCAGCAGCCGCATAACCTCTTCCTCCGACGTAGCCCTCCAGGTGAGCGTCAATACTTCGATTACAGGCTACAATGGCTCTGGCAAGTTGTTCGCCACGGGCAACACCAACGGTGTCCTCATCTCCTCGGGCACGCTCACCGTCCGCGACGGTGCCACCCTCGTGGGCGATGCCAGTCAAGCTACCCCCGAAATGGGACTCAACAGCACATCGGGCTGCGGCATCTGTGGCGAAATGCGGACGCGCACGACCGTCAGCGGCACCACCATTTCCTACTACGGCACCCTTGCCCTGCAGGGCATCGGCACCGAGGTGAGAGCCCAGGGTTCCCTCGCCAGCATAGGCCCGTTGAAAGCTCTCAACATGACGGGATTCGAATTCACCTCGCCCGCGAATGCCCGCTGGAATGCGTCGCAGCATTGTGTCTATGCCGGCAACTCACTGGCCACCGACCTCGTCACCATCGAATACAACTACAAGCAAGGCGACGTGAACGGTGACGACGAGGTTGACCTCAGCGACGCCATCATGGTGACGTACTATTCGCTGCATCAGACTCCTGCCAAGTTTAACGAAGCTGTTGCCGATATGAACGGCGATGGCGAGATTGACCTGAGCGATGCCATTATCATCATCTATAAGAGTCTCGGGGTAAAGTAAAGTCCCCAATCGGCTCCTCCTTTATAGGGAGAACTCTTTAGCCCCCATGCGATGTTTTGCCATTAAGAGCATCACCGCATGGGGGCTTTCTATTATTTGTTTTATTAGTGAAAGTGTTGAAACTATGACCCCTTCCTATGCGTTTCCCGAAACTTTTCTGCTATTTCCTTTGCAAGTATTTAATAAATCGCTAACTTTGCAGTGGGAAACATATTTATAACAAGTACGATGGCAATAGATAAAGTTGCATATTGGCTTGACATTGCGTCAAATGACCTTGATACGGCTGAATACCTCTTCAAGGGTGGCAGATGGCTCTATGTTGCATTTATGTGTCATCAGGTAATTGAGAAGACATTGAAAGCCTATTGGACGGCGACTCATGATGATGACCCGCCCTATACACATAGTCATGTAAAATTACTGGAAGGTTGTGGATTGATGGCAGAATTGGGTGACGAAAGGTTGGATTTCATTGCTATGATGGTTCCAATGAATATAGAGGCTCGCTATCCCCAATATAAACAAAGTGTAGCGGCAACACTTAATGAAGACAAATGCAAGTACATACTTGAACAGACAAAACAGATGCAACAATGGATACTCCAAAAACTCTGACACAAGAAGAAGCTCTGGCAATAGTTCGTGAATATAAGAAAGTAATTTCGCCTCGCTTCGATGGGAACATCAAGGTATATATGTATGGCTCATACAGCAAGGGCTATGCAAATCCCTGGAGTGACATAGATGTTGCTGTGATAGTGCCAAAGTTCAAGGGCACATGGTTAGACGCTTCCACAGTCATTACAAAGGACGCTATCAAATTGAATACCTTAATCGAGCCTGTTCTTATGCAGGAAGATGAGCCGTCACCGCTCTATCGAGATGTCATGAGGACTGGTATAGCAGTGTAAGCCAACATGTTTCAATGTCCAGTTTTCAACGTTAAAATAACTGCCAATGAACTAAGCAACAAAGATTAAGACATACAGACAAAAAGCGTCCACTTAGATTATTTGTAAATGTATGCAAAAAGTTTGGCGATAATTCGATGAAGGTAGATGAAGTAATTAGTCCTTGTTATTTGTATATGTACCCCCAAGCAAACCAATAATAATAGCTAAACCATATTATAATGAAAAGAATTAAATTCTTCTTGTTAGTCCTACTTGCGCAAGTGATACCCACCACAGCATTGGCTGATGAATGGCAAGATCCAGAATCGGGAGTCTGTTATACCTATGATCCTAACGGAACCACGGCGGAAGTGAAGGGTGGAAACGGATATAGTGGTTCTCCGCAGGCTTATGGTGATATTGTACTGTTGCAAACGATAACAATCAATGGGAAGAGTTATAGTGTCACAAGTATAGGAAAGTGCGCTTTTATATATAGCTATATTACTTCAGTGACCATTCCGAATTCTATTACAACAATTCAAGATGATTCCTTTAATCATTGTAGAAACCTTCAATCGGTTAATATTCCCAAAAGTGTAACTAGCATCGGCCTGTGTGCCTTTTACGGATGTTATAAATTAACTGAGATTACTATCCCAGAAAGTGTGTCACATATCGATGTTGCTGTCTTTGGTGAGTGTGGTAGCTTGGAAACCATCAATGTTGACGCAAGAAACAATTATTTTGATTCACGCGATGATTGCAACGCAATTATTGAAACAGCAACAAACACATTGGTTGTGGGATGTAAGAGCACCATTATCCCCAACAGCGTGACAAGCATCGAATTGTATGCCTTCGATGGTTGCACCGCCCTGACCTCCATCACCATCCCTAATAGTGTAACTAGCATCGGCAACTTTGCCTTTAGCGGCTGCAGTAGTTTAACCTCCATCACCATCCCTAATAGTGTAACTAGCATCGGCAACTGTGCCTTTAGCGGCTGCAGTAGTTTAACCTCCATCACCATTCCCTCCGGCGTGACTAGCATCGGCGACTTTGCCTTCTCTAATTGCAGCAGCCTGGTCGCTGTCATGGTTGACATAGAAACTCCCCTTGCCATTACTGCTAACACATTCTCCAATCGCGCTAACGCCACACTTTACGTTCCTAAGAGCTGTAAAGCCACTTATGAGGCTGCAGATTATTGGAAAGAGTTTAAGGAAATCAGGGAAATCCCTAATCAAGATACTATTCAAGATGGCGACGTGAACAGCGACGGCGAGGTTGACCTCAGCGACGCCATCATGGTGACGTACTATTCGCTGCATGAGGTTCCCTCCAACTTCAACGAAGCTGTTGCCGACATGAATGGCGACGGGGAGATTGACCTGAGCGATGCCATTATCATCATCTATAAGAGTCTCGGGGTAAAGTAAAGGCCCCAATCGGCTCCTCACTCCCCTGTGAGTTGTACTCTTAGCCTCCATACGCCGTTTCTGCCCTTTATGAGCATCGTCGTATGGTGGCTTTCTACATTATTTAATTATATAAGTCGGCAGATAAGCATATTTATTTGGCAAATAATCGCGATTCTCACAAAAAAGCATTATCTTTGCGGCGAAAATGGGGGCGTGTGCCCCTGAAGCGAAGATGAAGAAACTGCTTATTGAGACATACGGCTGCCAGATGAACGTGGCAGACAGCGAGGTGGTGGCCAGCGTGATGGGCATGGCTGGCTATGAGGTGACGGAGAATCTGGACGAGGCGGATGCCGTCTTCCTGAACACTTGCTCGGTGCGCGACAATGCTGAGCAGAAGATTATTCACCGCCTAGAAGCACTGAGAAGCGAAAAGCTCAAAAGGCTGAAAGGGAAAAGAGAAGGGACAGGCAATCCCTTCATCATCGGCGTGCTCGGCTGCATGGCAGAGCGCGTCCGTGAGCAACTCATCGAACAGTATCATGCCGACATCGTGGTGGGCCCCGATGCCTATATGTCTCTGCCCGACCTCATCGCACAGGTGGAATGCGGGCAAAAGGCTATCAATGTGGAGCTCTCCACCACAGAGACTTATCGCGACATCGTGCCGCAGCGTATCTGCGGACCGCACATCTCGGGCTTCGTCAGCATCATGCGCGGCTGCAACAACTTCTGCCACTATTGCATCGTCCCCTACACCCGAGGCCGCGAACGCAGTCGCGACGTGGAGAGCATCCTCCGCGAATGCCGCGACCTGCAGGACCGTGGCTACAAGGAGGTCACGCTGCTCGGGCAGAATGTGAACTCGTACAAAGCCACCTCTCCTATAGGGGAGGAGAAGGAGCAAGGAGCAAGGAGCAAGGAGCAAGAGAATAGCTACTGTTCTGGTGGCTCCCCTGCCCCCTCAAATATCAATCCTCTTGCCCCTTGCCCCTTGCCCCTTGCCCCTTTAAAAGGATGTTCTTTCCCTTCTTTGCTTCGCCTTGTGGCACGTACTGTGCCGCAGATGCGGGTGCGCTTCACCACCTCCCATCCCAAAGACATGAGCGACGAGACGCTCCGCGTTGTTGCCGAAGAACCGAACATCTGCCACCACATCCATCTGCCTGTGCAGAGCGGCAGCGACCGCATACTGAAGCTGATGAACCGCAAATATACGCGGGAGTGGTATCTGGAGCGCGTGGCAGCCATCCGCCGCATCATCCCCGACTGCGCCATCTCCACCGACATCTTCGTCGGCTATTGCAGCGAGACGGAGGAAGACCACCAGATGAGCCTCTCCCTCATGCGCGAGGTAGGCTACGACAGCGCCTTCATGTTCAAGTACAGCGAAAGGCCGGGTACGTATGCCAGCAAGCACCTCCCCGACGATGTGCCCGAAGAGGTGAAGATACGCCGACTGAACGAGATGATAGCCTTGCAGAACGAACTCTCGGCAGAAGCCAACCGCCGCTGCATCGGACAGCAGTACGAAGTCCTCATCGAGGGCGTCAGCAAGCGCAGCCGCGACGAGCTCTTCGGTCGCACAGGGCAGAACAAGGTGGTCATCGTGCCGCGCGAAGGGCTGCACATAGGACAGACGGTCCCCGTCGTCATCACCGAGAGCAGCAGCGCAACGCTGAAAGGATTAAGGATTAAAGATTAAAGAATAAGGTTTTGAAACAAAGAAAGAGAAATAAGATTTCCTGGATTATGCAGGGGCTTACGAGTACCATAAGTGTCAGCCTGCTGCTGATACTCATGGGACTCGTGGTGCTGCTCTCGCTCACGGCCCGTGTCGTGGCAGACAGCGTCAAGGAGAACCTGGCTGTCACCGTTGTGCTCGAAGACGATGTGCAGAAGGCAGATGCAGAGCAGGTACAGATGGAGCTGAAGAGCAGATGCTACGTCGGCAGCATCGATTACATCAGCCGCGAACAGGCCCTGCAGGAGCAGATAGAGAGCATGGGCATCGACCCGACAGACTTCCTCGGAGCCAACCCCTTCTCCATATCGATGGAGATAAGGGTCAAGCCAGAGTATTCCTGTAACGACAGCCTGCAATGGATTAGCAATGAGCTGCGCGGCATGAAGAACGTGGCCGACGTCATGTACCAGAAGGACCTGGTAGAGAGCCTCAACCGCAACCTGCACCGTGCCTCGCTCTTCCTGTTCGTCATTGCCCTGCTGCTCGTCATCATCTCGCTGAGCCTCATCAACAATACGGTGCGGCTGAGTGTCTTCGCCCATCGCTTCGTGATACACACCATGAAGCTTGTGGGAGCCAAGTGGAGCTTCATCCGCAGGCCGTTCCTCGTGAGAGGCTTCTGGATAGGTGCTGTCTCGGCATTCATAGCCGATGCCGTCATCCTCGGAGGTATCTATTGGGCATCGACATACGACAGCAGTGTCCTCTACTATGTCACCACTCAGAACATGCTCATCACCGCAGCCGCAGTGTTTGGCATCGGCCTGACCCTGACCATCGTCTGCACCTACTTCTCCGTGACGCACTGCCTGAAGATGCGCGGCTCGGAACTGTACTAGCCTCACCCCTAACCCCTCTCCGAGGAGAGGGGAACAAATGGTAAATGATTAAATAGTAAATAGTAAATCGTTAAATAGTAAATAAAATGGCTTTTAGTAAAACGAACTACATCCTGCTTGCCATTGGCATGGCAATCGTCATTATCGGCCTCGTGCTGATGTCGGGCGAGGGCAGCGCAGAAGGCGTCTTCAATCCCGACATCTTCAGCGTCCGTCGCATCAAGGTGGCACCCCTGGTTAGCCTCTTCGGCTTCGTCTTCATCATGGTTGCCATCATGTACAAGCCTAAAGCAAAGAAACAGGAAAGGTAAGGAGGCACAGACATGACAGCACTTGAGACAATCATCATCGCCATCGTGGAAGGGCTGACAGAGTTCCTGCCTGTGTCCTCGACGGGGCACATGATCATCACGCAGAACCTGCTGGGTGTGGAGAGTACGCCCTTCGTGAAGGCCTTCACCATCATCATCCAGTTCGGTGCCATCCTCTCCGTCGTGTGCCTCTACTGGAACCGCTTCTTCCGCCTGAACCATCAGCCGGCTCCTGCTGGCAGTACGCCGCTTCAGGCCTTCCTCCACAAGTGGGACTTCTACTGGAAACTGCTGGTGGCCTTCATCCCTGCCATCGTGATAGGCTTCCTCGGCAAGATGTCGGGCCTCATCGACCGCTTCCTCGAGAACGTCGAGGTCGTGGCAGTCATGCTGGTCGTAGGCGGCATCTTCATGCTCTTCTGCGACCGCCTCTTCAACAAGGGCAGCGAGCAAACAAAGCTGACGGAGGCACGCGCCTTCCGCATCGGCCTGTTCCAGTGCATCGCCATGATACCTGGCGTGTCCCGCTCGATGGCAACCATCGTGGGCGGCATGGCACAGAAGCTGACACGTCGTGCTGCTGCAGAGTTCTCGTTCTTCCTCGCTGTTCCTACTATGGCAGCAGCCACGGCGCTCGACGTCTTGCAGCTCTTCTTCGGCGATGAGGCCGATGCAAGCTGGGCAACAAGCGATAACCTGATGATGCTGGCCCTGGGCTGCGTCGTAGCATTCGTGGTGGCTTTGCTCGCCATGAAGTGGTTCGTCAGCTTCCTCACCAAGTACGGCTTCAAGGCATTCGGCATCTATCGCATCATCGTGGGCATCATCATCCTCGCCCTCCTGTGGTCGGGACATTCACTCGTAATGGTTGACTGATGGACTTCATTGAAGGCGAAATACTCTGCTTCGACAAGCCGCTGAGGTGGACCAGCTTCAACCTCGTAGCCAAGATACGCAGCCAGCTCTGCCATCGGCTCGGCGTGAAGAAGCTCAAGGTCGGTCATGCCGGTACGCTCGACCCTCTGGCAACAGGCGTGATGGTCGTCTGCACAGGCAAAGCGACGAAACGCATCGACGAACTGCAAGCGCACGTCAAGGAATATGTGGCTACGCTTCAGCTCGGGGCGACGACTCCCAGCTTCGACCTTGAGAAACCCATCGACCAGACTTACCCCACGGCCCACATTACCGAAGCTTTGTTGCGCGAGGTGCTGACACGCTTCCTCGGCCGCATAGAGCAGGTGCCGCCAGCATTCTCGGCCTGCAAGATAGACGGGAAACGTGCATACGACTTAGCAAGAAAGGGTAGGGAAGTGGACCTCAAGCCCAAGGTGTTGGTCATTGACGAGATAGAGCTCCTCGACTTCAACCCGGAGAAGATGCAGGCCACTATTCGCGTCGTCTGCAGCAAAGGGACGTACATCCGTGCCTTGGCCCGCGACATCGGGCAAGCTCTCCAGAGCGGCGCCCACCTCATAGCCCTTCGCCGCACCCGCGTCGGCGACGTCAGGGTGGAAGACTGTATGAAGGTCGAGGACTTCTCAGCCTGGTTGGACAGGCAAGAACTTCGTAATGACGAAATAACGTCATAACGTGATAACAAGACATCGTAATAACGTCATAACGTAATAACGACAATCAGATATGAAACTACAACAATTCAAGTACAAGCTTCCCGAAGACCGCATTGCTCAGGAACCCACTCCTTTCCGCGACGACTGCCGACTGATGGTTATCCATGCCAAGAGAGGCGTCATTGAGCATCACGACTCCTTCCGCGACGTGCTCAGCTACTTCGACAAGGATGATGTCTTTGTCTTCAACGACACTAAGGTCTTTCCAGCACGCCTTTATGGCAACAAGGAGAAGACAGGTGCCAAGATAGAAGTCTTCCTGCTGCGCGAGCTCAATAGGGAGATGCGTCTCTGGGACGTCTTGGTTGACCCTGCCCGCAAGATACGCATCGGCAACAAGCTTTATTTTGGCGAAGACGAGTCGATGGTGGCAGAAGTCATCGACAACACGACAAGCCGAGGCCGCACCCTCCGCTTCCTCTACGACGGGACGCACGAGGAGTTCAAGCGTGCCCTCTTTGCCTTAGGCGAACCTCCCATTCCGAAGCAAATACTCAGGCGCGAAGTCCTGCCTGAGGACACAGAGAACTTCCAGACCATCTTCGCCGAGAAGGAAGGTGCCGTTACGGCTCCCACGGCTGGCCTGCACTTCTCGCCTCAGCTTATGAAGATGATGGAGATAAAGGACGTGAAATTCGCCTTCGTCACCTTGCATTGCGGATTGAGCAACTTCCGCGAGATAGACGTGGAGGACTTGACTAAGCACAAGATGGACAGCGAGGAGATGCACGTCGATCAGCAGGCTTGCGACATCATCAACAAGGCTCACCTCGAGCACCGCAAGATTGTGGCAGTCGGCACGACGGTGCAGCGTGCACTCGAGACGGCAGTCTCTACCGATGGCCTGCTCAAGGAGTATCATGGATGGACGAACCGCTTCATCTTCCCGCCTTACGACTTCCACCTGGCCGATGCCATGATAGCCAACTTCTACCTGCCCTACAGCACGCTCCTCATGCTGACCTGTGCCTTTGGCGGATACGACCTCATCATGAAGGCTTACAAGGAAGCGCTTCGCTACAACGAGAACGATCCAGACAAGCGTTATCGCTTCGGCACTTATGGCGATGCCATGCTGATACTGAATGACTAAAGACCCCCTAACCCCCTTTAGGGGGAACAAATAGTAATCGACATTATGTCAGAGTCCAAAGCAAATAAAAGACTCCCCCTAAAGGGGGATGGGGGGTCTCTCTATTTGTCTCTGGGAAGCAACCTTGGCGACAGGGAACAGATGCTGCACCGTGCCATTGCGCTCATCGGCGAACGCATTGGCACGGTGCAACGCGTCTCTTCGTTTATCGAGACGGAGCCTTGGGGCTTCCAAAGCGAGCATCCCTTCCTCAATGCGGCCTGCCTGGTGCTGACGACGCTTTCGCCTGAGCAGTGCCTGAAGGAGACTCAGCGCATTGAGCGGGAACTGGGACGCACCACCAAGTCGAAAGATGGCATCTACCACGACCGTCCCATCGACATTGACTTGCTCCTGTACGATAATCTCAAGGTATCGACGCCGACACTGACATTGCCCCACCCACGCATGGAGGAACGTGACTTCGTCATGGTTCCCTTGCGAGAGATTATGGCAGCCAGCGAAGACTCCGAAGATTGTCTTAACAATAAAGGATGAAGGTTTTTTGCAACAAAAAGTAAAATAATTAGCCTTTTGCTTGGCAGAAAGCAAGAAAAGCATTAACTTTGCATCGCAAAACAACGAAAGATGACACGCAACAGCAATAGCTACTTCGGCTTTTACTATTACTTTTACTTTAGCAGATGAAGTGAAGCGGGTCGTCATATATATATAATAAGGTATAAGAAACATATAAAAAGATACATCCCGCTCACATGGTGAAGCGGGATTTTTTGTAAGATGAAAAGGATAGCAATACAAGGCATCGAGGGCAGTTTCCACGATATTGCTGCACATCGCTTCTTCGAGGGCGAAGAGGTGGAATTGGTGTGTTGCGACACATTCGAAGAGATGTTCGCCCGACTCAAGAGTGCCAGCGATACGCTGGGTCTCATGGCCATTGAGAATACCATTGCAGGAAGCCTGCTCCACAATTATGAGCTCCTGAGGGACAGCGGAATGACCATCGTTGGTGAGCACAAGCTTCGCATCAGCCACAGTATCATGTGTCTGCCAGACGAGGGCTGGGAGGACATAACGGAAGTCAACTCGCATCCCGTCGCGCTGATGCAATGCCGCAAATTCCTCTCGCAGCATCCCAGCCTTAAGGTCGTCGAAGTCTCGGACACAGCCGGCGCCGCCGCAGACATCAGCAGGGAGCGGAGGCACGGACATGCCGCCATCTGTCATCGCGATGCAGCCGACATCTATGGCATGAAGGTGTTGCAGGAAGGCATTGAGACAAACAAGCACAACTTCACGCGCTTCCTCGTCCTTGCACATCCAGAGAAGGCAAACGCCATCCGATACACCAGGCATATCGACAAGTCGAGCCTAGTCTTCACCCTACCCCATGAGGAAGGCAGCCTCAGCGCCATCCTGTCCGTACTATCCTTCTACAAACTCAACCTGACGAAAATACAGTCGCTACCCATCATCGGGCAGGAGTGGCAGTACCCATCATCGGGCAGGAGTGGCAGTACATGTTCTACATCGACCTCTCCTTCAACGACGAGAAGCGCTATCGTCAGGCTCTCAATGCCATCACTCCGCTTACGCGGGAACTCAAACAACTTGGTGTATATGAAAGTGGAAAGCAAAGCATATAAGGATTAAGGATTAAAGATTAAGGATTAAGGATTAGGGATTAAAGATTAAGGATTTGTTACTGCAATAGATAACTGTGAATTATGGATAACGAATTGAACTTTGTGCCGGCGGACAGACTTGCCGGAGTCAGCGAGTATTACTTCAGTCGCAAGCTCAAGGAGGTTGCCGCGATGAATGCCGAGGGCAAGGACGTCATCAGCCTTGCTATCGGGAGTCCTGACATGCCTCCTTCGCCCGAAACCATCGAGACGCTTTGTGCTGAGGCGCAAAAGCCGACGGCTCATGGCTACCAGCCCACGATGGGCATACCGGAGCTGCGCAAGGCTATGGCCGGCTTCTACAAAAGGTGGTACGGCGTTGACCTTGACCCGGCAAAGGAGATTCAGCCTCTCATAGGCAGCAAGGAAGGCATTCTGCATGTCACGCTGGCTTTCGTCAATCCCGGCGATGAGGTCCTCGTGCCGAATCCTGGTTATCCCACCTATACAAGTCTGAGCAAGCTGCTCGGAGCCAAGATTGTGAACTACGACCTGCTGCCTGAGAATGGCTGGCAGCCGGACTTTGAACAACTGGAGCGGATGGACCTCAGCCGTGTGAAGCTGCTGTGGACGAACTACCCGAACATGCCGACCGGAGCAAAGGCTCGCAGGGAGACCTATGAGCGGCTTGTCGATTTTGCTTTGCGTCACGGCATCATCGTGGTCAATGACAATCCCTACAGCTTCATCCTCAATGAGGGTGAGCGTTTGTCCATCCTGCAGGTGCCGCGTGCCAAGGAGTGCTGCATCGAGTTCAATTCGATGTCGAAGAGCCACAACATGCCAGGCTGGCGTGTCGGTATGCTTGCCACCAATGCGCAGTTCGTGGGATGGATACTGAAGGTGAAGAGCAACATCGACAGTGGCACCTTCCGTGCCGTGCAGCTTGCCGCAGCCAAGGCCTACGAGAACTCTGACCTTTGGCACAGGCAGGCTAACGTCGAGACCTACGCCCGTCGCCGCCGCTATGCCGAGGAAATCATGCAGGTGCTGGGCTGCCAGTACGACCCGGAGCAGGCAGGCATGTTCCTCTGGGGACGCATACCCGACATATATAATAATGTAGAGGAGCTGACGGAACGTGTCCTTCACGAAGCACGGGTGTTCATCACGCCAGGCTTCATCTTCGGCTCCAACGGCAACCGCTACATCCGCATCAGCCTTTGTGCCAAGGAGGACAAGTTCGCCGAAGCACTCCGAAGAATAATGGGATTTAAGGATTTAAGGATTTAAGGATTTAAAGATTTAAAGATTTGAGGATTTAAGGATTTGTCGTGATAACGTAATAACGATATAACGTTATAACGAAGAATAAGATAACGAAACAACGAAAAAACTCACTATAATGGAACTTCAATTACAACCCTTGAACCTGCCAAGTGACCAGGAGCGTGCTTTCATCATCGCCGGTCCTTGCAGTGCTGAGACAGAAGAACAAGTGATGACTACCGCCAAGCAGCTTGCAGGCAAAGGCTGCCACCTCTTCCGTGCCGGTGTGTGGAAGCCGCGTACCAAGCCCGGGGGCTTTGAGGGACACGGTGAGCCTGCACTGCCCTGGATGGCGAATGTCAAGAAGGAGACGGGTATGCTCGTCGCTACGGAAGTGGCTACGCCTGAGCACGTCGAGCTGGCCCTCAAGTATGGCATCGACATCCTCTGGATAGGTGCCCGCACCACGGCCAATCCCTTTGCAGTACAGGCTCTTGCCGATGCCCTGAAGGGAACCGATGTGCCTGTCCTCGTCAAGAACCCTGTCAATCCGGACCTTGAGCTCTGGATAGGTGCCTTGCAGCGCATCAACGGTGCTGGCATACAGAAGCTGGGAGCCATCCACCGTGGCTTCAGCAGCTACGAGAAGAAGCTGTACCGCAACGAACCGATGTGGCAGATACCCATCGAGCTGAAGCGTCGCCTGCCGGAGCTGCCCATCGTCTGTGACCCCAGTCATATCAGTGGCCGTCGCGACCTGATTGCTTCGCTCTGTCAGGAGGCAATGGACATGGGCTTCGACGGCCTCATCGTGGAGAGCCATTGCAATCCCGACAAAGCCTGGAGCGACGCTTCGCAGCAGGTGACGCCCGAGGTGCTCGACTTCATCGTGTCGCGCCTCGTGTTCCGCGATACCGTGGAACATGCTGACCGGCTCAAGGACCTCCGACACGAGATAGACGAACTCGACGACGAGCTCATCGAACTGCTGGCCAAGCGCATGAAGGTGTGCCGCAACATCGGCGAATACAAGAAGGAATGCGGCATGACGGTCGTGCAGACACGCCGTTACAGCGAGATTCTCGACAAGCGCGGGGCACAGGGTTCGCTGCTCGGCATTGGCCGCGAATGCATCAAGAGCATCTTCGAGAACATACACGAAGAGAGCGTCCGCCAGCAGATGGAGATTATTAATAAATAAATGAAGTCCCGGAAGTACGTGTACTTATTGCCGTAAGTACACGTACTTGTCGCAATAAGTACGAGTACTTGTTGACATAAGTACGGGTAGTTTGTAAATTAGCAGTTATGAGAATACTTATCCTTGGCGCAGGCAAGATGGGGTCGTTCTTCACGGACGTCCTCTCCTTCGACCACGAGTGCGCCGTCTATGAGATTGATGCGCGACGGATGCGCTTCCTCTACAATACGCAGCGCTTCACGTCGCTCGACGAGATACGCGACTTCAAGCCAGAACTCGTCATCAACGCCGTCACGCTGAAGTACACCATAGATGTCTTCCAGCAAGTCATCCCCTGTCTGCCCGCAGACTGTATCATATCGGACATCTCTTCGGTCAAGACCGGCCTGAAGGACTTCTACGAGCAGACGGGACGGCGCTATGTCTCGACCCACCCGATGTTCGGTCCCAC
>OMSJ01000131.1 GCA_900313705.1 uncultured Prevotellaceae bacterium
AACCCCCGGTAATGTTGCGACAAAAGAGAAAGCCCTAAAGGGGCGACAGAGACATAAGCAAGTTGTTATTATACAAGTTACATATTCTGTCGCCCCTTCGGGGCTTATTATTGTCAGGCTATCATGTCCCGGGGGTTCTTCCCTTCGGTCAGGCGCAGGCGGAAAACACCCCCGTCTGTGTTCTTTCGCACCTTCGGTGCTTTTCCCCGGACAGCAATACTTTGTTATAAGCTTTTTCGGCCCGAAGCGACGCGTTTTTGGCTTTTCTTTCATTTCTTTATTCCTTATTCTTTAATCTTTAATCTTTATTTCGTACCTTTGTACCCGAAAAGAACCGGACCCATGTTTGGCATCAAAGATATAATTCCGCCCTTCATACGCATCTCGATGGCAGCGGCTGTGCTGACAGCATCGGCACAGAGCGACACGCTCGTGTTTACGCCCCAGTGGACATCGCAGGCACAGTTCGCAGGCTACTACGTGGCAGAAGAGATGGGCTTCTACCAGGAGGCAGGCATAAAGGTGAGGATAGAACATCCCTCAGCCACCCAATCTGCCATGAGCCGACTGCGCAACAACAAGTGCCACGCCACGACCTTGCAGCTCTGTCAGGCTCTGGAAATCGTGGAGGGAGGCGCTCCTTTGGTCAACATCCTGCAGACGTCGATGAACAACGCCATGGTCATCGTCTCCGCACGTGGCAAAGACCCGCTGACGCAGAAAGGCGCACGCGTAGGCATCTGGAGCGCAGGCTTCGACCAGTTGGCCTTCTGCATGAGCAACAAGGAACACCTCGACTACCAATGGATACGCTTCGCCCAGAACGTCAACCTGTTCGTGTCAGGAGCCCTCGACGCCACCCTCGCCATGAGCTACAACGAGTACTACCAGCTCTTGCAGGCAGGCGTAGAGATAACGGAAGAGAACGTCTATCGCTTCTGCGACCACGGCTACAACATCCAGGAGGACGGCGTCTACATGACACGCACCTACTACAACAGCCACAAGGAGCAGGCACACCGCTTCGCCCAGGCCAGCCGAAAAGGATGGGAGTGGGCAGCACAGCATCCGGACGAAGCGCTCGACATCGTGATGCGCTACGTCGAGAAAGCCCATATCGCCACCAACCGCACCATGCAGCGGCTCATGCTCGAGGAAGTGCTGCGTCTGCAAGTAGATCGTGAGTCGAAAGAGCGCGAGTTCCGCCTGCGCCCCGACATGGTCCGCCAGGCCTGCCATCTGATGATGGAGAACGGGATGCTGAGCAAGGAAGTAACCTACGAAAGCCTCACACCAGACCCCTAACAGACCCCCTCTAACTCCCCCTCTATGGGGAGGAATAAAATGGTAAATGGTAAATGGTAAATGGTAAATGGTAAATGATTAAATGGTAAATGATTAAATGGTAAATGTAAGATGATACAGTGGATTCGTCGTAAGCTCTCCGTCAGAGTCAGCCTATGGGTAGTGATGTTTGCTGCCGTCATCTTCATCGCTGCTCTTAGCTTCCTGTTCTATCAGGCACGCGATGCCGTGCAAAGGGAAGCCATCAGCCGTGCCACACAGATTCTCGACAATACGGCCGAGCGTGTCGAAGGCATCCTAAACCGCGTAGAGGTGGCTACGAACATGACTAAATGGCTCGTACAACGGCATTCCGACAACCCCGACTCCATGTTCGTCTATTGTCGCGGCATGTTGCAGAACAACCCCGACTTCTACAACTGCTCCATCGCCTTCGAGCCTTACTACTTCAGGGACAAAGGCCGCTACTTCTCGGCATACTCCAAGCACGACGGCGACTCCATACGCACCATACAAGGCGGCAGCGACAGCTATCAGTACTTCTACATGGACTGGTACCTCATGCCCATGCTGCTCAACCAGCCCTCCTGGACAGAACCCTACATGGACTTCGACGTCCCCACCAACACCAACAACATGGTGACCAGCTACTGCGACGTCATCAAGGACAGGCAGGGAAAGGTGATAGGCGTCATCAATACCAGTCTCTCGCTCAGTTGGCTCTCGCAGACCATATCGGCAATCAAGCCCTACCCCAATTCCTACAGCATCATGATAGGCCGCGGCGGTACGTACTTCGTCCATCCCGACACAACCAAGATTACACGTCAGACCATCTTTACCCAGACCCTCGAACAGCCCGACACAGCCAAGACCAAGCTTGGCCACGCCATGCAGCGCGGTGAAGACGGCATGATGCATACGACCATCAACGGCGTGAGCAGCTACGTCTTCTACCAACCCCTCGGCAACACAGGCTGCTCCATGGCGATAGTCTGCCCGGAAAGCGACATCTTCAGCGGCTTCAACCGACTGCGTCACACAGTGGATGCCATCGTCACCATCAGCCTGATGCTCATGCTCTACTTCTTCATCCGCATCATCACCCGCGAGCTGAACCCGCTCCAACGTCTGGCTGAGGAAGCTGAAACCATCGCATCGGGACAGTTCGATGTCAAGCTGCCCGACTTCAAGCGCATCGACGAGATAGGACAGTTGAGCCACTCGTTTGCTGGCATGCAGCAGTCACTGGTGAAGTACATCGACGAACTGAAAGAGACAACCTCGCAGAAAGTATCAATAGAACGGGACCTCCGCATCGCAAGCGCCATACAGAAGGGCATGGTGCCCGACAAGTTCCCCTCCAGAGCCGACCGCGACGACGTACAGATCTATGCCTCCCTGACACCTGCCAAGGAGGTCGGAGGCGACCTCTTCGACTTCTACTTCCGCGACGAGAAGCTCTTCTTCTGCATCGGCGACGTCTCCGGCAAAGGCGTTCCCGCCTCGCTCTTCATGGCAGTCACAAGAGCCGTCTTCCGCACCATTTCGGTCCGCGAATCGATGCCCGACCGCATCATGGCAACCATGAACAAGATAATTGCCGACATGAACAGGAGCAACATGTTCGTCACGCTCTTCGTCGGAGTGCTCGACCTGCCTACAGGACGCATGTACTACTGCAACGCAGGCCACGATGCTCCGCTGCTCATCGGCGCAGGCGTCGGCACACTGCCATGCGACTCGAACATCCCCGTCGGCTTCAGGCCATCATGGAAATACACGTTGCGGCTTCAGGCCATCATGGAAATACACGTTGCAAGAGGCACTGATATTCACCGACACCACCATCTTCCTCTTCACCGACGGACTGACGGAAGCCATGGATGCCAACCAGTCGCAGTTCCAGATGGAACGTGTGACGGATGTCGCCTCGCAAGCCCTCGCCGAGCAACATCAGGAACCGCAGCAACTCATCAGCGAGATGACCGAAGCCGTCCACCAGTTCGTGGGCGATGCTGAGCAGAGCGACGACCTGACCATGATGGCGATACAATACATCCGCCAGCAAAGCGACGTCAGGCTGCGCAAGAGCATCGTCCTTCCCAACGACACGCAGGAAGTGCCTCGTCTGAACGACTTCGTTGCTGAAGTATGTGAAGCCGTCGGACTTGACTCCCTCGTCACAATGCAGGTGAAGCTCGCCATCGAAGAGGCAGTAGTCAACGTGATGAAGTACGCCTACCCGCAAGGCACAAGAGGCGACGTCACAGTAGAAGCCGTCTCGAATGATGTCCGTCTGAAGTTCACCATCATAGACAGCGGGAAGCCCTTCGACCCGACCGTCCTGCCCGAAGTCGATACAACACTTTCCGCCAAGGACCGACGCATCGGCGGACTCGGCATACACATCGTAAGACAATTCATGGACTCCATCAACTACGAACGTAATGGCAATCTGAACATACTGACAATTAGGAAGAACTTAACTATAATAAATAAACAATGAAGACAACAATTCAAGAACAAGACGGCAACATGGTTGCCTATCTGGAAGGCAGCCTTGACACCTCAACCGCTCCAGAAACTGAAAAAGCTATGCGTCCCCTCTATGAGTGTGAAGGAAAGAACATCATCTTCGACTGTGCAGATCTGACTTATATCTCGTCGGCAGGACTGCGCATCTTCCTCGATGTACTGAAGACAGCCGAAGGGAAAGGTGGCCATGTCTATATCAAGAACGTCACCGACGCAGTTCGCACCATCTTTACCATTACAGGCTTCAGCAACATCTTCGAGTTCAAGTAAGACTCAGATGCTGAAACTCGACCCACATAGCGAGGAACTGTTGCGGCAGTTTCGCGAACTGCGTCCCACCCTGGAGCAATTGGCCAAGGATGCCTACAGCCTGATGGACGATGCGCTGAGAAAGCAGGGCATCTACGTCACAGCCATTGAGCACCGCGTGAAGACCGAGAAGTCGCTAGCAGGTAAGCTGGAGCTGAAGGGCGCGAAGTACAAGACCATCGACGACGTGACTGACCTCGTTGGCCTGCGCGTCATTACCTTCTATACCGACGAGGTCGATAAGGTGGCTGTCATTGCCAAGAACCTCTTCGACATCGATTGGAGTGAGAGCGTCGATAAGCGCAAGCTGCATCAACTGGACTCTTTCGGTTACAACTCGCTGCACTACATCTGCCGCATGAAGGAAGGCGGGCCGCGCTTCGAGTTGCAGATGCGCACGGCATTGCAGCATGTGTGGTCCACCATCGAACACGACGTTGGCTACAAAGGCGAAGTGAAGATGCCTCGGGAATACATGCGCCAGTTCAGCCGCTTGGCAGGCATGATGGAGTTGATAGACGACGAGTTCAGTCGTCTGCGGCTCACACTCGCCGACTATCGCCGTCAGGCATTAGCCCTGGTGAAGGATGGACGACTCGACGACGTGCTTCTCTCGTGCGACTCTTTCCGAGGCTATCTCGAGCTGCAGCCTTTCGACCGTCTCAACAAGCGCATCGCCTCCGTCAATCAGGCAGAGATATATCCTGTCTCTTTGATGCCCTACTTGCAAGTGCTCGAGTCCTTCGGGATGGAGACGCTTGGCGACTTGCAGCGCTTCATCGACGACAATAGCGATGATGCTTATCAGTTGGCACTCTCCTGGCTGGCCATTACCGACCTCGACATTCTTTCCTCCAGCACAGCCCTGCAGTATCTCTGCCTGGTCCATGTGCTGAAGCACGATGGCGGCAAGAGCGGTCTGAAAGACTTCTACGACACCATCAATGGTGAGAACGACACCAACGACATGTTGGCAAGCATGATGCTCAAGCAGGCTGAGACCTTGCCCTTCATGCAAAAAGCAAAAGACAAAAACTAAAACTTAAACACCAACAAATAGAAGAATGGAATCTATTATGTTTTTAGGCTTCAGCCTTCATGCCTGGATAACCATCGTGACGGTGTTGGGCATGTTCAGTATTCTACTGTTTACAAAGTTGCGCTCCGACCTGGTGTTCCTTGGAGCTATCGGTTTCTTGTTCGTCACAGGCGTGCTGGATGCCAAGGAAGCTTTTTCGGGCTTCAGTTCAACGTCGGTGGTAGTCATCGGCGTCCTGTTTGTCGTCATAGCGGGCTTGACGCATACAGGTGTGCTGCAATGGATAGTGAAGCACCTGCTGGGGCAACCCGACAGCTACTCGAAGGCTGTCATGCGCCTGATGATGCCGGTGGCTGTGCTTAGTTCGTTTCTCAGCAACACCACCGTCGTTGCCCTCTTCGTCAACATCGTGAAGATGTGGGCAAAGAAGCTTGGCGTCTCGCCTTCAAAGCTGCTCATTCCCTTGAGCTACGCTTCAGGCATGGGCGGTGTCTGTACCCTCATAGGCACGCCACCGAACCTGATTATCAGCGGACTCTACGAAGACCATACCGGTGTGGCGATGAACGTACTGGCTACAACCATACCTGGCCTCTTCTGCCTCGCAGTTGGCATCCTGTCCGTCATTGCCATGCGTCGTCTGTTGCCCGACCGCAAGGCTCCAGAAGCAGCCTTCGAATCGACAGGCGAATACACCGTGGAGATGCTTGTGCCTTCCGACAATCCCAACATTGCGAAGAGCATCGGCAGCCTTGGACTGAACAATGTTCGCGGCGGCAGCCTCGTAGAGTTGCGCCATTTTGATGATGAAAAGATCATGTCGCCTGTGCCCGACAATGAACCTATGATGGGCGGCGACCGTCTGGTCTATGCCGGACAGATAGACGAGCTCTTGGAGCTAAAGAGGACCCACGGACTGGTCAATGCCGACCATCATGTGTTCCACTATAGCGAGGCGGCTACAGATGAACGCCATTTGCGGACGGCACATGTCAGGTTTGGCAGCAAGCTGATAGGCAACACCATGAGAGAAAACCAATTCGAGCACAACCACGATGTCACACTGGTAGCCGTATCGCGTCGCGGCAAGCGCATCGAGAGTTCGCCGCGCGATGTCATCCTGCAGGCAGGCGACACGCTGCTCCTGGAAATGGGAAGCAGCAAGACGCAACCACAGGAATTCTCTGGCGACCTCCAATTCTTCGACTCAGCAGAGGTGCCCAACATCGGGACGGGCACGCTTGTTTCTACTGCCATCATGATAACAATGGTTGTCGTCTCAGCTCTCGGCATCATGCCTTTGCTGCAGTGTGCCTTCATAGCTGCCGCAGCCATGCTCATCTTCCGTTGCTGCAGCGCAGAACAGGCCATGCGTGCCATCAACTGGGACATCCTTATGGTCTTTGCCGGCAGCGTGGTTCTTGGCATTGCCATCCAGAAGACAGGCATTGCCGAGCGACTGGCATTCGGCATCCTCGACATCTGTGGCACGAACCCCATCGTCGTGATGACAGCCATCTGCTTAGTGGGCACCTTCATCACCGAGTTCATCTCCAACACGGCAGCAGGAGCCATGTTCTTCCCCATCATGTATCAGGCTGCTGAGAAGTTAGGCTACGAGCCGTTCCCCTTCCTCATCGCCCTGATGATAAGCGTCAGCAGCAGCTTTGCCACGCCCATCGGCTCACCCACTCACATGCTGGTGTATGGCCCAGGCGGCTACCGCTTCAGCGACTTCATGCGCATTGGCCTGCTGATGAACCTCATCATCCTTGCCGCTAACATCTTCATCGTGCTCCTTGTCTATCCCTTAACGCCATTGCGATAAGAAAGGACTGATATGGCAAACATGCCCTTAGACACCGAGCTCCTGGACCGCGCCATCGTGTTTGCTGTCCGTGCCCATGCCGGCACCGAGCGCCGAGACAAAGGATTCCCTTACATTGTGCATCCATTGGAAGCCGTCGGGATTGTAGCCACGATGACACCCGACCAGGAGCTGCTGGCTGCAGCTGCCTTGCATGATGTTGTAGAGGACACCGACATCACGTTGGAGCAGATACGCGATGAGTTCGGCGACCGCATAGCAGCACTGGTGGCAGCGGAGACAGACGAGCCGCATCCGGAAGGACACGACGTAGGAAACTGGCGCAAACGCAAACAGGCAGCCATCGACCGTCTGGCCTCTGCTTCCCTCGATGCCAAGATGGTAGCCCTGGGCGACAAGCTTTCCAACATGCGAGCCATTGCACGCGACTATGCCGTGCAGGGCGACAAGCTATGGAACCGCTTTCACTCTAAGGACCGAAAGGACCACGAGTGGCACTATCGAGGCTTGGCTGACTCGCTCCACGAACTGCACGACACCTTTGCCTACAAGGAGTTCGTGCAACTCATCGAGCAGGTGTTTACTTAATAAATATTTGTGATTGCAGATAATCCTGTTAAATTCCATTTCTCTGCTTTCATTTTCCAATTAATTGTCGTACCTTTGCACGCGAAAAGACCCCCTGCCCCCCTTTAGGGGGAATGAACAGAAAATAGTAAATCGTCAAATAGTAAATAAATAAGATGTTAAAACTCGATTATTCAAAGGCTCTGCTGAGTGCGGAGCAGATTGCAGCCTTCGCTCCGAAGGCAGAGGTCGAGGCCGGAACATGTGCAGGTAACGATTTCCTGGGCTGGCTCCACTTGCCCAGCAGCATCACGGCTGAGTTCATGACGAAGCTGCAGGCTTGCGTACAGACGCTTCGCGAGAACTGCGACACCGTGGTTGTGGCTGGCATCGGCGGCTCCTATCTTGGTGCCCGCGCCGTCATCGAGGCACTCGGCAACAGCTTCCAGTGGCTCGTCAACAAGGGCGAGAACCCCAACATCCTTTTCGCCGGCAACAACATCGGCGAGGACTATCTCTTCGAGCTCACGGAGTACTTGAAGGACCGTCGCTTCGGTGTCATCAACATCTCCAAGAGCGGCACCACGACCGAGACTGCCCTGGCTTTCCGTCTGCTGAAGAAACAATGCGAACAGCAGCGCGGCAAGGAGATGGCTCGCAAGGTCATCGTGGCCGTTACCGACGCCAAGAAGGGCGCTGCCCGCACTTGTGCCGACAAGGAAGGCTACACCTCGTTTGTCATTCCCGATAACGTGGGCGGCCGCTTCAGCGTGCTCACTCCCGTCGGTCTGCTGCCCATCGCAGTAGCAGGCTTCGATATTGCAAAGCTCGTTCAGGGTGCTGCAGATATGGAGAAGGCAGTAGCTGCCGACGTTCCCTTCGAGCAGAACATCTGTCTGCAGTATGCAGCAGTACGCAACGCCCTCTATCAGAGTGGCAAGAAGATTGAGATTCTCGTCAACTTCCAGCCCAAGCTTCACTACATGAACGAGTGGTGGAAGCAGCTCTACGGCGAGAGCGAGGGCAAGGACCACAAGGGCATCTTCACGGCTGCCGTTGACTTCTCGACCGACCTTCACTCGATGGGTCAGTGGATTCAGGAAGGCGAACGCAGCATCTTCGAGACCGTCGTCAGCGTGGAAGAGACGGAGCACAAACTGCTCTTCCCCAGCGACGAGGAGAACCTCGACGGCCTGAACTTCCTGGCTGGCAAGCGTGTGGATGAGGTGAACAAGATGGCAGAGCTTGGCACACAGCTCGCTCACGTGGATGGCGGCGTGCCCAACATGCGTCTCATCGTGCCTCGCCTGAACGAGTACTACATCGGTCAGATGATTTACTTCTTTGAGAAGGCTTGTGGCGTGAGCGGTCTCATCCTCGGCGTCAACCCCTTCAACCAGCCCGGCGTTGAGGCTTACAAGAAGAATATGTTCGCCCTTTTAGGAAAGCCTGGCTATGAAGCCGAGACGGTTGCCATTCGCAAACGTCTGGCAGAATAAATAGATTAAAGATTAAGGATTAAAGATTAAGGTTTGATACAAATCTTCTTTAATAGTAAGACAACCAAACTTTAATCCTTAATCTTTAATCCTTAATCCTAAATAGAAATGCTGAAAGCAGTTCTTTTCGATATGGACGGCGTGCTCTTCGACAGTATGCCGAACCATGCGTATGCGTGGTCGCATGCTATGACGCAGTTCGGGCTGGAGATGACGGCCTACGAGGCTTACCTGCACGAAGGCAGGACGGGCAGCGGCACTATTAACATCCTGGCTCAGCGTTATTGGGGACGTGATGCGACACCGGAAGAGATAGAACGTATCTATGCTGCGAAGGCTGAGGTGTTCAACACCTGTCCTGAGCCTAAGCCGATGCCCGGAGCGTTCGAGGCTTTGACAGCAGCCAAGGAGCTTGGTTGTAAGATTGTGCTTGTGACGGGTAGCGCACAGACCTCTTTGCTCGAGCGCTTGGAGAAACACTATCCGGGCTTCTTCCGTCAGGAGCTGATGGTGACGGGCTTCGACGTGAAGCACGGCAAACCACATCCCGAACCCTATCTGATGGGCTTGCAGAAGGCTGGCATCAAAGCCGAAGAAGCCGTCGTGGTGGAGAATGCACCACTTGGTGTGGAGTCGGCGCACAAGGCAGGCATCTTCACTATTGCCGCCAATACCGGTCCACTGGAGGACCATCTTTTGAAAGATGCCGGAGCCGACATTGTTGTTCCTGGCATGAAGGATGTTGCCTGCCTGCTGAGGTCGATGCAGGTGGTAGAATAGGGGTGTTTAGCCCCCAATCCCTAATGATTTAATAACTCCGGCAGTTGCCTTGGTTGGCGCGAAACAGGAATCACTTATATATCCTTTCGCCGAAGATGAGGCTGCCGATGCGGACCATCGTGCTGCCGTGTTGGACGGCAATGCGGTAGTCGTCGCTCATGCCCCAGGAACGTTCTCT
>OMSJ01000020.1 GCA_900313705.1 uncultured Prevotellaceae bacterium
TACGCGACGCTGGATGGTCTGCAGGTCAACGCCCATCTCCTTTGCCATCGTCTCCTGACCGGCGAGGTCATGGGGAACGAACTCATGCAATGGCGGGTCGAGCAGACGGATGTTCACGGGCAGTCCGTTCATGGCTTTGAGGATGCCCTTGAAGTCAGCCTTCTGATAGGGGAGGAGCTTTGCAAGAGCTTTCTCACGACCTTCGGCGCTGTCAGCCAGAATCATCTGACGCATGGCGATAATCTTCTGGTCGTCGAAGAACATGTGCTCTGTACGTGTCAGACCGATACCCTTAGCGCCAAATGCACGTGCCACCTCAGCATCGTGTGGTGTGTCGGCATTGGTGCGAACCTGCAGCTTGGTGTACTTGTCGCAGAGGTCCATGAGTTCCTTGAAGTCGCCAGAGAGTTCTGCTGCCTTGGTGGGAACTTCGCCGGCGTAAACTTGACCGGTTGTGCCGTTGATGGAGATGTAGTCACCTTCCTTATAAACCACGCCGTCGATTTCTACGGTCTTGGCTTTGTAATCTACGTTCAGCGAACCTACGCCAGAGACGCAGCACTTGCCCATGCCACGGGCCACGACGGCTGCGTGGCTGGTCATACCGCCGCGAGCGGTGAGGATGCCTTCTGCTGCTGACATACCAGCGAGGTCTTCGGGGCTTGTCTCGATGCGGACGAGTACAACCTTGTGACCATCTGCATGCCAAGCCTGTGCGTCATCTGCATGGAAGACAATCTGACCACAACCAGCACCAGGAGATGCAGGCAGACCCTGAGCAATTACCTTAGCTGTAGAGAGAGCCTTCTTGTCGAATACGGGGTGCAGGAGTTCGTCGAGTTTCTGAGGCTCGCAACGCATGATAGCAGTCTTTTCGTCAATCTTTCCTTCGTGGAGCAGGTCGATGGCAATCTTCACCATAGCGGCACCTGTGCGCTTGCCGTTACGTGTCTGGAGGAACCAGAGTTTGCCTTCCTGTACGGTGAACTCCATGTCCTGCATGTCACGATAGTGTTCCTCTAGCTTGTTCTGGATGGCGTCGAGCTGCTTGTAAATCTCGGGCATAGCTTCCTCCATAGAGGGATATTTTGCAGCACGCTCTTCTTCGCTGATACCAGCACGTTCTGCCCAGCGCTGAGAGCCAACCTTTGTAATCTGCTGAGGTGTGCGGATGCCTGCTACGACGTCCTCACCTTGAGCGTTCACGAGGTACTCACCGTTGAAGATGTTCTCGCCGTTGGCAGCGTCGCGGCTGAAGCAAACACCTGTTGCTGAAGTGTCGCCCATGTTGCCGAAGACCATTGCCATAACGCTGACGGCTGTTCCCCATTCGTCGGGTATGCCTTCCATCTTGCGATAGAGGATGGCGCGTTCGTTCATCCAGCTGCGGAATACGGCGCAGATAGCACCCCAGAGCTGTTCGATGGGGTCGTTGGGGAAGTCCTTGCCTGTGCGTTCCTTGATGGCTTTCTTGAAGCGAACCACCAGTTCCTTGAGCTCTTCCACGCTGAGGTCCTTGTCGAGCTTCACGCCACGGATGGCCTTCACCTGTTCGATGATTTCTTCGAACGGGTCGATGTCTGTCTTGTTGGCGGGCTTCAGTTCGAGCACTACGTCGCCGTACATCTGTACGAAGCGGCGGTAGCTGTCATAGACGAAGTGTGGGTTGCCAGTCTTCTTGACCATTCCCTCAGCTACCTCATCGTTAAGTCCGAGGTTGAGGATGGTGTCCATCATGCCAGGCATAGAGGCACGAGCGCCGGAACGTACGCTGACGAGCAGCGGGTTCTGAGCGTCGCCGAACTTGGAGTTCATCAGCACTTCGATGTGCTTTACGGCTGCCATGACGTCGTCGTTCAAGAGTTCCATGATTTTCTCCTGTCCGACTTCGTAGTACTCGTTGCAGACGTCGGTGGTGATGGTGAAGCCTGGAGGAACAGGAACACCGATAAGATTCATCTCAGCCAGATTGGCACCTTTGCCACCCAGCTGCTCGCGCATTTGCGCGTTACCTTCCGCTTGTCCGTTGCCGAAGGTATAAACACGTTTTTGACTCATAATGTAAAAATATAATGTATGAATTGTATTATTCAATTTTGCAAAGTTATTCTATTTTCTTTATTATCCCAAAGAAATCATCTAAAATTATGATAAAATGCTTAAATTTGCATCCGAAAGTATAAGAAACAGCCTTAATTATGTCGAGAAAGAAGAAAGAATTGCCCGTTTATAGGGAAGTAGAGATACAAGATGTGGCAGCCGAAGGGAAAGCGCTTGTCCGCATAGATGATATGGTGGTCTTTGTGCCTTATGTTGTGCCTGGAGATGTTGTTGACCTTCGTGTCACGAGGAAGAAACATCACTATGCCGAGGCCATCTGCACGCATATCCACAAGAAGAGTGAATGCCGAACGGAACCTTTTTGCCCGCATTATGGTGTGTGCGGAGGATGCAAGTGGCAGATTCTGCCTTACGAGGACCAGCTTCGCTACAAGCAGAAGCAGGTGATGGACAATCTGGAGCGCATCGGGAAGATACCTTTGCCTGAGTGCAGCCCTATTCTTGGTTCGGAGAAGACCAGGTGCTACCGCAACAAGTTGGAGTTCGGTTTTGCCGACAAGATTTGGCTTACAGAAGAGGAGATTCGCTCGGGCAAGAAGTTTGAGCAGCCTGGTGCGGTTGGCTTCCACACTTCTGGAGCTTTCGACAAGATACTGCCCATACAGGACTGCAAGCTCATGGATGACGTCAACAATCGCCTTCGCAATGGAGCCCAAGCGTATGCCTACGAACACGGACTCTCCTTCTTCAATGCCCGCGAGCATCATGGCTTACTAAGGAACATGATGATTCGCCTCTCGAATACAGGCGAGCTGATGGTCTTGATGCAGTTCTGCTTTGTACCTTTCGACACGCTTTCTGCCTCCGAATTAAAGGAACAGGCTATAGAGATGCTGAAGTGGATGCACGAAGAGTTCCCTGAGGTGTCGAGCCTGCTTTGGGTGAACAACGAGAAGTACAACGATACCATTGGCGACCTCGACGTGCATCTCTATAGCGGTACTGACCATATCTTCCTCGAGATGGAAGGCCTCAAGTTCAAGGTCGGCCCGAAGAGTTTCTATCAGACCAATACCGAGCAGGCCTATATATTATATAAGGTAGTAAAGACCCTCTCTAGCTCCCCCTTAAAGGGGGAGGAATCCCTCCCTTTAAGGGAGGGTAGGGGTGGGTCTTTACCTCTCATCTATGACCTTTACACAGGAACAGGCACAATTGCTAACTTCGTGGCAAGCCAGGCAAAGAAGGTCATTGGCATCGAGTATGTGCCCGAGGCTATTGAGGATGCTAAGGTGAACTCTAAGATAAACGGTATCGAGAACACGGAGTTCTTTGCCGGCGACATGAAGGACATCCTCAACCGTGACTTCATCGAGAAGCACGGCAAGCCCGACATCATCATTACCGACCCTCCGAGAGCCGGTATGCATGGTGATGTCATCGACGCTATTCTCTTTGCAGACCCTCAGCGCATCGTATATGTGAGCTGCAACCCTGCCACTCAAGCTCGCGACCTGCAATTGCTCGCCGAGAAGTATGAGGTGAAGCGAGTTCAGCCAGTTGATATGTTCCCACACACACAACACGTCGAGAACGTAGTGCTTCTTGAGAAGAAACCTTAATATACAAAATACCATGAAGATAACCAAGCTTTTGACAATCATTGCTTTGGTGTTGTTCTCCGCAAGCATTGCTGCAGACAACTTCACCATAGGCAACAAGTCTTTCCTCCTGAACGGTCAGCCCTTTATCGTGAAGGCAGCTGAAGTGCATTACCCACGCATTCCGCGTCCGTACTGGGAACATCGCATCAAGATGTGCAAGGCGCTGGGCATGAACACCGTGTGCATCTACATCTTCTGGAACATCCACGAGCAACGAGAGGGTGAGTTCAACTTCACGGACAACAACGATGTGGCTGAGTTCTGCCGCCTGGCGCAAAAGAACGGCATGTACGTCATCGTCCGCCCTGGTCCTTACGTCTGTGCTGAATGGGAAATGGGCGGTTTGCCCTGGTGGTTGCTCAAGAAGAAGGACATCAAGCTCCGTGAGCGCGACCCTTACTTCATGGAGCGCGTGAAGATATTCGAAGAGAAGGTAGGCGAGCAACTGAAGCCCCTCACCATACAGAACGGCGGCCCCATCATCATGATGCAGGTGGAGAACGAGTACGGTAGCTATGGCGAGGACAAGCCGTACATCAGCGAGATTCGCGACTGCTTACGTGGTATATATGGAAAGGAGTTGTCGCTCTTCCAATGCGACTGGGCATCGAACTTTGAGAAGAACGGCCTCGACGACCTCGTTTGGACGATGAACTTCGGCACGGGAGCCAACATCGACCAGCAGTTCCGCAGGCTTGGCGAACTGCGTCCAGATGCTCCCAAGATGTGCTCCGAGTTCTGGAGCGGTTGGTTCGACAAGTGGGGAGCACAGCACGAGACGCGTCCGGCGAAGGATATGGTGGAAGGCATGGACGAGATGCTCAGCAAAGGCATCAGCTTCTCACTCTACATGACCCATGGCGGCACCTCCTTCGGCCATTGGGCAGGTGCCAACTCTCCCGGCTTTGCGCCAGATGTGACGAGCTACGACTACGACGCGCCCATCAACGAATGGGGCTTGCCTACGCCTAAGTTCTGGGAGCTTCGCAAGATGATGGAGAAGCACTCCCCCAAAGGGGGAGCGGGGAGGGGGCTTCCTGCTGTTCCCAAGGCTCCCATGCCTATCATTACCGTTCCCAAGTTCGAGCTGACCGAGTTTGCTCCGCTCTTCAATGGTTTCGACTGGAAATACACATGGTGGGAACACGAGGAAGAGGCTCATGGCGACCGCCCGAAGACCTTCGAAGAGCTTGACATGGGGTGGGGCGCTGTGCTCTATTGCACTCGTTTGCCTGAGATACCGCAATCGGGAAGCTATTTATCTGCCGCACAATCTACGCTTACCATCGATGCCCACGATTTCGCCCAAGTCTTCATCGACGGCAAGTACATGGGCAAGATTGACCGCGTGAAGAATGAGAAGACGCTCACCTTGCCGCCCATCAAGCAGGGGCAGGAGTTGCAGATTCTTGTAGAAGGCATGGGGCGCATCAACTTCGGTCGTGCCATCAAAGACTTCAAGGGATTGGTGAGCAAGCCGACCATCACGACCTCAATCAGTTCGCATCTTGGCGGTGTAGATAAAACGGAAATCACTTATACGCCCAATCAATGGGAGAGCATTCGTATTCCTGACGATTACGAAGTGGCTGTGCAGGCTTTCAAGACGCAGAATGGAGAGTTGGAAAGAGAAAAGCCGACCACTCACGAATCTCTTAACGAGCCAGTCATTGGCCGCGGTTTCAGGTTTGCCCGAGAAGCAGACGACCTCATCTTCGGACGCGGCTACTATCGCGGCTACTTCGATCTCAAGAAAGTGGGCGACACGTTCCTCAACTTCGAGAAGTGGGGCAAGGGACAAGTTTGGGTGAATGGTCATGCTATGGGACGCATCTGGTCGATTGGTCCGCAGCAGACGCTTTATGTGCCTGGCTGCTGGCTCAAGAAGGGCAAGAACGAGGTGATTGTCCTCGATGTTGTAGGCCCTGCAGAACGCGTCGTCTGGGGACAGGCAGAACCCGAGCTGAACAAGCTTCAGCTAGAGAAGAACAACAAGCACAACAACCCTGGCGACAAGCCAGACCTTAATTCGAAGTCCCCTGCATTCGAGGGAGAATTGAAGGCTGGCAACGGCTGGCAGACACTCAATTTCAAGAGGAATAGTCGCGGACGTTATCTTGCCATCGAAGTACAGAGCACACAAAAAGAGAACGATGTGACGGCCATAGCGGAGCTATATGCTCTTGATGATGAGGGCAAACGCATCAGTCGTGAGCCGTGGACGGTGAAGTATGCCGACTCAGAGGACGAGAACGGCAACCACCTCGGCGACAAGGTTTACGACCTTCAGGAAAGCACTTATTGGCAAACAGAAAAGGGAGCCGAGACTCCCCATCTTCTAGTCATTGACCTTGGTTCTGAGCAGCAAATCAGAGGCATCGAATACCTGCCGCGTGCAGAGCAAGGAGCCCCAGGAAGTGCTAAGAACGTCAGGGTGTTCCTATACTAAAGTCACAGAATTCCCCGCACAGAAGCACGTCTTTTTATTTCACACAGAAACCACAGAAAGCACAGAAATCTATTTATCAAGAATTAGAGAATTTGAGAAGCTTTAGCTCGACGGCCAAAAGGATAAAGTCAATTTTCTTTCTTTGAGAGCCATAAAGAATTTGTGAGAATGAAAGTACATGTTTGCTCCTACAAACATCAATTCTCCAATTCGCATAGATTCAATCATCGACAGCAAATAACAATTCTCTAATTCTCTAATTCTTGATAATAATAAAACATTTGAAGGCTATTTATAGCAATTTGTGTTATGACTATTCTTTATTTTGTGTCTTTCGTGTCTTTAGATGTTGATTATATACCGCCCGCAATCCAGCCTTTCAATGTGTTCCGTTGAGAGGTTTTTTTTGTGCCTAAACCTGAAATAATTTGCCCATTTCTTTGCTCGTATTGGATAATTCGCTAACTTTGTGGCAAGAAATTTAATTTATGACTACAGAGGAACGAGTGAAGTATTGGCTGGATATTGTTGACAATGACCTTGACACAGCGGAATATCTCTATAGAGGTGGGCGCTGGCTGTAATACGCATAGTCATATCAAATTGTTGGAAAGCTGTGGCTTGATGCAAGAGCTTAATGATGAAACACTGAGATTCCTTGCTATGATGGTGCCTATGAATATAGAAGCTCGCTATCCCCAGTACAAAAAGGATGTTGCGGCAACACTCAATGAAGACAAATGTAAGTACATAATTGAACAGACAAAACAGATACATCAATGGATACTCCAAAAACTCTGACACAAGAAGAGGCGTTGGCGATTGTGCGCGAATACAAGAAAGTCATATCTCCGCGCTTCGATGGGGACATCAAAGTATATATGTATGGTTCTTATAGCAAGGGCTATGCAAATCCTTGGAGTGACATAGATGTGGCTGTTATTGTGCCAAAGTTCAAAGGGACGTGGCTGGACAATTCCACACTCATCACAATGGATGCATTCAAATTAAGCACCCTAATAGAACCTGTCCTCATGCAAGAAAACGAACCATCACCTCTTTATCGGGATGTAATGCGCACAGGCATAGCAGTATAATCTGTTTTCAATTCTCAACTTTCAATTTTCAACATGAATAGGCCTATGGAATAAACAACAAAGACTTAGACATAACAGATAAAGAAGCGTCCGCTTGAATCTTGTTTCAGAAAATCGGCAAATTTAATGAAGCAGCGAGAGTTAACTCCAGTATGCTCACGTCTCGGCGTGGGCTTTTACTCGTTAAGCTGCAAGGTGTTTGCCGATACCTCTGAAACGTAGAGGAATGAAGTCCACGTTTCTATTGCATATAGGCCGAAATAAAACTCTCAATTAACGAATCTTTTAAATTCTAATCCACAATCATTATGAAACCAAAAACATTACCCTTTCTATTACTTTGTCTCTTCTCTGGCATCAATGCCTTTGCCTATGATGCCGAGATAGATGGCATTTATTACAACTTCTCTGGGGATAACGCGACGGTGACTTACCGTAGTGATGGTTCCTACTCAGGTCGCGTTGTTATTCCAGAGTCCATCACCTATGACGGCAAAACTTACAGCGTGACAAGCATCGGCACAGATGCTTTCCTCGCATCCTATAGTTTGACTTCAGTCATCATTCCAAACACTGTGACAAGCATTGGCATGCAAGCCTTCCAACTATGCACTGGTCTGACTTCTATCACAATCCCTCGGAGTATAGCGAGTATTGGCTACCATGCTTTCCTGGGTTGCAACAAGATTGTCTCCTTCAGGGTGGAAGAGGGGAACCCATACTACGATTCTCGCAACAACTGCAATGCAATTATAAAAACAGCAACAAACACCCTAGTTTTAGGTTGCCAGAAAACAGTCATTCCAAATGATGTAACAAGCATTGGCGTGGAAGCCTTCTATTGCTGTGAAACGCTTTCTTCTATTGACATACCAAATAGTGTGACGAGCATTGGCGTGGAAGCCTTCTCGTCTTGTAAAGGTCTAACCTCGGTAATCATAGGAAACGGCGTAACAACTATTGGTGGCTCCGCTTTTATGTATTGCGATGCTTTGACCTCCATCATAGTAGGAGATGGAAATACGAAATACGACTCAAGACATGATTGCAATGCAATTATAGAAACAGCAACAAATACTCTGGTTATTGGTTGTGGTGGCACAATTATCCCCCAAAGTGTAACATCTATCGGAAAAAATGCTTTTGGCGGTTGTGATAATGTGACCTCCATCACTATTCCAGAGAGTGTAACATGCGTTGATGTCGCAGCGTTTTCTGGTTGCAGAAATTTGACTTCTATCAAAATTGAAGGAGGCAATAGCACCTATGATTCACGTAACGATTGCAATGCGATTATAGAAACAGCAACAAACACTCTGATTATCGGTTGTAAGACAACTGACATTCCCGAGAGTGTGACAGGCATTGGTGAATATGCATTCTCTAATTGTCAGGGTCTGAGTTCTATTATCATCCCAGAAGGTATAACAAGTATCGGCAGTAAGGCTTTCTATGGTTGCAGCAATTTAACCAAGGTAATAGTAAAAATGGAAGAGCCTTTGGCTATCGAAGAAAACACTTTAACAAACCGTAAGAATGCAACACTTATGGTACCCTTTGGCTGCAAGGAAGTATATGCCGCCGCAGACTACTGGAAAGAGTTCAAAAGCATTACAGAAATGCTTGATATGGCAGGTATATTCTATAAGCTTGACAAGGAAAACAAGGTTGCAGAGGTTACATACTCTCAGGAAGGTGTCAAATATACAGGCGACATTAACATTCCTTCTTCGATTACAATTCGGGGCGAGACATATAGTGTGACGAGCATCGGCGTAAGTGCCTTCGGGGATTGCGACAGTCTAACCTCCGTCACAATACCAGAAAGTGTAATAAAGATTGGCTCTGGGGCTTTCCGTAACTGTAGCAGTCTTGTTTCAATTGATATTCCAAATGGCGTGGCAAGCATAGCCAGACGCGCCCTTGAGGGTTGTAGTAGTCTGACCTCTGCAACCATAGGTAGCGGCCTAACAAGCATAAGCAGCGATGCTTTTTTCAAATGCATAAACCTAAGTTCAATTGTTATAAAGGAGGACAATGCAAAATATGACTCTCGAGAAGGATGTAATGCCATTATCGAAACGGCATCGAACACATTGGTGGCTGGTTGCAAGAACACTACCATTCCTGGCAGTGTGACTATAATCGGCAGTTCTGCTTTCTCGGGATGCAGAAGCCTGATTGCCATCACCATCCCCGAAAGCGTTACCCAAATTAAAAGCTCTGCCTTCTCGGGATGCAGTGGCCTGACCGCCGTGACCATAGAGAGCGATCTCCTTGTTAAAAACCTAAAAGAAACTTTTGGGGAGCAGGTGGAAGAATACATCTTGGGGAATGCCGTTGAGAGCATCAAAGCCTCTGCATTTCAGAACTGCACCGGCATGGTCTCTGTTTCCATTCCTGCAAGTGTGACAAGTATCGGAGGCAGTGCCTTTCAGAATTGCCGCAGCCTTTCCTCAATAATCATTCCCGAAGGAGTGACACAAATCAACAATTCTACCTTTTCTGGTTGCGAAGCATTGACAGCTATTACTATTCCAGAGAGTATAACTACAATTGGTGAAAATGCTTTTGCTGATTGCCGTAGCCTTACTTCCATCTCTATTCCAGAAGCCGTCACGATTATCGGTAAAGCAGCCTTCTCTGGTTGTGATGGTTTGACCGCAGTGCATATCACAGATTTATCTGCATGGTGCAAGATTTCCTTTACAAACAGTGATTCACAACCGCTCTGTTACGCTCATCGTCTTTATTTGAATAATCAGGAGATAACAGACTTGGTCATCCCTGAGAGTTTGACGAGTATCGGGGACAATGTGTTCTATAGCTGTAGCGGTTTAACCTCAGTTTCCATACCAGAAAGTGTGACACAAATAGGCAGTTCTGCCTTCTGTGACTGTTCCAGCCTAACATTAATCACCATTCCAGAAAGTGTGACGCTAATAGGCAATTCTGCCTTCTATAAATGTTCCGGCCTGACATCAATAAATCTCCCAGAAGGCTTGTCAAGCATTGGCGGCTCTGCTTTTGGCCATTGCAGCAGCCTTACCTCAGTTAGTATTCCGGACAATGTGACAACAATCGGCAACTATACTTTCGGAGATTGTGGCAGCCTATCCTCAGTCACTATCGGAAACGGTGTGACAAGTATTGGCCGCTCGGCTTTCTGTGGTTGCAATAGTCTAACCTCAATCACCATACCAAACAATGTGACAAGCATCGGCGATTATGTCTTTGATGATTGCGAAACTCTAAACACTGTCATCATGGGTAAAAGTGTAACAAGCATTGGCACTGGCGCTTTTAGACACTGCGTCAATCTAACCTCAATCAACATTCCAAATGGCGTGACAAATATAGCGGACTACACTTTCTCAGATTGTGGTACTTTGGCAATAGTCACCATCGGTAGTGGTGTGACAAACATTGGCCGCGAGGCTTTCTACCATTGCTATGGTCTGAAAGAAATCCATTGCTATGCTATAGAACCGCCCAAAATTGAATCACTCGCTTTTGGGGGAATTGCGGTGACAGAAGTCCTTTTGCTGGTGCCAGATGAAGCTGTTGAAAAGTACAAGGCTCATACTCAATGGAAGAGGTTCTGGATAGAGACGCCGACAGGTATCCGTAAAATTGAAGATGGACAATTGAAAGTTGAAAGTTCTGGTGAAGATTGGTACGACCTCAGTGGTCGCAAAATCGTAAATGGTAAATCGTCAAATAGTAAATTACCAAGGGGCATCAACATCATTCTCATGAGCGATGGCACAACGAAAAAAGTTTTGATGAAATAGACCAAATCATCTTATAACACAAAGAGAGGCTCGGCATTATTTGCACGGGCCTCTTTTTGTTTTGTCACAAGGGGAACTTTGGAGATATGCCCCCCTTACTTCCTGTCGTCGATGTTGTCGCCTTCGGTTTCCTTGAGGGCTTCGTCGAAGTCGGTCAAGCCGTTCTCAATGAGGATATTGTACCACTGGATGAGTTTCTTGACATCGGCAGGATAGACGCGGTCGCGGTCGAAGTTAGGCAGCACCTCGCCCATGAAAGCGAAGAGTTCTTCCTTCGATGCCTTACGCCAGTCGAGCTGGGCCACCTTGCCGTCTTCCTTTGCTTTAATGTTGTTCAGCACTTGGCGGAGAGGCACTTCCTTCTCGTCGGTGTACATGGCGATGTCAGCCAGTGAGATAACTTTATCGGCAGCAAAGGCCGGGAAGCGCTTCTTCTGCGCGTCGATGGTTTCAACGATGAGGTTACGATTTCCTCGTGACACGAGTTTGTAGAGTCCGGGCTTGCCGGAGATAGCTAAAATTGTTTCGAGCATCTGAGTATTTAATGATTTAAAGATTTACTATTTTAGGATTTACTATTTTAGGATTTATGTTTCGGGAGTTATAGAATGAAGTTAAATAGGGAGTTATGCGCTTTGCGCAGGAAGTTCTTGGATGCTCTAGCACCAAGGCGCGCTACTAAGGGCGCGGAGAAGCCAGCAAGCTGGCTGGACGATAGCCAGATGCTTTAGCACTAAGGCGCGCTTTTAATGCGCGGAGCCATTTTTACTTCCGCTTTAACTTCAGATACTTCAGTTAATGATTTAAAGATTTACTATTTAATGATTTAATGTCTATTAGGTCATTCTATTCCCGAGCAAGCAATAAGCAATTTCCTTCAATTGTACCAGTAATCTTGTGTCGTCGTCCGAGCTGTTGTCAACGACGAAGTCAGCCTGGCTGCGATGCAGTTCTGGCCTCTGCATCTTCATTCGAGCGCGGATTTGTTCCTCGGATGCTGAGTCCCGGAGCATCGCCCTTTTGAGGCGGACATCTTCTGGAGCATCAACGAAGATGACTTTGTCCACCAATCCGTCGAACCCGCTTTCATAGAGGATAGCGCTCTCCAAAGCTACGAGCGGCTTTTGCTGTCTGCTTACCCAGAGCTTGAAGTCCTCCTGTACGGCAGGATGTATGATGGCGTTGACCTTGCTGGCCTGTTCGGGACCATTGAAGAGATAATCGGCAAGGACTTGCTTGTTGAGTTCCTGTCCGTTGAAGACGTTGGAGCCGATGAGCTGAATGAGCTGCTGACGGATGTTGCTGCTTGTAGCTGTGAGTCGCTTGGCTTCCCTGTCGCAGTCATAGACGGGGATGCCGAACTCATTCCGCAGGATGTCGCTGACGTAACTCTTTCCGCAGCCGATGCCTCCCGTAATTCCTATCGTACACTTGCCGTTCTCCATCTTGCTGCTGTCATTCGTTAGCCTGCACATTGACTTGCTCGATGAGGTAATCCACTTCCATAGGCGATATTCTGACGTTGGAGACGCCTTCCGGCACGGTCTTCAGGTGCAGGAGGAGTTTGCTGTCTGCTGTGTTGTCCATCAGCTCTTCGTAGGTTGTGGCAAGCACGAAGTCATCGGCAGTCATCTGGTGGTAGCGTCCCGACTCTACGCGGAAGGTGATGGATGCCTGTGCGGGGAAGGTGCGCAGCTTCCTGCCGGCAGGGAAGTTCAATCCGATGATGGGCACGCGGACTGTCTTTTCCGTATAGTAGCCGACGTTCACCTTGATGTTTATCTCCTCAGGCTCGTATTTGATTAGCTTCTGTTTGTGGAGGCCTACATGATAGCTGCCTGCTTCATGCAGTCCGTCTATCAGGAAATCTTCGGTATAGACGCTGTGCATCGTGTCGAGCATGGCCACAGGAGCGAAGACTCTGACGGAGTCTGGCTCTATCTGTATGCTCTGTATGTAGTTCTGCGATGTCGCCTTGAACGAGCCGGCCAGCTTGACAGGCAAGGTGCGCGACAGTCCGTGGTTGTACGAGAAGCGGAGCGTGTCGGGGCTGTAGGACTGTATCTTAGTCGTTGGAGCAAAGATCTGTCCGAACATCCTTCGCACGTCGGCGGCAGAGATATAGACTTCTGCTTCGTTCTTTTTCGTCTCGCACTTCGTGAAGTCTATCTCCAGCCTGTTCGGTTGGAAGAAGCTGGAGATGCTGTGCCGCGCGATGGTGAGTCCACGGTCGTAGATGACGACGCTGAGTGTCGGGGGCAACGAGTCGATGATGACGACGTCGGGAGGGACGTTGTCGAGGTTGAGACTGACCTGCACTTCGCGTTCAAGCGTCTCGTTGAGAGCCTGGAGTAGCCAGAAGCCGAATGAGACGGCAAGGAAGAAGCAGAAGACAAGCAGTTCGTGGCTTTTCGTGCCGAACAGCAGTCTCGTCCACTGCTTATAGATGCGCTTGCTCCTGGCCATCCTCTTTCGCTAATCGGAGTATTACTGAACCGGCTGTGGGGAAGCAAAGACGCTGCCTCTGTCCACCTTGATGCAGATGCCGTTGGCTATCTCCACCTTGAGTGTGTTGCTTGCCTCGTCTATCTCCTTGACCGTACCGTAGATGCCACCGGCTGTGACTATCTGCGTTCCCTTGACGATGCTGTTGCGGAAGTTCTGAATCTCTTTCTGCTTCTTCTGTTGGGGACGAATCATGAAGAACCACATGATGGCGAAGATGATGACCATCATAATAAGGAACGACATGTTGCCGCCACCTGGAGCTGCTTGAAGTAACACCATAGTATTTAAGGATTTAATGATTTAAGGATTAAAGGATTTTATGATTTAAGGAGTTTATGATTTAAGGATTTAAGGATTTAAGGATTTGACGATTTTATGATTAAATTTCTTCTTCGGAAGTGGCTGGTGCTTGACTTTCCTTCACCAGCCTGCCTTCTTCGATGAGCTTCTTGGCTATGGCGTCGAGTGTGGCGTTGATGTACTTTCCGCTCTTCGGGGTGCTGTACATCTTGGCTATCTCGACGTATTCGTTGATGCTGACGCTCAGAGGAATAGTCGGGAAAGAGGTTATCTCTGCCAGTCCTAACTGCAGGATGATGCGGTCCATCAGGGCGATGCGGTTCATTTCCCACTTGCGAGTGCTGGCGCTGATGAGTTCGCTGAAGTATTCCTGCCCAATCAGGGCTCTGTGCATGAGCTTTATGGCAAAGTCGCGGTCCGTATCGCTTTTGTACTCGGGCATGAGTGGCTCAGTAGATATACTGTCCTCGGTGAAGCGATTGATGGTCTTGAGCACGAAAGTGTCGATGATGAACTTGTCGTCGTTCCAATAGACATTGATGTCTTCCAGGATGCTTGCGAGCTCGTCGTTGTTGCAGATGAGGTTGCGGTAGATGAGCCGCCACACCTCGCGGTCCTCTTCGTAAGTCGAGGTTTCGGAGGCCATGTACTCCCGATAGAAGTCGCTTTGCTCTACCTTATTATACAGGCTGCGCACGAACTCTTCCTGGTCTGCCCAACTGAGCGACTGCTCTTCGCAATAGGCCCGGAGCTGTCTGTTCGACTCCAATTGCAGGATGAAGCGGTTGTCGGCAAACTTGCGGCTCCACTTCACGCCGTCGTTCAACTTCTTGCTGCGGCTCTGACGCATCTCAAGCATACGGACCGACATGCGGCCCAACTCAACAAGCAGCAGCAGCAGGTAGTTGTAGAGGTCATAGGCTTTGTCCAGGCTCAGGAGAAGTTCCTTCTCGGCCACATGGGGTTTATAGATTCCTTTCTGCAGATAGGAGTACATCACCTGAACAAGCTTAATGCGAATCAATTCACGGTTTATCATAGAACACTTTTTAGTAGTAGAGTTTGCAAAATTAGTCATTTTAGAGCAAAAAGCGATAATTTCCTTCATCTTTTTTTGGCAGTTAGCAGAAATATGAAGAAATTTGTGGAGCAATAACGCATTTGAAGCAAAGATAATCGATTGTTGATATGGAAACAGATAAGAAAATGACAGATGGACGTGAGGCTGAAATCCTCTTCTCCAGAACAGTAAAAGCAGGACAACGTATTTACTACATCGACGTGAAGCAGAACAGAAGGGGCGAAATGTACCTGAGCGTTACGGAGAGCAAGAAGATGCTGAGCGGCTCGCAGGAGATGCCACAGGTTAGCTACGAGAAGCACAAGATATTCCTCTTCCACGAGGACTTCAAGAAGTTTGGCGAAGCCCTTCAGGAAGCATTTGGCTTCGTAAACGAAAAGCAGGGCGAAGCACCTGAGCGTCCCCCGCGTCCATCGTGGAACGACGAACCAGACGACGCCATCAAGATTGACCTGGATTTCTGATTCTACCGAAACAGGCGAAAGCCTTTCGCCAGACAATAAACACGAGGCAGGAGAAGACGTCCTCCCCGTCATTTTCCTTGACATCAAAACGGACGCAAAACGTCGTCTCGCGAAGAAGAACGTGCCTGATTTGTCATAAGAACATGAACTTATGGCAGATTAGGCACGTTTTTGTAGCACAACTACCTGTAACTTAGTTGCACAAGTACGTGTACTTAATTGCACAAGTACGTGTACTTAATTGCATAAGTACGTGTACTTAATTGCATAAGTACGTGTACTTAGTCGCATAAGTACGTGTACTTATTTGCACAGGTACCTGTACCTCGTCTGCCCACGCTCTGCTGAAGAAAAGCCACAAAACTGCGCTGTTCTTTGCTTTTTGCTGTGGCAAACTGATACAAGTTTAACAGAATGGACGAAATCGGACCTTCGTAAGATGTTGATTTACAACAGAGACTCGATTTAAGCGCCTGTTTTCCGTCGGGGGCTACAAAGTGCCACAGAACGAAAAACAAGCCGTCAGAAGAGGCGCCGATGCGAACTTCCTTGACAAAACAGGCGGTCGCCTACATGTCGTGGTGCAGGAGACGATACTGAGCCATCTCCTCGTACTTCGTGCCCGGTCTGCCGTAGTTGGCGTAAGGATAAATGCTGATGCCGCCCCTGGGGACAAAGATGCCGGTCACCTCAATATACTTAGGTTCCATCAGGCGAATGAGGTCCTTCATGATGATGTTGACACAGTCCTCATGGAAGCTGCCGTGGTTGCGGAAGCTGAAAAGGTAGAGCTTGAGACTCTTGCTCTCCACCATCCGCTTGTCGGGCAGGTAGCTGATGCGTATCTCAGCAAAGTCCGGCTGTCCGGTAATGGGACAAAGGGCCGTGAACTCAGGGCAATTGAAGCGAACCCAATAGTCGTTTTCGGGATGTTTGTTCTCGAAAGCCTCCAGCACGTCGGGGGCATAGTCCTGTGGAATCTCAGCCTTCTTGCCAAGGGACTTCAAGCCCTCTTCTTTTCTGTCTGTCATAATAATCCTTAATCTTTAATTTATGATTACGGATTAAAGATTAAAGATTAAGGTTTAGTTGCATTGCGGTTTGTATTTGGTATCAGCTTTAATCTTTAATCTTTAATCTTTAATTTATGATTACGGATTAAAGATTAAGGATTAAAGATTAAAGTTTGGTTGTTTTTGCCGCAGCCATCGCTATCAGCCTTATTTGGTTATATTGCCACAGCCATTGCTATCAGCCTTAATCCGTAATCTTTAATCTTTAATCAAACTATTAATCTTTAATCTTTAATCTTTAATCCTTAATTTTAATCTTTAATCTATGTTTCAGGTACTTCTCCAGTCCTTCGCGGCGCAGCTTGCAGGAGGGACAATGTCCGCAGCCGTCGCCCACGATGCCGTTGTAGCAGGTGAGTGTGCGATAGCGGACGGTGTCAAGGACGCCAAGTTCGTCGGCCAGTGCCCATGTCTGCTCTTTGTCGAGCCACATCAGGGGCGTGTGCAGACGGAACTGCTCGTCCATAGCGAGGTTGAGCGTCGTGTTGAGGCTCTTGATGAAGCCGTCTCTACAGTCGGGATAGCCGCTGAAGTCAGCTTGTCCGACGCCTGTGATGACGTCGTAGATGCCATGGTTGCGGGCATAGATGGCTGCAACGGAGATGAAGAAGAGGTTGCGTCCGGGCACGAAGGTCGTGGGGTAGGGGGCATCATCCTTCTTCTCTGCCTCGATGTCAAGGTCCTGATTCGTCAGGCTGCACAAAGGGCTAAGCTGGCTGATGAAGCTGATGTCCATGCATTCCCATGGCACACCGGCTTCATCGCAGAGCTGTTTTGCTATGTCAACCTCCGCGACGTGACGCTGCCCATAGCGAAAGCTAAGCGCACGCACCTTGTCGAAGTGCTTGAGGGCCCAGTAGAGGCAAGTCGTGGAGTCTTGTCCACCTGATAGAACTACAAGCGCGCTGGTCATTTGTCACCAATAGCTTTCTGATACTCGTCCCAAAGCTCGTCGGTCGTGTTGCCGGGCTTGTCGCCGAGGATGTGCTTCATGGCTTTGTCCCACGACCAGGGCTTCAGTTCTACGGCAGAGCGGTTGAACTTGCGGATGAAGTCCTTGTCCTTGTTGAGCTGCAACCAGTAGAGGAAGTAGCCAGTCACACGGTAACCCTTACGCCAGGAGTCGCCACGCGTGCGGTCCTTGCTCTTGAAGTCCTGGTCGAAGCAGCCGCAAGCGACGCGGACGGCATCGGCAAGGCCTTCGATGAAGAGCCAGTACTCGCTCTTGCCGTCATACTCTCCGCATCCTTCGGGCGAGAGCTGGTAGGCGTGAGTGAGCTCGTGATAGAGGACGCCTCTCGTTTCGTAGTCCAGACGCAGCGTGTCGTTTCCGGCAAAGCAACGCTCAATCCAATTCGTCGAATAGCGGATGCCGACGTAATCGCCGCTGCCATATTTCTCGCTGATGCCGTTGTAGTCCTTGATGGTATAGACGATGCGCTTCAGGCGAGGCACGTTGGGGTCTTTCGGTCCCCAGTAGAGGGTCTGCAGAACGCGCAGGGCATTCTCCTGGATGTAAGGAGCAGGATTGGGGATGATGTTGTGGTAGATCTTCGAGCCTTCGCTTTCGGGAGCCTCATCATGGAACTCCACGTCGCCCGGGTTGTACTTCTTCCACTTCTTCTCGACCTTGATGGGAGCGTGATACTTTGTTGCCTTGTAGATGGCCTGTGCCTGCATACCGATGGCAAAGGCTGCGGCTGCGATAAAGATAAGTGTACGTTTCATATTATATTAATTAAATGTGTTGGCTATTGAGGTGTTCTTACGTTTTGCGGGTGCAAAGGTACGAAGAATTTATGAATATAGAGCTATGTGTGCTGATTTATTTGTCATCGGGTTCAGCGGAATTGCGTTCTGCAGCAACAGCCTTTTCGTGGTCTTCGAGTTGAATGGAGAGCCTGGCTATCTGCTTCATGGTCTCGTTGCGCTGTTGCGTCAGAGCCTGCTGCTTGGAGGCTATTTCAGTTTGGATGTCGGGCGAAGATGCGGAGCAATGTCCCTCTTCCGTGTCGAGGGCGATGATGCGGCTGTTGAGGTCGTCCACCTTTGCCTGACAGAGAAGCATGTCTGTATTGATTTGCTTGAGGCAGCTTCTCAACTGGCTCCAGTCCTTGCCGTCGGCAAAGACTTCGTCCAGCTCGCTCTGGTGCACAGGCGGGTGTTGCAGGTTGAAGCCATGCATCCAATGGTCGAGCTGATTGCTGAGCAGACTCTGCTCTTCCTCAAGCCTCTTGATGTGGCTCAAGTAGTAGTCGTGACGCCCCTGCATGATGTCTGCATCATGTCGGATGCGGTCTGTCTCGTCGTGCTCGTTCCTATAGTGTTCCTCAGCCATAGTCACGTCCTGCATATTCTTCAGGTAGAGGCTCTTGGCGTCGCGCTCTGAGATGAGCTGTTCGTAGGTCTTGAGGTTCTCTGCCTTGCGTGTCTGCAAGAGTTCCGTCTGTTTGCCGGCTGTCGTGGACGCTTGTGCAAGCAGCGGCTGCTGTTTCTTCAGGCAGTCCAGCTTTGCGGTCTCTACGTCGAGGAGCGCTTGCTTTGCCGCTATTTCCTGTTCGACGAAGGACCATTCAGCCGTGAGCTTCTGTATCTGCTCATAGACCTGTTCGGGACTCTTTTGCCAGAGGGAATACCAGTCCTTAATGGTGATGCCGGACTGCATGTTCTCGTAGATGCGGGTGAAGCGCTTGTTGATGTTGTCGAGCCGCGAGACCAACTGCATCTTTTCCCTGCTCAGCACTTGGCATCCGGTATTGAGTTCTCCCAGCCGGACATTGATTTCGCTCTTGCGTTGCTCGTGCTTCTGGAGCTCTTCGCTGATGCGTGCGATGCTGCTTTGGTGGAAGGTGAACGTCTCCAGCTCTTTCTCTGCCGTCTCTGCTTCGCGGCTGACGTTCTCGATGAACTGACGCAAGAGGGCTGTACGGGCTTCGAGGTTCGTCGTTTCGGAGCATTCTGCAAAGGTGTGGTCAAGTTCTGCATAGAGCTTCCACTCCTGCACGTCTTCGTTCTGACGAATGCGTATGGTGTTGAGGGCTTCTTCCTCGGCACCAAGCTGACCCTTGGCTGTGGCCAGTTCCGACTGCATTTCGTTGAGCCGATGCTGCTTTGCGTTTGCTTCAGAGGCCAGCAGTTCGTAGTCGGTTTTCATTTCGCCGATGAGCTTGCTCTGGTCGAGAATCGTGTCACTATGATAAGGATGATGGGTCGCGCCGCAGACCGAGCAGGCGGTGCCTTCGCGCAGGTTGGAGCGCAACTGAATGATGTCCTGCCCTTTGCTCAGCAGGTAGGTGTATTCCTTCTCCTTGCTGAGCCTGAGTGCTTTACCGGCTTCTGCTTCGAGCTGACGCACGTTATCCTCCAGATGCTGAATGTGCAGTCGGAGAGCTGTCACTTTCCTGTCTTTCTCTTCGATGCTTTCATAGCCCGAACTGATGCGTTTCCAGAGGGAAAGTGCAGAGAGCAACATCTGTCGGCGACCCTTCATCATCAGGGCGCGCTCCTGGAGCATGAGGCCGTCTTGCCCGTGTATGTAGGAGCGATGCATACTCAGTTCGGCTTCGGCACTTTCTATCTGCGAGACGACATCCTGAAACTGAGCGAAAGTCTTGCCCAGCATCTCGTTCTCTTCGTTTTGTTTGCGAATGGCCTGCTGGTGCTCCTGCTGGACGTTGGCTTGCAGCTTGGCTGTATCCTGGAGCGAGTTCAGCTGCATCAGTATCGCCTCGCTGTGACGAATCATATTCTCGTGCATCTCCATGCTGACGCGTTTCGTGCGCAGGCTTTCCAGTTCTTCCTGAAGCGAAGCGATGTTCCTCTCCGTCTCGCTAATCAGGGACAGGAGGATGTTGCTCTCGGTCTGTACATTATTATTAAAGTCGAGCAGGAAGGAAATCTCCGCGTCGTACGCCTCGTTGCTGCCAGTCAGATGACTTGCCGAATAGACGTGGTCGAAGCTGTCGCGCAGGTTCACTTGTGCCAGGGCCAGTTGCTCGCGGGCCTGCTGTTCGCGCTTCTCCTGCTCCGTCATCTTCTGTCGGTTCTCATCTGCCTCGCGCTCCAGGAGGCTCAGGCCGCGCTTGTCCTGCCCAATCTGCTCTTTCAGGACCGAAAGTTTCTGATAGATGCCGTGAATGCCTTCGAAGAGGTCGTAGCGCTCCAGCATGGCGGCTTCCTTCGCCAGGACAGCCTTCTGCTTGCCAAGTTCGAAGAGGCGCTTCTTCTCATGTTCTAAGGTAATGGTAATCTGGTTGTATCTGCGCAGCCATTGTTGCTGGGCCTGCAGGCGTCTCAGATTGTCTTCGAGCCCCTGCAGCTTCGTCTCGGCCAGTCGCTTGGCATCCTTGATGCGCTGAAGCTGAGTACTGTTCAGGATGCGTATGTCGTGTGTGAAATCCATCGCTATTCGTCTTTTGCCGTGCAAAGGTACGAAGAAAATAATAATTATACGTGAAGAGTTTGGAAAAAAAGCATGAACCTTCGCAAAACATCAACAGGAAAGGTATAAGCTCAGGCATGTCTGGTCTGGCCATCAGGTGTACCTAATTTGGCAATTAGGTGTACCTAGTTTGGCATTTAGGTGTACCTAGTTTGGCAATTAGGTGCGCCTAGTTTGGCATTTAGGTGTACCTGTTTAGCCGGCAAACCTCGTTGTGTTTGCGCTTTCTCCACAATAAAAACATGCATTCTTTTTGTTATCTTGTCTTTTCTTCGTAACTTTGCGCTCGCAATAAGAACAATAAAAACGTTTATGGCACAGAAACCAAGCATACCAAAAGGCACGCGCGACTTCGGTCCTCAGGAGATGTCGCGACGCAATTACATCTTCAACACGATTCGCGAAGTCTATTCCCTCTACGGGTTTCAGCAGATTGAGACACCCGCGATGGAGAACCTCTCTACCCTCATGGGCAAGTATGGCGAGGAAGGCGACAAGCTCCTCTTCAAAATCCTGAACAGCGGCGACTTCCTGCGAGGCATTTACTCCGACGACCTTGCCGCTGGTGCAACGGGACACTTGGCTGCCCAGCTTTGCGAGAAGGGACTGCGCTACGACCTGACTGTCCCCTTCGCCCGCTATGTCGTACAGCATCGCGAAGAGCTGGCTTTGCCGTTCCGTCGCTATCAGATACAGCCCGTCTGGCGTGCCGACCGTCCGCAAAAAGGCCGCTACCGCGAGTTCTACCAGTGTGACGCGGACGTGGTGGGCAGCGACTCGCTGCTTTGCGAAGTGGAACTGATGCAGATTATCGACGAGGTGTTCCGTCGCTTCGGCATCCGCGTATGCATCAAAATCAACAACCGCAAAATACTGTCCGGCATCGCTGAAATGATTGGCGAAGCCGACAAGATAGTAGATATCACCGTTGCCATCGATAAGCTCGACAAGATTGGCCTCGATGCCGTCAACGAAGAGCTACGCGAGGACGGCATCAGCGAAGAAGCTATCCAGAAGCTCCAGCCCATCATCAACCTCAGCGGCACCAACGAGGAGAAGATTGCAACGATGCGACAGGCACTTGCAGGAAGCGAGGTGGGGCAGAAAGGAATAGACGAAGTGGAGTATGTGCTGAATAAGTTTAATGGGGCAAGGGGCAAGGAGCAAGAGAATACATCCTGCCCAAGCAATCCTCTCGCCCCATGCCCCCTGCCCCCTGCCCCCAACATCGAGCTCGACCTCACCCTTGCCCGTGGCCTCAACTACTACACAGGCTGCATCTTCGAAGTGAAGGCCCTCGACGTCGAGATAGGCAGCATTACAGGTGGTGGACGCTACGATAACCTGACCGGCATCTTCGGTATGCCAGGCATAAGTGGCGTAGGCATCAGCTTCGGAGCTGACCGCATCTACGACGTGCTGAACCAGCTCGACCTTTACCCGGAAGCCGTCACGACAGCCACGCAGGTGCTCTTCATCAACTTCGGCGAGAAGGAGACTGCCTATTCGCTGCCCATCATAGCAGGTCTTCGCGCTCAGGGCGTCCGCTGCGAAATCTATCCTGACGCAAGCAAGATGAAGAAGCAGATGCAGTATGCCAACCAGAAAGCGATTCCCTTCGTGGCGATGACCGGCGAGACGGAGATGGCCGAAGGAAAGGTGATGCTCAAGAATATGCAGACAGGCGAGCAGAAGCTCCTCACACCAGAAGAACTTGCAGCCTCAATATAATCCCTCATTTTCAATTATCAATTTACATTTTCAACTTTTCCACTTTTTAATTTTTAAACTTTTAATCCATGCCTTCGGCACTCTACCTCATCCCCGTGACGCTTGGCGAAACCTCGATAGAACAGGTCTTGCCCACGTACAATCACGAGGTCATCATGGGCATTCGGCACTTTGTCGTCGAGAATATCCGCTCCGCACGACGTTTCCTTCGACAGACCGACAAAGCCTTTCCCATCGACGATTGCACGTTCTTCGAGATGGGTAAGCACGCCGACGAAAGGTTGTTCAGCGGATACCTACAGCCTTTGCGGGAAGGAAAACCTGTCGGCGTCATCAGCGAAGCAGGCTGCCCAGCCGTTGCCGACCCGGGGGCAGACATCGTCAGCATCGCCCAAAGGGAAGGACTGAAAGTGGTGCCTCTGGTTGGACCGAACAGCATGATCATGGCCGTGATGAGCAGCGGACTGGGGGGACAAAGCTTTGCCTTCAATGGCTATCTGCCCGTAGAACCGGCTGACCGCGCCAAGAAGCTCAAGATGCTCGAGACAAGAGCCTGGACCGAGGGACAGACACAACTCTTCATCGAGACACCTTTTCGCAACCAGAAGATGTTCGAGTCGCTGCTGACGGCACTCCGTCCCCAGACAAGACTCTGCATCGCAGCAGGCATCACGACTGCCGACGAATACATCCGCACCCTTCCCATCGCTAAGTGGAAAAGCACCAAGCTGCCCGACCTGAGCAAGGTGCCTGCCATCTTCTTAATCAACAAATAGCCAAAGAGATAAACATAAACACATAACTTACAACTTTCAACCTTGAAGTACTCAATCATAGTTCCCGTATATAACCGTCCGGATGAAGTCGATGAGCTTCTCCAAAGCCTTACGCAACAGACGCTCGAGGACATGGAAGTCATCATCGTAGAGGACGGTTCCAGCCAGCCTTGCGAGGACGTCGTCCGCCGCTATGCGGGGAAGTTGCAACTTCGCTACTACACGAAAGAGAACAGCGGCCCGGGCTTGACGCGCAACTTCGGAGCAGAACACAGCCAAGGTGAGTTCCTCATCTTCCTCGACAGCGATTGCGTCTTGCCGCAAGGGTTCCTCCAAGCTGTCGATGACGAACTCAAGCGGAAGGACAGCGACGCATGGGGTGGACCTGACCGAGCTCACGACAGCTTCACACCTGTGCAGAAAGCCATCAGTTACAGCATGACCTCCTTCCTTACCACGGGCGGCATTCGCGGCGGCAAGAAGCAGATGGACCGGAAGTTCTATCCGCGCTCCTTCAACCTTGGCATTCGCCGCAGTCTCTACCGTCAGTTGGGTGGCTTTTCGTCCATGCGCTTCGGTGAGGACATAGACCTGAGCATCCGCATCTACGAGAGCGGAGCCAGTTGCCGTCTCTTCCCCGAAGCATGGGTTTGGCATAAGCGCAGGACAGACTTCAGGAAGTTCTTCAAGCAGGTACACAACAGCGGTATAGCCCGCATCAACCTGATGAAGCGACACCCGGGAAGCCTGAAGCTCGTGCATCTGTTGCCCATGCTTTTCACGTTAGGCACATTTGCATGTCTGCTCTTTGCCTTCCTCTTCATGCTGCTGGCCTTGATAGGAATGATTGCTATATGGAGTATGCCCAAGCCCGGCTGCGCCAATGGTCCGATGCTTTTCATCATTTTCGGCATCGGCGGAATGCTGATATTCCTCTTGCCGCTGCTGCTCTTCTCGGCACTCGTCTTCATCGACAGTTCCATACGCAACAAGAGCATGAAGATAGGCATCCTTTCCGTCTGGGCAAGCTTCATCCAGCTCATCGGCTACGGAACAGGCTTCCTGCGTGCATGGTGGCTGCGCTGCGTTTGCGGCAGGAACGAAGAGCTGCAAGCATTCAAGGACAACTTCTATAAATAAAAGGTGAAAAGTTGGAAAAGTGAAAAGGTGAAAAAGTGAAAGGGTAAAAAAGTGAAAAGGTGAAAAAGTGAAAGGGTAAAAAAGTGAAAAGGTGAAAAAGTGAAAGGGGGAAAAGTGAAAGGGTGAAAAGTTGAAAAAGTGAAAGGGTGAAAAAGTGAAAGGGTGAAAACAATCAAGGAATGGGCTCCAGAAGACCGCCCACGTGAAAGGCTACTTGCCTATGGCGCGGAGACGCTGAGCAAGGCCGAACTGCTGGCTATCCTCATCGGTAGTGGTGTGCCAGGCAAGTCGGCAGTCGATATCATGCGCACCATCCTCTCTGACTATGGAGACAGCCTGATGTCGCTTGCCAAAGCCTCGGTCCAGGAACTGATGCGCTACGAGGGTATCGGCGAGGCGAAGGCCGTGACCATCGTTGCTGCCTGCCAGCTTGCCAGCCAGCGCCTGAAGGAAGGCCTGCCTCAGCGAATGCAAATCAATACGTCGGCTGATGCCTTCGAATACTTCCGTCCGCGAATGCAAGACCTCACCGTCGAGGAGTGTCACCTGATGCTGCTCGACCAGGGCATGAAGGTCAAAGGTTCTGTCCTGCTCAGCAAGGGCGGCATAGCAGGAGCCTCGGTCGATGTACGTTGCCTGCTGCGTGAAGCCTTGCTCGGTCAAGCCGTTGCCGTAGTCCTTTGCCATAACCATCCCAGCGGACGCACACAGCCAAGCCGCGATGACGATAACCTCACCCGCAAAGCTGCCGAAGCCTGCAGAGCAACAGGCATCCGCTTCGTGGACCACATCATCTTCGCCGGCAACAACTACTATAGCTATCAGGAAAACGGGAAGCTGTGAAGTGAAGAATGAAGAATTTGCTACCGCCCGAATAATTAAGAATTGTGAATTATGAATGAAGAATTGGAGATACAGGAAAGGGTCATCGAAGTGCTCAAGACAGTCTTCGACCCGGAGATACCTGTCAACATATACGACCTCGGACTTATCTATCGCATTGAGTTCAGCGAAAACAACACCATGCTGAGCGTCGATATGACGCTGACTGCACCCAACTGTCCTGCTGCCGACTTCATCGTGGAGGATGTGCGGCAGAAGCTTGAAACCATCTCTGGCATCGAGAAGGTTGAAGTGAACCTTGTCTTCGAACCCGAATGGGACAAGAACATGATGAGCGAAGAAGCAAAGATGGAGCTGGGGTTCCTATAAAGGTGAAAAGTTGTAAAGGTGAAAAGGTGAAAAGTTGAAAAGGTAAAAAATATAAAGGGTGAAAAAGTGAAAAATATAAAGAGTTAAAAGGTGAAGAACGTATATTTTATAAGCGATGCACATTTAGGATGCCTTGCGTTGGAGCACCGCCGCCAGCAGGAACGTCGCCTGGTTCGTTTCCTCGACGAGATTAAGGATAAAGCCGGAGCCATCTATATGCTTGGCGACATGTTCGACTTCTGGTTCGAGTACCAGACCGTCGTACCGAAAGGCTTCACGCGTTTCCTGGGCAAGATAAGCGAACTGACCGACATGGGCATCGAGGTTCACTACTTCACAGGCAATCACGACATCTGGTGCCTCGACTACCTGGAGAAGGAATGCGGCGTGACGCTTCACCGAAAAGCACTAACGCTTGAGATTGGCGACCAGACGTTCTTTCTCGCTCATGGCGACGGATTGGGAGACCGCGACTGGAAGTTTCGGTTCATCCGTGGCATCTTCCATAACGGTCTATGCCAATGGGCATTCCGCTGGCTGCATCCTGCCTTCGGTATGCGCTTCGGACTAAACTGGGCAAAGCACAGCAGACTCAAGTACAGACACGACACCAGTTCCGGCTCCAAGGTAAGCGGTGACCTGCCATATCAGGGCGAGGACAAGGAACCGCTTGTGCTCTTTGCTAAGCAGTACCTGAAAGAGCATCCCGACGTGGACTTCTTCATCTTTGGGCATCGCCACATAGAGCTCGACCTTGCCCTGACCCGACAGACACGCATCATCATCTTGGGCGACTGGGTTTCACAGTTCACCTATGCTGTCTATAATGGCGAGCAACTCTATCTGGAAAGCTACATCGAAGGGGAGCAATAACCCCACCTTGATTTACCTTCACGACGAAGCGGACTGGCAGTAGTGGCCGAATAGCTTGGCAGCCAGGGCTCCGCTGATATTATGCCATACGCTGAATACAGCCCCGGGAATTGTTGCCAAGGGGAAGGCTGCGAAATGCAAGACGGCAAGCGACGAGGCAAGGCCGGAGTTCTGCATTCCGACCTCGATGCTGAGGGCCACGCTCTTCGGCCTCGACAGACGCAAGAGACGGCCTATGGCGAAGCCAAGAACAAGTCCCGACAAGTTGTGAATCATAACGACGAGCACCACTATCATGCCGCCCAACATGAGACGGTCAGCATTGTGCGACACGACGATTCCCACCGTAATGGCTATTGCCAAGGATGAGAAGGCGGGCAGGTAAGGCGTGACGCTCTTGGTCATCCTTGGCAGGAAGCGCTGGCAAAGCAAGCCAATGGCAATAGGAGCTATCACTACATAAACGATACTCTTCAACATGCCGACGGTATCGACATCGACCATCGTGCCTGCCATCAGCCACACCAGCAACGGCGTCAGCAGCGGAGCGAGCAGGGTAGAGGTCGCAGTCATGCCCACCGAGAGAGCCAAATCGCCTTTGGCAAGGTAGGTGATGACGTTGGAAGCCGTACCGCCTGGACAGCAGCCCACGAGGATGACACCCAATGCCAGCTCCTTAGGCAGGGAGAAGCACCACGCCAGTAAGCAAGCCAGCAGAGGCATCACCGTGAATTGTGCCAAGCAACCTATGAGGATGTCTTTGGGACGGCTCAAGACCACCTTGAAGTCATGGGGCGAGAGTGTCAAGCCCATTCCGAACATTATCACGCCAAGCATCGGATTGATGGTCCAAGTGTCAATCCAGATAAACGAAGCCGGCACGAACAACGAAACGGCACCTACGGCCAATACTATCATCCCCATCCATCGGGCTATGTAATCACACAATACCTTCATATTATCAGAGTTTTATCATTGTCGAACATTATTGTCTAAAGGAACCTCTTCACGTAATCTGTTCTCATCTGGTCATCAAGGAACTTCGTCCCTTTTCTACCTTTATATATATACCCTTCGGGAAGTCCGAAGCATGTGGCAGAATGCGTCGCCCGCTAAGGTCGTAGTATCGGAGAAGATTCGGCTCACCGGAACTCGTGGATTCTCGAACCGCTTCGATGCCGTCGGGGTCGTCGATGGCATGATACCTGAGCACGAAATCCGTTGCGCACCACCAGCCTTCGCGGTTGTCGCTGGTGCCTGTAGCATCTCCGAAGGTATGCCATTTGCCCGTCTCTGCTCCATGCTTGGAACCAACAAAGCCTACGACGAGCGAACCGTTTGGCGCCACGTAGAGTGGGGTGGAGGTGAGCGTATCCCAATGTTCTTCGACGGGCATGTCGAAATATCCTCTACTGATGGTGGGTGTGACAGCCTCAACGCCACCGCTCTTCAGGTATCCGTGCTGGTCGGAGATGCAGAAGTGCTCCGTCATGGCCTTGCATTCCAACTGGTAGTAGCCTTCGGGCAGATTGGTGAGTGTCTGATGGATTTCCATCGTAGCGTCCTGCCTGGTCGTGCTCCACCATGCATTCCAGCAAGTCCGTCCGAACTTGGTGGCGGCTCGCTGGTCACCGTCCTTGTAGGTGCCTGCCTTCACTTGCCAGCCATCGGACTTCTCACCAGCGAATGAGGGGTTCTTGGGCTGCCTGTCGGAGAGCTGGAAGGCGAGGTTCTCGTTCATCAGCGTTTGTAAGCGGGAGTAGGATGCTATCACTTCTCGCGCAGTCTGAGCTTCGTTCAGTCGGTCCAGCATTATGAGCATCTCGTCGTAGCTTGGGCAAGGATGCTGTTCGATGGCTTTCAAGGTAGTGAAAATGACGGGGGACGCAGCTTTCATGCGTACGGCTGAGAGGTGGTCGGACAGCACCTTCTCGTACAATTCCATCGTATCTTCCTCGGGGGAAGCTATCATGGAACTCAAATCTTCGTTGAGGAAGGGATAGTCCTTATTATAGTTTATCTGTGCTTCGGCTCTGAGACGTGTCTTCTCTATTCCGTCGGCAAAGGCTTCCTCCCGTGTAGGAAAGAGCTGGCGCAATTGCACTCCGTCTATCTGAGCTTTGGCTGCCAACGCACAGCACGACAAGATACCGCTGGCGTATGTGTCGGAGTTAAAGACAAAGGTGTTTGCGTTCCAGTCTGTGTTGTTGTCGGCCTTCGCCACCGTCTTAGAGAGAGATGTCCCGTTCTTGGAGAGGTAGAACTTGATGTAGTTGCCGCCGTTGCGTGTGGCGATGCGGAATACATAGTTCTGCCCAGGCACCAGCGTGACAGCTGTCTTGACTGCAGCCGCCGTGTTTGTACTGCCCGTCAGGTGTGCTTGCAGGTAGTGGCTCTCCTGGTAGCCGCCATCGCCTACGACCTGGAACTGAGGATCGTCGAGTGGCTGCCCTGTTCCGCTGGTCCAGCCGGTGAAGCCAAGGTCAAATTCACCATTCGGGAAGAGGTTCCCACCAGCATAATAGAGCTGACCTTCCACTTCGAAGGCATCGCCAAGACAGAGTTCATTCGAGGTGTAGTACTCCTTGCCGTTGAGGTCAACGAGATGGAGTCGGTATAGGAGGCCTTCGTCGTTCTCCACGTCATAGGTATAGGATGCAGCAACCTCCTTTTGCGCAATGGTATCGATCACGACCCAAAGCCCCAACCTGTTCTTCATCTGTATCTCCATCAAGCGGTTGTATTCACCATTGGCATCGTACCACGACAGTCTGGTCTTGCCCGAAGGGAGCACCTCTTGCCGGAACTGCGATGGTCCCTTCTGCGGGGGAGTGGTGGGTACGAAGTCGTACTTGCCGTTGTAGCCCAAGCCCGCATTGATGCCGGCATAGTAGCGTCCGGCTTCGGTCAGGCTTCCGTTCTTGTAGAGCTTAGAGGGGTCGCGCTCGCCGTTCCAATAGTAATAGCGCTCGATGCAGTCGTTGTCGTTCAGCACGGGACAGATGCGCTTCAGCGTTTCCGCGTTCTGGCTCTCGGTGACACCGCTTGCGAAGGCACCGTTGCTGTTCCACGAAGCGCCCCACACCCATTCCGAAATCCATACCGGGCGGCCCGTCGTGTTGGTCCAGTTCCTGATAGAGCTGAAGTTTCCCTCTGGCCAATAGCAATGGAGGTCGATGATGTCGCATCGCCAGCCGCGGGCGTCGATGCTGTCGATGAAGCGTTTGATGTAACCTGAGCCGTTTGTGTAGTCGCTACCGTCCCACGACGAAGGGGAGCAGAGCCGCATTCCTGTAGCCATGAGGTCTTCCCAGTTTGCAAGCACGGCATCCACGTCTTCTGTCTTTCCCTTGGGGTCGTCGGCAGTATTCATCGGCTCGTTGTTGGTCTTCATGTGAGGCGAGGTAGTGCAGGCCCCAAGCGACGAAGGCGAGGGATAGTTCTCATAGATGTGGTGAGGAACATTCTCCACGTCAGGCCCCATGTCGCTGGTCGTGCCCCACGTATAGGTACTTGTGACGTTCAGGGCAGAGCAGGCAGCATCGTCACCTCCGGCAGCAGCCAGTTGCGGCTTGCCCGTGTCGTACCACCGGAAGATGCGATAGGACGAAATCGTCTGGTCAAGGACGGCAGGCAGCACAGCCACTTCAAGGTCCTTGTCTGCAGCGATGAAGCAGCGGCTATAGCCTCGTCCCTTGGGGCGCGTGGAGAACGTGACCATGTACCCTCTCTTCAATCGGAAGGAGCGAATGCGATTGTTCAGCTTCGCTTCGGTCAGGGTATTCATGTAGCCACTCGAGTTCTCTGTGCCGAAGCTGTTGCAACTGTCTCCCTGGAACTTCTGCTCAGCAAAGACGGTCAGCGGCTTGTGGTACCTGTCATAAGGCATGACGATGCAGCCGCGGCCATAGAGCTTCACCTGGCAGTTGCCGTTGTTGACGGCTCTCTTGCCATTTATCTGCACCTTCGTCAGCCACTTGCTTATGACTACAGACGGCTTCACCTGAGTGAAGATGAGGACCGCATGTTCGGTATTGGCGATGTTCACCAGTCCCTCGTCTTTGAAGGGTGTGGTGCCCGTTATCAGGTAGTCAATGTCTTCGGTCAGCGTGACGGCCGTAGAGACCTGCATGACAGATGTCCTCTTGTTGGCAGCCGTCATCGCGAAGGGCAGCCAAAGCAAAAGGAGCATTAGTAATCTGTGTGTTGTTTTCATGGAACTTATTGTTTTCTTACTGCAAAGTTACGATTAAGTAAGAGAACAACCAAATATGTTTGGCTTTTTAATAGAAATAAACTACATTTGCAGTCGTAAAAGAACAACAACATAGACAATATCAACATGAAAAAGACTGTCCGCTTCCTTTTAGTCATCCTCCTTTTCAACTGCCTGCCTTTTCACATTTCCTCGATACATGCACAGTTGAAAGTCTGTTCCTTGCGCGTAGAGCATTGTACCGAACCCAACGTAATAGATGTAGCTTGGCCACGTCTCTCTTGGGTGAACGAGCCAAAGAACGAGCGCATCAAGGGGCAGCGACAGACAGCATACCGCATCGTGGTGGCGTCGTCGATAGAGCGGCTGCGCAAAGGTGACTACGACCTTTGGGACAGCGGACGAGTACCTTCCAGCCAAAGCGTACTGGTGCCATACGGCGGGCGAGAGCTGGCATCGGGACAGGACTGCTATTGGAAGGTGCGGACATGGGATGCCGACGGGCGACCTTCCAAATGGAGCACAGCAGCACATTGGGGCATGGGACTAATGAAGACCTCCGACTGGCAAGCGACTTGGATATCGTCACATCAGTCAGAAGGCGCTCCGCTCTTCCGAAAGGCATTTAACCTAAAGCACAAAGTTCAGAAGGCAAAAGCATTTATCACAGCAGGAGGGTACTTCGAACTCTATGTGAACGGTCAAAGAGTAGGGGAGGACCAGATGGTACCCAACTTCACCAACTACACCCAGCGCTCAGGACTGGACAAAGGCGGCATCGCACTTGAGAACCGCTTCACAGCCTACCGCATACTCTACCTTTCTTACGACGTCACCAGCCTGCTGCACAGCGGACGTAATGCGGTGGGAGCCATACTGGGCGACGGCTTCTACCGCAGCACAAGCCACCGCGTCGGGTCATTCGGCCAGCCTTGTCTGCTCTGCCAATTGGAAGTCACTTATGACGACGGCACACAGGAACGCATCTCTACCGACGAGACCTGGCTCACACACCCTTCGCCCATCACGATGAACGGCGTCTATGACGGCGAAGTCTATGATGCTCGACTCGAAGTGCCACGATGGGCAGAACCCGATTGCGACGAGGCAGACTGGCTAACAGCTCAGAAGGTAAATGCCCCATTAGGAGTGCTTAGTGCACAAACTTCCCCTGCCGACCGCATAACGGAGGTGCTCCTACCTCTGAAGGTAGAAGAACAAGACGGAACATTCCTCGTCACCTTCGAGAAGGAAGTGGCTGGATGGGTACGGCTGAAAGACATTCTGGGTGCGCCTGGCCAGAAGGTGCAGGTGGAGTACATCTGCGAGTCGCCGCTGGGTAAGGAAGAGTATTATTGTCGTGGCCGACAGACAGGCGAGACCTATGCACCACGTTTCACTTGGTATGTCTTCTCGCAGGTCAGGGTCAGAGGGCTCGACAGCCTTGTTCCCAGTCAGATTCAGGCAGAAGCCGTGAACACCGATGTGCCGCTCTCCGCAGAGTTCCATAGTAGCCACCCCTTGCTGAACCGCATCAACGCCATCTGGCAACGCTCTCAGCTCGACAACATGCATGGCTGTATCGCCAGCGACTGCCCACATCGGGAACGTCTGCCATATACAGGCGACGGACAGATAGCCGCCGCAATGGTCATGCTGAACTTCGATGCCGCAGCATTCTATCAGAAGTGGCTCAGGGATATGCGCGATGCGCAGAACCCCGTCAGCGGCTACGTTCCTAACGGAGCACCGTGGCAGCCCACCTGTGGAGGCGGTGTCGCTTGGGGAGCAGCCATGAACGTGATACCCTGGGAATACTACCTCCAGTATGGCGACGTCTCGCAGCTCCGCCTTTGCTACCAGCCCATGCGTGCCCAACTGAAGCACATGCTCACATGGCTCACTCCCGAAGGTACGATGCTACAGCAAATGCGCAACTACGAAACAGGCGAACCTTGCTACTGGCTCAACCTCGGCGACTGGGTTCCGCCCTACGGTTTGCCGTCCGACGAACTTGTCCACACCTTCTACCTCTGGCTCTGTGCCACGAACACAGCGAAGGCGGCAGGAGTTCTTGGAGATGAAGAGGGGAGACAGGAATGCGAGGCTATTGCCCAGCGCACATGGGAAGCCTTCCATCGCAAGTTCTATGATGCCCAAGGTGCTACCTATGGTGACTTCGGGCCCAACATCCTGGCTCTTTACATGGGAGTGCCCGAGGAACGTAAGGCAGCAGTCGTAGAGACCTTGCGACACGAGATCATGGAGACACATAGCGGGCACATCAATACGGGATTCGTTACAGCCAAGTTCTTCTTCGAGACGCTTACCGATTACGGACTGCACGATGTAGCCACCACAGCCATGCTGAAGACAGACTATCCCAGCTTCGGGCATTGGATAGCTCAGGGTGCCACCGTCACATGGGAACAATGGGACGGCAAGAACTCCCACAACCATCCCATGTTCGGCGGCGGACTGACATGGCTGGCAAGGAGACTGGCAGGCATCAACGTGACAGAAGATGGCGCCGGCTATCGGCACTTCGAGGCACGTCCCACACCTGCGGTTGGCGTCGATACTGTGTATTACGCCCAGCATACGCCACAGGGCTTGCTTTCGTCGCATGTCATCAGCCACGAGGGAAAGCTCCATTCGCTCGAAGTCCGAGTGCCAGTCGGGAGCACAGCCACCGTTTGCCTGCCAGCAGACACTATACTGGTGCAACAAGGAACCTATTCCTTCGACGTAGGCTCAGACGGTTCATACCATAGATAGACACACAGAAGAGGCGCGTCGATGTTGACGCGCCTCTTCTTTTCTGTTACCACTCTGGGGTGGTGTGTATGGCTTTGTGAAATGTTTTATTCTGCATCGCCCCATACATCCCATTGGGGAGCATGTGCTTCGCCGTTGCTTCCGCCACCAGGCTCTAAACCGACATCTTAGCGTTATTCCGGCTTTGAAACGCTATCTTTATAACGGATAAATAAGGATAACAATTAAATTCTCTTTTCTTTTATTAATTGCTGTCCGGGGAAAAGCGCCGAACCAAAGGTCGACGAAGTCAAGGCGCGATAGACCACAGACGGGGGTGTTAGCCCCCGGAACAAGCGCATTAACAAAACTAAGCC
>OMSJ01000065.1 GCA_900313705.1 uncultured Prevotellaceae bacterium
GACAAGCGCATCATCAGTATGCAGACGCGCTATGCCGACCGGAAGCACGAGGCACATTATTTAATAAGTAACGGCTTCGATGCCTGCGAGCAGAGCAGCTACTGCACCCTGACGAGCATCGTCACGGTGGAAGGCGAAGGCGGTCAGCATCCCATGGACGGCTGGGGCGAGTCGCGCATCTTCTACCATCAAATGCCACGCACAGGTATCGCCCGCACCGCATTGGAAAGGACGCTTCGCAAGATAGGACAGCGGCCCGCACCCAGCGGACGGTACCGCATGATACTGGAGTCGCCCTGTGCCGGCAACTTCCTTCAGCCCATCCTCAACGCCATGAACGGACAGGCCTTGCAGCAAAGGACGTCGTTCCTCGCTGGCAAACTCGGCGAACAGGTCGTCGCACCGCTCGTCAACATCATCGACGACCCGCTTCAGCCCGGCACACGCGGCGCCTCACTCTTCGACTACGACGGCGTGGCAACACAGCGCAGGGAACTCTTCTCGGAAGGTCGCCTGATGACTTATTTCATTGACACGCCGATGTCGAAGAAGCTCGGAATGGAGCCAACGACACAGGGGATACATAGGCTCATCATGGAGAGCACAGCCCCCTCCCCGCTCCCCCTTTGGGGGAGTGCCACAAAGCCGCTGTATAATGGCTGTGAGAATGAAGCACTCCCCCAAAGGGGGAGCAGGGAGGGGGCCGCTACCATCCTCGTCACCGACTTCAACGGCGGCAACTGCGACCCTGTGACGGGCAACTTCTCTTACGGTATCGAAGGTTTTCTCATCGAAAACGGCAGCATCGTGCAGCCCGTAAGCGGCATGAACATAACGGGAAACATCCTCGATGTCTGGCAACGACTGAGCCACGTCGCAGACGATGCCGACCCGTGGGAGACGGAGCTCATTCCCTCCCTCACCTTCGAGGACGTTTCTTTCGGCGGATGTTAAAATAATGTCTGATTTGCTTGGCAGTGATAAAATAAACTCGTATCTTTGCCTGCGAAAACTTAGTATTCACCTCTAAAAGCAGAAAGTATGAAAAGGCTAATCTATTCAGTTATTGCTGTCATGCTCATGACGCTGGCAGCTAATGCAGGAACAAAGACTGTCGTGTGGGACGAAGCCACAATTAATAACATCAATGTCGGTCGTTCTTACATGAATTCTTCCAGCCAACTCAACGAATTCTTATCGATTAATGGGATAACAATGAGTATGTATCCCGCTTCAGGTGCAAACATGTCTTTTTACAACAACTACCTGGAAGCGAACTGCAAACTGTATTTTCAGAATACCGAAGGACTGAATTTCACCAGGATTGTCATTAAAGCAACGCAGGCGAGCGACTTACTTGAATGGACAAACGACTCCACCCGCATCGTTTGGACTGGCGTTTCACCAATCGTTCCTCTCGGAGGCACTTCCAGATCGTTTACGATAAATGGCATTCGCAGCATTTCCTTCTACCTCGAAAGCACTGACTCGATACCCGATCCTCCAGTGACATCGGTGGACATCAACGAGACAAACTTCCCCGATGCCAACTTCCGCTCTTGGCTGACCAACCAGTCTTATGGCTATGACCGCGTGCTGACACTGGAGGAAATTGCAGATGTCAAGCAAATCAGCATCACTGACAAGTATGTCCAGAGCCTGAAGGGTATAGAGTACTTCACGGCATTGACGACGCTATTCTGCTACCGCAACAACCTGACGACGCTGGATCTCTCGAAGAACACGGCATTGACCAATCTGAGCTGTTCCGACAATAAACTCACCTCTATCGACCTGTCTAAGAACACAGCTTTGACATCTCTTAATGTCGCCTACAACCAGTTGACCAGTCTTGACCTTTCGAAGAACACGGCCTTGACTAACCTCAGTTGTACAAAGAACCAGCTTTCTATGCTCGATTTCAGTGCCTGCAAGAACATAACCAGCATAAGTTGCGACCAGAACAGGATTAAGGGAGCGGCTATGGATACTTTGGTTCAAAGCCTGCCAACCGTAAGCAGCGGCACGCTGAACGTGCTCTATGGCTATTCAGGCGAGGCAAATGTCATGACCACCGAACAGGTTGCCGCAGCAAAGGCCAAGGGCTGGACACCCAAGTGGCTTGACCCAAGCTATGGCTGGACCGACTATGCAGGCAGCCAACCCCCTGTAGTCACCTACAGCATCACAGACATCCCCGGCAGCTGGCAAGTGAACGGACGCGTCGTTTCCGACTCCATCAGCTCTGGCGTGACAGGCACTATTCTGATTCCCGAAGGGGAAAGAGTCATCTTCAAGCCTCAGAACATCCCCGCAGGCAAGAAGATAAAGAGCATCAAGGTGGTGAAGCAATAGTTTTGAATCCCCATAAACAAGACAACAAATGAAGCATAAGAGAATCATTTGGCTGATGGTGTTGCTCGCAACCTCCATCATGTCGTGGGGACAAGAGACCATCCTCACCGACAATGGCGACGGGACTTGGATACTCGAAGCTATGCCTTCCTACAACGTCAGGCTCGTCGTGGAGTATGAGGACTCCGTCATCGTTTCGACGGACGAAATCTTCCTCACCGACAATGGCGACGGGACGTGGACGCTCGATGCCATGCCTGCCTACAACGTCAGGCTGGTCGTGGAGCTTGAAGACGACGGCGGCGATACGCCCATCACGTCCGACGACGAAATCTACCTCACGGACAATGGCGACGGGACATGGACACTTGCTGCCATGCCTGCCTACAATGTCAAGCTGATTGTTGAGTACGGGACCGACGAAGACGCTATCGGCGAGATAGAAGCTTCCAACGCAAACGCCCGAGATGCCATCTATAACCTGAGCGGACAGCGTGTTTCAACGCCTGGCAGAGGCTTGTATATCATCAACGGCAAGAAGATATTGTTCAAGTAAGACTCAGCAAACGATAATAAGAAGGCGAGGCTCTGCAATGAAACAGAGCCTCGCTTCCTTTGTAGAAGTACCTGTACTTATTGCCAACAACTACTGGACTTATGGCCGACAACTACTGGACTTATGGCCGACAACTACTGGACTTATTGGCAAGAACTGCGGGACTTATTTTTACTTCTTCTGTAGTCAAGTAGTTAAGTAGTTATCGCTTCGCTCGTCCTATCGGACAGTAGTTAAGCCAATACCTTTACGTCTGTCATAAACTGCCAAAGCTTTTGGCTTAACTACTTAACTACTGACTACTTAACTACTTGCAATACTTCCCAGCTTAATATCCAAAGATTTCTTCGAGCGAGACGCGGCGGATGGGACCAATCGCCTCGAGAGCCTTTATGTCGAGCTCTTTCTCGTTGCCAAGGATAAGGTAGCGTCCTGACTTCTGAGCCATGCGCTCCTGTTCGAAGTTGGCAACATCCTTGAGCGTAAGTCCTTGCAGGTCCTCGAAGACCTTCTTGTTCACATCGAAGTCATAACCCTGACGCATCGCATTGAGATAAGCGATGATGACGCTGAACTTCGTGGTGCGCTGGCTGGCCATCTGCTTCGTGAGAGCATCCTTCGCAATCTTGAAGGCTGCGTCGCTCTGCGGGAACTGGTCGATGATTTCGCGGAACTGACCGATGCAGTCCATCATCTTGTCGTTCTGCGTTATGATGTAAGTGAAGAAGCTCTCCGGTTCGTCCTTCTTCGAAGCAGTAAGGTAGTAGGCAGCAGCGCTGTATGCCAGTCCGCGAGCTTCACGAAGTTCCTGGAAGACGATGCTGTTCATGCCTCCTCCGAAGTATTCGTTGAAGATGTTCACCGTAGCACGTTCATCGAGGTTGCTCTGCCTTCCTTCGTTGTAGTACATGCGCATGTAGATGTTCTTGGCATCGTAGGGAGCGATGAGGATTTCAGGTTCTGTAGCCATCTGCAGCTCATAGGGCTTACCTTCGGGAACAGGCTTGAGGGCTTCGTCCGTGGAATGCGTCTCGGTGACGCACTTGTCGAGTTCCTTCTGCGAGAGTGGACCGTAGTAGAGCACCTTGTGCTCGTACTGGGCGATGTTCTTGAGGAGGTCGAGCAACTCCTGCGGATTAGCCTCGCGAAGCTGCTGCTCCGTCATGTTGTCGCGCATGGCGTTGTGCTCACCATACATGCCGTACTGGTTGAGCATGGAGAAGCAAGTGCGCTGGTCAGCCTTCTGGTCCTGACGGTTCTTGAGGATGAGGCCGACCATCTGCTCGTAGGCATTTTGGTCAACCTTTGCGTTGCGAAGCAGGTCCTCGAGCAGAGCGAGGGCTTCGGGCATGTTCTCGCTCAGACCGGAGAGGCCGATGGTGATAGCATCGCTGTTCACGCTGATGGCATAGTTGCAAGCCAGCTTGTAGAACTGCTGCTTGACCTGAGCGGCAGAGAGCTTGTCGGTGCCGAGGTAGTCGATGTAGCTGGCAGCCACGTCGTAGCGGTTGTCGTCTTCCTGTCCGAACTCATAGCGGAACTGAAGGTCGAAGAGGTCGTTCTCGGTATTCTGCTTGTAGATAACGGGCAAGCCCTTTTCCGTGTCGAAGAAGGAAAGGTCCTTCTGGAAGTCGAGGAACTGCGGCTGGATGGGTTCCACCTCGGCCTGCTGGATGTCCTGCACGAACTGGCTGACCTGGTCGCGGTTTGTAGGAATGGGTGTAATGGCAGGCTTGTCGATCTTCTTCTGCGTAGTGTCCACGCCTTGACGCTTATAGACGCAGACGTAACCCGGGCCAAAGAAGCGGTTGGCGAAGTCAACGACCTCCTGCTTGGTTATCTTGGCCAGGCGGTCCATCCTGCCTACCAACTGCTGCCAGGGAGTGCCGGTGAAGAAGGATTCCACCATCTTGTAGGTACGCGTCTGGTTGTGGTCGAGGCTACGCAGTTCGTCGAGCTTCTTGTTGTTCAAGGCTGCGACGAGCAGGTCTTCGTCGAAGTCGCCCTTCTTCAGCTTCTCTATCTCGCCAAGCATGAGGTCCTTCACCTCGTCGAGCGTTTGTCCTTCCTTAGGCATGCCTGCCAGCAGGAAGAAGCCATAGTCCATCAAGCTCTCTGCACCCGACTCTGCTCCCATCACCTTCATCTCCTGATTGAGGTCAAGGTCAAGGAGGCCAGCTTTGCCGTTGCTGAGAACTGCATCGATGAGTTCCAGCGTATCGTTCTGCAGAGAAGAAGCTTTTTCGCTACGCCAGCCCATCCAGATGCTCTCAGCTTCCAGGCCTACGACGGTGGTATCTGTGGGTGCCGTCAGCGGCTCCAGCTCTGGGAAGGTGGGCTGAGCGACGTCGTCACCGGCTTTCCATTCGCCGAAGTACTTCTTCAGCGTTGCCAATACCTTGTCGGGATCGAAGTCTCCTGCCATGCAGATAGCTACATTATTGGGCACATACCACTTGGCGAAGTAGTTCTTGATGTTGGTGATGGAGGGGTTCTTCAGGTGCTGCTGCGTGCCGATGGTTGTCTGAGTGCCGTAGGGATGCGTTGGGAAAAGCTTGGCCAGCAGAGCCTCGAACTGCTTGTTTCCGTCGTTGGAGAGACCGATATTGTACTCCTCATAGACGGCCTCCAGCTCGGTGTGGAAGCCACGAATCACCATGTTCTGGAAGCGGTCGGCCTGAATCTTGGCCCAGTTCTCCACTTCGTTGGAAGGAATTTCCTCGACGTAGCAGGTCACATCGTTGGAGGTGAAGGCATTCGAGCCCTCGCTGCCGATAGCAGCCATCAGCTTGTCGTACTCGTTGGGGATGAAGTACTTGGCTGCGAGCTGCGAGACGCTGTCTATCTCATGGTACATCTGCTTGCGCGTAGCTTCGTCGGTCGTTACGCGATATTCCTCATATCGACGCTCGATGTCGTCCAGTAAGGGAGCCTCAGCCTCGGGGTCGGTGGTGCCAAACTGCGTTGTGCCCTTGAACATGAGGTGCTCCAGGTAATGCGCCAGGCCAGTCGTCTCTGCCGGGTCGTTCTTCGAACCTGTGCGAACAGCGATGAAGGTTTGTATCTTCGGCTCAACCTTATTGACGGAGAGATAGACCTTCAGTCCGTTGTCGAGGGTGTAGATACGCGTCTGCATAGGGTCGCCGTCCACGCTTTCGTAGTCGCGAGGCGTGCAGGAGAAAAAGAATAATGACCCAAGAACAGGTAAAAGGGAATTGAGAAGAAAACGTTTGCTTTTCATATTGATTGAATTTAGGTTTAGCACATTTGCCTGTTTATCTTTACAATCCATGATTGAGGTTTCGTAAGTTCAGACGGTCTTGTCGTTCAGTCGTGCCTTGGCTGCCTGGTCTGCAGGCTTCCCGTCCTCGGCAGACATATTTCGCTGGTGAGATGCCTTTAGGCTATCGAGTTGGCCAGGATAGGCAGTCTGAAGAGCGAACATCCCCAAGGTAGTTGTTTGATTGTTCATGTACTTGCAATTGCATGTTCATGTATATGCAATTGCATGTTCATGTACTTTCAAACTCCATAACCTTTACTTCCTGCTCGCAGAGCCTTCGTACTTGATTATCTCCATGCTTCGACACACGAAACTTAACCTTGATGATATTTAATGCCGCAAAATTACGTTTTATTTCGTAAAACGCAAAACAATCCGCTAAAAAACATGGTCTTTCTTTTGTTACAAGAGGAAATAAACGTAAATTTGCAGTCAAATTTGCATATACATTATTATATATATTAAGGTAACATGAAAAAGATTGTACTTCTTGCCACAGCTATGGTATTGGCATTTATGGATGCGTTTGCTCAAAGAGAAGTGTCCGGCATCTACGCCGGCGGGCATATCCGTCGCGGACGACCGAACACAATCACCAAGCTTCGCAACTCCGGCTTCACCTATCTCATTCTCTTCAACGTCAATGTCGAGGCCGACGGCACACTCACGACCGACGGAGAGACCATCTGCAAAGACGGCGAGTACGTCTTCCAGCAAACGCAGCCCTACTACCAGCAGGACGTCAAGAACCTCAAGACCCCTCCAACCAGCATCTCGCGCATCGAAATCTGCATCGGCGGATGGGGCAACGGCTCATACGGGAACATTAGGAACCTCGTGAACTCAAAGGGAACGAGCAAGACCTCGATTCTCTACCGCAACTTCAAGGCCCTAAAGGATGCGGTACCTGAGATAGATGCTGTCAACAACGACACAGAGCAAGACTACGATGCAGAGTCGGCTGCCAAGTTCCACATCATGCTGTACGACCTGGGCTACAAGACGACCATCGCCCCATACACCTACATGAGCTACTGGACATCGCTCGTGAGCAAGATACGTGCCTCCAGGCCAAATGCCGTGGACCGCGCCATGATACAATGCTACGACGGCGGCGCCGGCAACTTGAACAACGTGGGTTCGTGGAACTTCACCGGCGTCAGCGAACGTCACCCCGGCCTGCTCGACTACTCCAACGACTGGAGCGTAGAGCGCAACCTGGCACAGTTCCAGGCATGGAAGGACCAAGGTGTAGCTACCGGAGGATTCGTTTGGCTCTACAACGACGGCTACGACGAGACATGGGACCTCAACGGATGGGCTTCAGGACTGAACCGCATCTTCGGCGCCATCAATGTTCCCGAAGAACAGGTAGCCGTGCGCTGTTACAGCGAAAAGAACTATCAAGGCTATTGCGTATCTCTGCCCGAAGGTGAGTTCCACCAAGGCGAACTCGCTGTCTATGGCTTGAAAGCCAACGACCTCTCATCTATCGAAATCGTCGATGACTATTACCAGGTCAGACTCTACACATCTGCTAACTGCACCGGTACAAGAGTTACACGAAAGACTTCGGTGAAGATACTGTCCGCTACCTACGACAACAAGATATGCTCCATCATCGTTGAGCCTAACCCAACAGGCATTTCTGGAGTCACAGAAGACTCGGAAGACTCAGAGATAATCTACAACCTCGCAGGACAACGACTGCAGAAGATGCAGAAAGGCATCAACATCGTAAACGGAAAGAAAGTCCTCATCAACTGATTCATCTGAATTCGTTGTCATTAAGCCGAAAGCATACAGTCGGGATAGCATGAACAAGTTCACATCTGCCACACTCCTCCTCTTTCTTCAATGTGCAGTAGTATTCAACGGCCAATGGTCGTTGGTTATGGCTCAAGACCTCATCCTGCCTATGGGCAACGATGAACCTGGGACAGGCAAACTGCTCTTCAACGAGATACAGGTTGGCAACATCGACCAGTTCATCGACTATTCCTTCAATTATGGTGCATGGGCTGAACTCTACAACCCCACAGCAGAGGACATACAACTGGACGGGCTCTATGTATCGGACAACATCAACGAGCCAACGAAGTTCAAGCTGCCCGCAGGCATTGGCAACGTGAAAGCCGGAGGCTACAACGTCATCTACTTCGACCACAACGCTGCCGACGGCACCTTTGGAGACACAGCCTACAAGCAAGTGCGCTTCAAGCTGCAGAACGATGGCGGCACTCTTTACCTCTTCGACGCTACTGGTAAGTTGATGGCCTCTGCCAACTACCCAGAACTCATCACCCGATGCTCTTGGGCCCGCAAGCAGGACGGTGGCAGCGAATGGAGTTGGACAGGAGAGCCAACCCCTGAAGCATCGAACAACGGCAGCGACTTCGCCGAATTCCGACTGGAAGCCCCTGAGGTTGACACAGACTCGCATCTCTTTACCGACCCCTTCACCGTACAGGTCAGCATCCCCGAAGGAACCACCTTGCGATACACGACCAACGGCACGACACCATCTGCAACAAACGGAGCCACAAGCAAGGACGGCATCTTCAACATCAGCGAGACCGCTGTCTATCGCTTCGTCCTCCTGCAGCAAGGTATGCTGCCCAGCCCTGTCGTCACCCGCAGCTACATCCTTCGCAACCACGACTATTATCTGCCCGTCGTCTCTGTCGTCACTAATCCCAACAATCTCTATGACGGCAAGATAGGTGTCTATACCGATGGCGTCAATGGCGTCAGCGGACGCAACCACGGTGCCTCCAACATCAACATGGACTGGGAACGACCTGTCAACTTCGAATACATTACCCCCGAAGGAGAGATGGCCGTCAACCAGGAGACCGAGTTCGTCATCTCTGGAGGCTGGAGCCGACACTATGCGCCCTCATCCTTCAAGATTAAGGGAACCAACCGATACGAAGGAAAGAAGGCCATCGACTACTATCCCTTCTTCCCCTACAAGCCCTACAACAAGTACAGGCAGATCATGGTTCGCAACGGCGGCAACGACAACAACTCGAAGGAACATGGCCGCGTCCGCGACGCTATCACGCAACAAGTCCTCCTCTCCAGCGGCTTCTATTGCGACTGTCAGGACTACCAGCCTGTCCACGTCTTCTTCAACGGGCGCTACCTCGCACAGCTCAACCTGCGCGAACCCAACAACCGCTATCACGGCTACGCTTACTACGGCTACGACGACGACTACATGGATGCCTTCGAGTACTCCAACGGCTACTTCCAGATGGCTGGCACGAAGGATGCTTTCAACCGATGGAAATACCTCGCTCAAGGCTGTTCCTCTGCAAGCACCTACGAAGAGCTGAAGCAACTCATCGACATTGACGAGGTGACAAACTTCTTCGCAGCCATCAGCTACATCGGATGCAGCGACTGGATTTGCAACAACAATAACGTCAAGGGCTACCGCTCGCTGCCCGACGGCAAGTTCCACCTCACCCTTCACGACCAGGATTGGGGCTGGAGCAACAGCAACGGTGTGCAACTTCTCGAAAAGAACGGGAGCAACGAGTTGCTTACCATCTATAGGAACATGAAGCGAGGCAGCGCGGACTTCCGCCGCCGATTCATCGATGCCTATTGCATCCTCCAAGGCAGCGTCTTTACCACCAAACGATGCCTCAACATTGCCGACAGCATCTGCCGCCTCGTGGAGCCTGCCCTATCGTGGGAAGGGAAAGAGCCCTGGACTTCATACAATGAGCAAAAGACCGCCATGACGGGACGCACGTCACGTAACTCCCGCATGAACGCGCTGAAAGCTGCCTACGGACTTGGCAACGGGATGGCAGTAAAGCTCAGCGCCAACGTACCTGGTGCCGCCTTCCTGCTGAACGGACAGCCTGTCCCCGGAGCAGCCTTCGACGGAACACTCTTTGCTCCCATCACGCTCGAGGCATCTGCTCCTGCCGGCTACAACTTCGTAGGCTGGAGCAAGAGCGGCGAAGCAAATGTCAAAGTCTTCAACAAGGGAGATAGCTGGAGCTACTGGGACAAAGGCTCCCTCGACGGCACCAACTGGAAGACAGGCTCTGCCAGCAGTTGGGCACAAGGTCCTACCCCACTCGGCTACGGCAAGAACACCATTGCCACAACCATCAGCTACGGCGGCGATAACAGCAACAAGTATCCTACCTATTACTTCCGCAAGACCTTTACCATCGACAATGACCCATCGAACATAGCCTCCCTATCGCTCAGCTTCACCGCCGACGATGGCTTTGTGGTCTATATCAACGGTACGGAAGCAAGTCGCTACCTGTTGCCCGATGGAGAGATAACCTACGGGACTTACGCCACGACCTATGCTCCCGACAATCCAGACTCCGGCACCTTAGAGCTTCCTGCAAGCCTCTTGCGTAAAGGCAATAACGTCATTGCCGTCGAGGTACACAACAACGTGCCAGGCTCGACCGACATATACTGGGATGCAGAGATGAGCTACAACATCAGCTCTGGCACAGCAATTGTCAGCCACGACCACACGCTCCGTCTCGACAAGGATGCCGACACGCAGATACAGGCCATCTTCACACCCCTGCATCCCGATTGTCTTGTGGCAGCCGGTGCTCCACCCATCGTGGTCAACGAGGTCAGCGCAAGCAACGCCGTCGCTGCCAACGAATATGGCAAGCGCAACGACTGGATAGAACTCTACAACACCACAGACCACGACATCGACCTCACCGGCATGTTCCTTACCGACGACCCTGCCGAGCCGGAGAAGTATCAAATAGTAAATGGTAAATGGTCAAATGGTAAATGCATGATTCCCGCTCACGGCTACTACATTGTCTGGGCAGACAACCTCGACCCCCTGCGCCAACTGCACACAGGCTTCAAGCTCGCCAACAGCAACGAACAGAGCGTCACGCTCACGGCCGCCGACCACTCCTGGAGCGACTGCCTCACATACACGTCGCATGGCGGCGATGAAAGCGTAGGACGCTATCCCGACGGCGGGAAACGCACCTACCTGATGACGAGGCCGACCATTGCAACCACCAATACCCTCACTTCCTACTGTGAATGGCTCTACGGCATTGACGAGAACTTCGACGAAGAGGCATTCCTCGATGCCATCACAGACATAGCAGAGGACAACATCCAACGGTCAACAGAGAACGGCCCCATGACATACAGCATCGACGGCATGAGGCTCAACCACCCCAGACGCGGCATCAACATCATCCGCACCATCAGTCCCGAAGGCAAAGTCATCATAAAGCGCCAACTAATAAGATGATACGACTTGATTACCTGTAAGCGTACCACCAGCATCATGGACTGCCCTATTGACTCCCTCCAGTCATATTCCACACGAAAAAGAAAATAAAGGCGCAAAAGCTTGGCTGTTACGGAAAAAAGTCGTACCTTTGCCGCGCTTTTATGCAAAACATTATTTATTAACTTATTTAACGTATTATGAACCAATACGAAACCGTTTTCATTTTGACTCCCGTTTTGTCTGATGAACAGATGAAGGAAACGGTAGAAAACTGAAGAAGTTTGCCTACCCCATCGACAAGAAGACAACAGGATTCTATGTGCTCATTGAGTTCAATGCAGCACCCGAGACAATCAAGACTCTCGAGATTGCATACCGTCGTGACGAGAAAGTGCTCCGCTTCCTCACCGTTAAGATGGAGAAGTACGCAGCAGAGTATGCAGCCAAGAGAAGGAGTAACAAACAAGCTAAAGAGCAGGAGGCATAAGACATGGCACAGCAATCAGAAATCCGCTACTTGACCGCTCCCGCTATCGACGTCAAGAAGAAGAAGTACTGCCGTTTCAAGAAGAGGCACTTCCCTCAAGTACCAGCGCCGCGTCGCTCAGGCCGTTAAGCGTGCCCGCCACTTGGCTCTGCTGCCTTTCGTAACTGATTTGATGAAGTAAAGCAAGGAGGAAGATTATGGAAATTATACTGAAAGAAGACGTAATCGGACTCGGTTACAAGAACGATATAGTAAACGTTAAGTCTGGCTATGGCCGCAACTACCTGATTCCTCAGGGAAAGGGCGTTATTGCCAGCGAAAGTGCCAAGAAGGTTCTCGCTGAGGAACTCAAGCAGAAGGCTATCAAGCTCGCCAAGATCAAGGCAGAAGCCGAAGCTCTTGCTGAGAAGCTGAACGCTGTAAAACTGACCATCAGTGCTAAGGTAAGCCAGACTGGTGTCATCTACGGTAGCGTAAACAGCCTGCAGATTGCCGACGAGCTCCAGAAGCTCGGCTTCAACATCGACCGCAAGACCATCGTCGTAAAGGACGTAAAGGCTGCCGGCGAGTATGTTGCAACAGTCAAGCTCCACAAGGAGGTTGCAGCACAGGTTCCCTTCACCGTTGTGGCTGAGAACGCTCCTGCCGTTCAGGAAGCTCCCGCTAAGGCCGAAGCTCCCGCAGTGGCTGAGGCTCCAGTGGAAGAAGCACCTGCCAGCGAAGAGGCTCCTGCACAGACAGAAGAATAATCATTGGTTAACATACCTACTCACTCCCAAAGGGGCACGGCTGCAAAAGCCTGTGCCCCTTTGTACCATTAAACAGAGTTTAAGGATTAAGGATTAGAGATTAAGGATTAGGGATTAAGGATTAGAGAAGAATAAAGTGATTAGAGAAGAATAAAGTGATTAGAGAAGAATAAAGTTGTAAATCGTCAAATTGTAAATTACAAAGGTGAGCATCATCAAATGTCCAGTATGCCGTGGCCAAGTATCCACGATGGCAGGCACCTGTCCGCATTGCAGCACGAAGATATCAGGACAGCTTCGCACCTGTCCCAGTTGTGGCAGCTATTGTCTTATGACGCAAGAAACATGCCCAGAGTGTGAGCGTCCCTTAGAGCCAGTGACAGCCTCCTCCCCCAACCCATCGCCAGAGAAGGAGCAGAAGAAGGAAGCTAACAGCCTTCCACCTCGAAGGAAGAAGAGCAGAAAGAAGAAAGCCATCCTTTGGGGAAGTTTGCTGGTAGCCATTATCCTTTGTGGTGCTGGCTGTTACTATTATAACCAGCAACGGATGCAGCAAAAGGAGCAAACCGACTACGAGCGGCTTGCAGACGTCACCAACCCGGAGTTCTACCAGCAGTTCCTCATCGATTATCCTGAAAGTCAACATTGCGACGAGATAAGGGAACGAATGCTCGTCCTTCAGGCTGAAGCGAAGGACTGGCAAATGCTGCAACGAAACATCAACCGCACCAGCGTCACTCTTTTCCTGCAAAAGCATCCAGGCTCACTTCGCCAACGCCTCTGTGAAGATATGCTCGACTCCATCGACTGGCAGGACGCTCAAGCCATAGGCGACGAAGATGCTTTCACAAACTATTTGGCAAAGCATCCGTCTGGCCGCTACGTAACAGAAGCAGCAGAACACAAGAATGCCCTCATGCTTGCTAAAGTCACACCAGAGGAACGAGCCATGATACGCGGTTCACTCGAAACATTCTTCTCCAAAGCCATTGCCAATCAAGACATGGAAGCTGCACGAGCAGCCATTCCCGACAGTATGGTTGAGTTCTGCGGCAAGAAGAATGCCGACGTTGAAGCCATTGTCCAGTATGCACGCGACAAGATGGCAAAGGATGTCATTGGGCTTCACTACACCTTCGAGCAGCAGATGCACGTCCACAAGGAGACGCTCCCCGACGGCAACACAGGCTTCGCGGTAGAGGTCAACGTGCAGGAGACCATCAGCCGGAGCGACACGAGCCAGCCAACGTCCCACCTCTACCACGTCACTGCCTTGCTCAATCAGGAGCAGAAGTTTGTACGGATGAACATCACGTTGTAAGCGTTAGAGATTAAGGAGAATGAAGGCTTATCTGAAAGTCATAGGGATATTGCTGCTACCATTGGCATTCGTCATCTGGTATGCCTATAGTCCCGTCCAGATACCGCCTCCAGGATGGAAGCTGAGCAAAGCAAAGCCCCACCTCAATGCCCTCGTAAAGGAAGAGAGCCCGAACAGACAAGGCCCTACAGAAAAGGAGAAAGAGACTAGCACGACTAGTATGTCTAGTAAAACTAGTAAGACTAGTAAGACTATCGCTGCCGCCCAAGCTAAAGAAGCCAGTCCCTTCCTCCCCGACACTTCTTCCCACCGCATCCTTTTCTTTGGCGACTCGATGGTGGAGGGACTTCTGCGACGCATGAACTGCTATGCCTTTGCCAACGGGCACAAGATGACAAACGTCGTCTGGTACAGCTCCACGACAGAGATATGGGCGCAGACCGACACGCTCCGTTACTTTATAAATAATGTACAGCCTACCTTTGCGATGATCAGCATTGGTGCCAACGAGCAGTTCGTCAAGGATGCAGCAGGGCGGGAGGCATACATACGCCAGATACTGAAGGAACTGGGCGACATTCCATTCATCTGGATTGGCGTACCTGCGTGGAAGGAGGACACAGGCATCAACGAACTGACGAAGCGAGTTGTTGGTGAAAGCCGCTACTTCGACAGCCGAGGCTTGACGCTTCAGCGAGGCCGAGACCGTATGCACCCCACTTTCTATGCAGCAAGCTGTTGGATGGACAGCGTGGCAGTCTGGATGGCAAGTCCTGCCACGGCACACCCCATCCGCATGGACAAGCCGACAGACGGCAGGAAGCACACCTACAAGACCTATGCCCTGCAACCGATGAGAAATTGAAAGTTGAAAATTGATAATTGAACATTATAACGAAATAACGTCATAACGTTATAACGAGATAACGAAAGAAAGAACGAAAGAGATAGCCTCATGGTTTTCACGACGATACAGTTCTGGGCAGCCTTCATTGCCTTCCTCTTCTTCTTCGCATTGCTGCGGAAGACGAAGCGGGAGTTGCTCATGCTCTACGTCATCGTCGCCAGCCTGGGCTTCTTCTATCTGAGCAACGGATGGCTGATGCTGTTGCTACCTGCCACAGCCATCATCTCGTGGATGCTAACGGAATGGATGTCCGGGATGAAGGGCGGGGCACGCAAATGGATGCTCTTCTTCATCGTACTGCTCGACCTGTTGCCGCTCCTTTTCTTCAAGTACGCCCATCCCTTCTCCCAATTGCTGGAGCAGATGCTCGCCACGAACTTCTCGTTGCCAAGCATTGCCCTGCCCATCGGCATCTCCTTCTACACCTTCCAGGCCATCAGCTACACGGTCGATGTCTATCGCCGCGACTTTTGCCTCAAGGTATCCTTCCTCGAGTACCTTCTCTACCTCTCCTTCTTCCCTCTCCTGCTGGCAGGTCCCATCACCCGTGCCAAGACATTCTTTCCACAGGTCAGGCGCGAGAACATCGTCAGCGAGCGTCTGCTGTACATGGGGCTATGGCTCATTATCCTCGGCATAATCAAGAAGGCCATCGTTGCCGACTACATAGCTCAGTACAATGATTGGATATTCACAGCGCCTGATGCTTATTCGGGGTTCGAATGTCTGATGGGTCTCTTAGGCTTCTCCATGCAGATATACCTGGACTTCAGCGGCTACAGCGACATCAGCATCGGCATTGCAGCCATGATGGGCATACGTCTGTGCGAGAACTTTGCCTTCCCTTATCGCAGCCGCAACCTTACGGAGTTCTGGCATCGCTGGCACATCTCGCTCTCTACATGGTTCCGCGACTACCTCTACATCCCTCTTGGCGGCAACCGTCACGGCCTGCTTCGCACTTGCCTCAGCCTGCTTGTCACCATGACAGCAGCCGGCATCTGGCACGGCAGCACCCTGATGTTCCTCATTTGGGGAACATTGCACGGCATCGGCATCGCCATACACAAGGCCTGCCTGCCTTTCCTGCGCGACATTCGCGACAACTGGCTGACCATCTCCATCTCGCGCATCCTCACCCTTTGCTTTGTCGTCCTCTGCTGGGCTTTCTTCCGCTCGCCTGACATCGATACGGTACGCCAACTGTTCTCCGCCATCTTCACCCGCATGGACCTCAGCTATGCCGAGCCTTTCCTCATGGCTCGCACCACCTGGTGCATCCTGCTCGCAGCCAGCTTGTTGTCACTGTTTGCAGGAGAAAGGCTTTATCGTCATGCCCAAGCCAAGTTCATCCATTGGCCGTGGCTGATGAAGCTGCTTTCCTTCCTCTTTGTTGTCCAGATGGCCATCGAACTGCACAGCAGCGACATCCAGCCTTTCCTCTATTTCCGCTTCTGAAGCCTATACTCAACAACTGAAGTTTCGCAAAAGCTCTACTTATAGGAAGTAGAAGAAGTAACGGGGAAGTTAGCTCGTTTCGCTCGCTCAGGAAGTTAAAGGACAATACTTTGGGATGCTGTTTTGGGGATGCCAGAACTATCGTCCTTTAACTTCTCTAACTTCTTTAACTTCTTTAACTCCCATTCCATAATTTTTCATCCTTCGACTTTCATCTTTCAACTTTTTGTCGTACCTTTGCACTCGAAAGCAATGATACGAACACAGCAACACATGTCTGAGGTCACGAATGACGCTATAGGCAACAACCATGACTGGCAGTTCGTGATGTGTATAACCTCTGTTTAAGGATAATGTTATGAAAGAACTTCAGCTCAAGTACGGGTGCAACCCCAACCAGAAACCCTCGCGCATCTTCATGGAAGAGGGAGAGTTACCTATCGAAGTGCTCGGCGGACGTCCGGGCTACATCAACTTCCTCGATGCCCTGAACAGTTGGCAGCTCGTCAAGGAGCTCAAGGCAGCTACCGGTCTGCCTGCTGCCGCCAGCTTCAAGCATGTCTCTCCAGCGGGAGCTGCTGTCGGCCTGCCTCTGAGCGAGACACTCGCAAAGATATACTTCGTGGACGACATCAAGGTGCCTCTCAGCCCCATTGCCTGCGCCTATGCCCGTGCCCGAGGAGCTGACCGCATGAGCAGCTACGGCGACTTCATTGCCCTGAGCGACACCTGCGACGAGGCAACAGCCCTCATCATCAAGCGCGAAGTGAGCGACGGCATCATCGCACCAGACTACACAGAGGAAGCCCTTCAGATATTAAGAGAGAAGCGCAAGGGAACCTACAACATCATCAAGATAGACCCCAGCTACGTGCCTGCTCCCATCGAGCGCAAGCAAGTGTTCGGCGTCACCTTCGAGCAAGGCCGCAACGAGGTGAAGCTCGACGACCCGGCCCTCTTCGAGAACATACCCACTGCCTGCAAGAACTTCCCCGAGGCTGCACGCCGAGACCTCATCATCGCCCTCATCACCCTCAAATACACGCAGAGCAACAGCGTCTGCTACGTCAAGGACGGTCAAGCCATCGGCATCGGAGCCGGTCAGCAGAGCCGCATCCACTGCACACGTCTTGCCGGCAGCAAGGCCGACATCTGGTGGCTACGTCAGATGCCGAAGGTGATGGCTCTCCCCTTCTTGCCCGGCATCCGTCGTGCCGACCGCGACAACACCATCGACGTCTATATCAGCGACGACTACATGGACGTCCTTGCAGAAGGCGAATGGCAGAAGTTCTTCACCGAGAAGCCAGAGCCCCTCAGCCGCGAGGAGAAGCAAGCCTGGATAGCCAAGAACACAGGCGTCAGCCTCGGCAGCGATGCCTTCTTCCCCTTCGGCGACAACGTGGAGCGCGCCCACAAGAGCGGCGTAGAGTACATCGCACAGGCAGGCGGCAGCGTCCGCGACGACCACGTCATCATGACCTGCGACAAGTACGGCATCGCCATGGCATTCACCGGAGTAAGACTTTTCCACCATTAAAAAGTGAAAAGGAGAGAAAAGTGAAAAGTGAAAAGTGAAAAGTGAAAAATCAAAGTAACTCCTGCACACTAACTTAATGGTCAATGGTCAATGATTAATGGTCAATGATTAATGGTCAATGATTAATGGTCAATGGTCAATGATTAATGGTCAATGGTCAATGATCAATGGTCAATGATTAATGTTCAATGATATGAAATACGGAGGCGACGACATAGATGCCGTTATAGAGAATGGCATAACATTCAAAGGCAATGGTCAACGGTCAATGGCCAATGGTCAATCACAAAAGGTCAAGACCAAAGCCAAGAAGAAGCAGTACATCACCGGCGCTCACGGCAGCGGAGCAGCTAAAAAGAAAGCCGACATCCGCCGCCAAAGGGCAAACAGACACAAATGAGGATTAAAATTAAAAATTAAAGATTAAAAATTAAAAATTAAGGATTAAGGATTAAGGCGTTATCACGAAATAACGTTATAACGTCATAACGAACAGCGATATAACGAAATAACGTTATCACGTCATAACGACTAAACGACCAAACGACAATACCACGAAACAACTTTATCACGAAAAACAGATGACAATGAAGCGCATACTACTGACACTCATTTTTAACCTTTTCATCTTTTCACCCTTTCACCTTTTAATGGCGCAGACCGAGGTGGAACCCTTCGTGCCCGGCAGCACGCTCGAGGGCGTCACCTACTACCTGCCACGCACAGCCTTCCGCGTCACCATCATCTGCGAGAAGACTACCACCCGACCCGGCGACCTCTACAAATACGCTGACCGATACATGCGCCTCAAGAATGTCCCAACGGAAGAAAGCGTACAGTGGAACCTCAAGAGCATCACACTGGAACCCTACGGCAAACCAGACCCCGCAAAAGCCTATAGCATCAAGATAAAGAGCAAGACCGTGGCACCACTCGTCGGACTTAGCCGCGACGGTATCCTGCTGAGCATCAACTGCGATGCAGACGAAAGTTTCCTCCCGGACCTGCCAAAGCCCGAGAAAGGGAAAGCACCCGAGAACCCACGCTCCTACATGACCCAGGAGATGCTTGCCGCCGGAAGCACAGCTAAGATGGCTGAGCTCTGTGCACAAGAGATTTACGACATACGCGACAGCAAGAACGCACTCATCCGAGGCGAAGCTGACAACACGCCAAAGGACGGCGCACAGCTCAAGCTCATGCTCGACCAGCTTGACCATCAGGCCGCCGTGCTGGAGTCCCTCTTCGCCGGTACTACACAGACCGACACAGAGGTCTTCTCACTCTTCTACGACCCACAGCAGGAAAGCGACCGCGACATACTCTTCCGCTTCTCGCAGAAACTCGGCGTACTGGATGCCGACAACCTCGCCGGAGAACCTGTCATCGCCTCGCTCAAAGCCATGGAGACCATCCCCACCTCCGTACCCTCCGAAGAGACCGCCAAGCGACGCGCAAAGATGGAGCGCGGCATCTACTACAACATCCCCGTCCGAGCCAAGATAAACATCAAGTATGGCGGACAGGAGTTCGTCAACATGGAGACACCCATAGCACAGCTCGGCATCGTGGAAGTACTCTCCAACGCCCTCTTCGACAAGAAGACCAACACACAGGTCACCTTCTTCCAAGCCACCGGTGCCACGAAGGACGTCATGGAGTGAACTGCAGTCACAAACCCACCTCTCCCTTAAGCATAATTCTTTTCGTCGCTCCTGGAAGTTCAGAAGAGCGTGCATGAAAATTATTTTCAAGGCTTGAAAATATATTTTCAGGCTTTGGTTATATATTTTCAAGGCTTGATTATATATTTTCAAGCCTTGAAAATAATTTTATGGTTCGGTCCGAGAACTTTTGTATGCAGCAGACAAACATTGGGTGTTGTGTTAGCCGGATTTTGTGTAAAAGGAGCCATTTCTTATGCTAAACAGAGGGTAAATCAACGAAGCATGATGCTATTTCATACGAATAACTAAAAATTTCTTTGCATTTTGTTATTTATTTAATAAATAATGTATATCTTTGCGTTTGAACAATGCGTAACACAGACAAAACAACACAAAACCATTTATAAACCTTATTTGTTAACTAATTAAAAAAACAATGAAAAAAGTATTAGCATTTGTTTTTGCGATGATGGCTACTATCAGCATCAATGCAGATGATGCGTTGTACCTCGTTGGTGATGCTACACCTATCGGTTGGGAAGGCGATGTAAACCAGCGCCAATCAACAAGAATGAGAGAAACCAGCCCTGGTGTCTATGTATGGACGGGCTTTCTGAAGCATGGAGGCGAAGGCTTTAAAATCCAGGAAGGAACTAGCTCCTGGGATGTTCGCTACTGCCCCTCATCGGAGAATTTTGCCATTTCACAAGCCGGTGGCTCTGACACCTACCAATCGGCAAATGACTGGAAGTGGAATCCTTCAGACGAAGAGTGGAAGTGGTACACTATTACGGTTGACAAGAACAATGGCACATTGTCTTGGCAGGCTGCCACTCCTACGCTTTTGGTAGCTGATGGGGAAGGCTATTTCAACATCGGCACACCGGAGGAACTGAACACACTGGCTTTTATGTGTCGCAACAACTTAAACAAAGAGAACTACAAGGTTAGACTTACTGCCGACATTGACTACACCGCCTACAAGAATGGTAGCTTGGATGCCATCGGTATCACGGAGAAGTACGCTCCCTTCCGCGGAGAGTTCGATGGTCAGAACCACACCGTAACTGTTGACTTTGAGTCTTACAGCACTCGCTTCGGTTTCTTCGGCACTATTGAAGAAAACAGTACGGTTCACAACCTCAAGGTTGCCGGTAAGATTACCGCCACCAACAAGAACCAGATTGGCGGCATCTGCGGCCTGCTGAAAGGCGGCTCAAAGATACACAATTGTATCAGCGCAGCAGAGATTGTTGACAATCAGAGTGGCGATGGCACTATCGCAGGCATCAGCGCAGTAACCTATGGTGCTTCCACTATTGAGAACTGTGCTTTCTTTGGTAAGATTTCCGCTCCTAATCGTGATGGCAATGGTGGCATCCTCTCATGGTCTAATAATGGTTCGGAGACAACCATCAAGAACTGTCTTGTCGTTGCTGACATCAACTGGGCAGGTGGTGCTGACTTCGGTCGTAACAACCCCTCCATTGTTAACTCTTTCAAGACCAATGCCGAAGACGAAACTCTGGCCAACGGTCAGATGACATACAAGTTGAACAACTATGCATCTGGTGGCGAGGACTGGTTCCAGACGCTCGNNAAGCTCTATGCCAACGGCACATTCTATTGCGACGGTGTTACTTCAAAGGGTGGCGATATCGTCTTGAGCAACACTGACGAATCCGTAGTTGATCCCCACGTTTTTGGTGAAGATGGTGTTTGCACGGGCTGTCATGCTGTAGGCCAGGAGGCAGAAGCTGTTGACGGCGTATTCCAACTGGGCAATGCAGGTAACCTGCTCTGGTGGGCTGCATATGTAAATGCCGGACATCCTGATGCCAATGCAACCCTCACAACTGATGCTAATCTGAGTGCAGCCAAGTACGTTCCTGCCGGTACTCCCGAAAACAAGTATGTCGGAACCTTCGATGGTCAAGGTCACACTGTAACCTGATGCTAATCTGAGTGCAGCCAAGTACGTTCCTGCCGGTACTCCCGAAAACAAGTATGTCGGAACCTTCGATGGTCAAGGTCACACTGTAACCCTTGAATTGAAAAATTCTGAAACAAACTACCAGGGTCTCTTCGGTGTTGCTACAGATGGCGCTACCATTAAGAACGTAGTTGTTAAGGGTTCTGTTTCCGGAAAGAACTATGTAGGCGGTATCGTTGGTGGTTCCAATGGCGGTACAGACGGCAAGAAACTCAGCATCATCAACTGCGGTAACGAAGCCACAATCACTGCTGCCGAGGCTAATGGCGCAGGCATCATTGGTGTGAACATGAGCGGTGCAGCTCACTTCTACATTCTCAACTGCTACAATGTAGGTAACGTAACCTCTGGTCGTGAGTCAGGTGCCGTCACAGGTTGGACTGGTGGCGACAAGACCACTATCGAAAACACCTACAACATCGGTACAGTTGTTAACGGCGATGGCGACGGCTTCATTCGTGGCGGCGGCAACCTCGTCAACACATACAACCTCGCTGCCGACAACGCTATGGTACAGAGCGGCGAACTCGCATACAAGCTGGGTGCAGCCTTCGGCCAGACGCTTGGCACAGACGCTTATCCCAACTTCACAGGCAAGAAGGTTTATACCTTCGTTAGCGGTGACTATGCAAACATCGACAATCTTGAAACAGCCAATGGCGATGCCGAGTGCATCCTGCCCTCTATGAAGTGGGGCGGCTCTTATCAGGCCTACACATACGTTGCTCAGGGCGACTTCGACTTTGGCGACTGGAACACTGGCAATCCTAACTACAACGTCATCATCGGCGTTCCTGCAGAGAACAACGACAAGGCATGGTATGCTCCTGGCTACTCTATTGAAGGCTGGAACTTTGGTCAAGACCTTCCCAACTTCGGTGACGGACGTCCTGCCGACGTCTATGCTGTACGCTACTTCACCGTCGACGGCGAGATTCCTTCAACTCTCTACATGCCAGCAGCTCATGACGATGCTCCCTGTGAGTACTACATCAACGGCGAACTGATTTGGAGCGAGACCGATGGTTGGAAGGAAGACGAAGTTGTTCGTCTCACCGACACCCAGAAGGCTCTCATCAAGACCGACGGCACAGTCAACGTATTTGCATTCCACGTTCACCAGAACTGGGGCGGCCGCTATGCTGACGGTGGTCTCTACACCGCTGGCAACATGGTCAACGACTTCAACAACGACGTACGCAGTCTTGACCTCGCCATCGCAAAGGCTGAGGAGGATGGCATCGACGCTGATTGGATTGATGCTGCAAAGGCAAAGAGCAACTATCGTGGCGGCATGGGTGCCGGACGCAATGCCATCGCTGCCGGATATCGCCTCAAGTTCGTCGACAAACAGGAGAACATCTTCGAAGGTTCTGCTCCCGTCGATGGCGGACAGTACTATATATATAATGTAGGTGCAAAGCGCTACCTGACCGGTGGTGTTGACTATGGCACACACGCAGCTGTGAACTTTGCTGCTCAGCTGGCAACGTTCCGTGCTAATGGCAACGGCTTCCGCATCCACACCAACATCCGCAAAGGTTCCGACGCTCTGAACTTCAACGGCTTCGTTGATTGCGGCGGTGACGGCGACACATGGTTCCTCAAGGAGGTTTCCGAAGGTGTCTACACAATCTCACGCAACGAAAACAGCGACGGCAACTTCCTCGGCTACAATGGTCCTGCTCGCAACAACTGGTGGCAGGTTGATACTGACCTCAATGATGCAAGCAACCCCAACAACCAGTGGGTACTCGTAAGCAAGGAAGAGCGCGACGCTCTCATGGATAAGGCAACTGCCGAGAATCCTGTCGATGCAACCTACTACATCCACGCCGCTGGCTTCGACCACTGGCTGGTACCTGCCGATATGGCATGGCCCTACACGAAGTGGACTTGGAACAACGGTGGCGACGGTGGTTGGGAAACCGACTTCGTTTACGAGGTATGGCATTCAGGCGAGACAGAGATGAGCCAGACGCTCGAAGGTCTGCCCGCAGGTAAGTACATCGCAAGCGTTCAGGGATACTATCGCGACGGTGACAACGCTGGCGACTTCAACTACCAGGGCGACCGCCAGGAAGCATACTTCTTTGCAGGCGACGCACAGGTTCTGCTGCCCAACATCGCAGAAGGAGCTGACCAGTATCCTCTCCGTGGTAACAACGCAGGCGGTCATGGCATCGTTCCTGACAGCCGCGAAGATGCTGCCGGCTACTTCGGCGCTGGCCTGTACAAGGTTTCCGTTGAGGTAACTGTAGGCGCTGACGGCAAGCTTAAGATTGGTGCTCACAAGAGTGAAAACGTTGCCAATGACTGGATGGTTCTCGACAACTTCCGTCTGACATATTTCGGCAATCCCGTTGAAGTAACTGTCAGCGATGCAGGTTATGCTACCTTCGTTGCTCCTTGGAACTACAACAACATTCCTGCAGAGGTAGAGGCTTATGCAGTGCAGAAGGTGAAGAACAACTATCTCCACCTGGAGCCTGTGACAGCTATTCCTGCCGGTGAGGCTGTCGTGCTGAAGGCTGAGGAAGGCACATACACACTGTATGCAACGTCCAAAGCTGTTGAGCTTGACACAGAGAACGACCTGGTGGCTGCTACCGAAGAGGTAACTGCCGACGGCACTCAGTACATCCTGGCTAAGCAGGAAGATAAGGTTGGCTTCGCAAAGGCAACTCCCGACACGAAGATTGCTGCAGGCAAGGGCTATCTGGTAATCACCGGTGCCGGCGTCAAGGGCTTCTATCCCTTCGGCGAGGGCGATGCAACTGGCATCAACAGCCTCACCTCGACCTTCACCGAAAGCGAGGGAGCTATCTACAATGTTGCCGGTCAGCGCGTAAGCAAGATGCAGAAGGGCGTCAACATCGTTGGCGGCAAGAAGATCCTTAAGTAAACAGACCCCTCAGACTCCCCCGCAAGGGGGAGAACTGGAGGGCGAGACACAATTAATGACAAATACTAACCATTGACCCAAACCCTCATTAGTCACCTCCCCTCAAAAGGGGGAGGATGGGAGGGGTCTGAATATGAAATATATTAAGCCATTAATGCAGGTAGAAGAGGCACAGGCCACTCAGATGTTGGCCGAAAGCCTGCTCATCAGCGACGACACGGTGGACGGCGGCAGCGCCCTCACCAAGGAAAACGATGACTGGAGCATCTGGAACGAAGAAGCAGAGTAAGGCACAAGCCTAATCTCTCTTGATAACGGAGCACCCCCGACGGACTTTCAACGAAGAAAGCAGCTGTCGGGGGTGCTTTTTGTTTGGCTTTTCAAATCAAAACATGCTGAAAGAGGAAATAAAACGGCCTTTTCTTTTGATATGAATGTGGAATGTTGTAACTTTGTGCACTAAACGAAAAACACATTTCATCAATCATAACAAATAACACTAAACTATGACTCAAAAACTACTTAAAAAACTTTGGCTGCGTGTCATCGTGACCGTAATGACGACAGCCTTTACAGGATCAGTCTGGGCACAGACAACCTATGCTCTGCAGCAAGTCACTTCTGTTGAGGCAGGTGGGCTGTATGTGTTTGAGCAAGACGGGTATGTGATGAACAACAAATGTACAAATTCTGCCCTTCAAACCACAGACACTTATGAGACGACCGGACTGACAGGCGAAGAAACTTATGTCTGGACACTGGAAAGCGCGACTGACGGCTACTACATGAAGAACGTGAATGGAACAGGTAACTTCCCTTATCTGAATAACACAAGTAGCACAGGCGTATCCTTTGGTAACAATGCTAACTCAGTTTGGGCATTCAATTTCCAGGACGACAATACGGTGTTGATTCAGAACACCACGAATAGCAATCGCTTCTTAGGTTATGCCAGTTCAACAAACTTTTCTTATAAGGCTTATGCAGTAAGCAACCTGAGCAGCTATGCCCACGCAATCAAGGTTTACCAGTTGGTTGAAGAGGGTGGCTCGGGCGACCAGGCTCTCGCAACCTCCATTACCATCAGCGACAAAGGCATCACCAACACGAACATCTACGAAGGCACAGATGCAGGCCGACTGATTGCTACCGTCATTGGTGCCGATGGGAATGTGCTGGAGGAAGGTGTTGTCTGGAGTGGCGACAACGACCAAGTAGCTACCATCGGAGCTGAGACAGGTATTGTCACGCTCGTCGGAGCAGGCACCGTCACCTTCACCGCTTCCTATGCTGGTGTGGAGAATGCCTACAAGCCCAGCAGCAAGACCTACACCATGACCGTGACCAACAGCGACCCCAACGCTCCTGGCACAGAGGCTAAGCCCTACACCGTGGCCGAGGCTCGCGCTGCCATCGATGCAGGCGCAAACGTTACAGGCGTCTATGCAACAGGTATCGTATCAAAGATTGTGACCGCTTATAACTCTACATACGGCAACATCTCTTACAACATCTCCGAAGATGGAACAGAAACGGCAGACCAGTTGCAAGCTTTTCGCGGCTTTAGCTACGATGGGGCATGGTTCACTTCTGCCGATGACATCCAAGTGGGCGACGTTGTGGTTGTCTATGGTAATCTGAAGAAGTATAACACTACCTACGAGTTCGATGCAGGCAACCAGCTTGTAAGCCTCGACCGTCCGGTGGTTACTACTCCTTCCATCACCGTTGACCCCACTACAGTCAATGCCCCGTATGCCGGGACAAGTGGCACCATCGACGTGACCTACAACAATGTTGTTACTGGTGTTGGTACATATTTTGAGTGGTACACCGATGCAACGGGTGCAACAGCTACTACGGAGGAACCCAATTGGATTACAATTGGCTTCGATACAGAGAACAACGTGACTTACACTATAGCACAGAACGACGGGAGCGAACCTCGTACCGCTTATATGAAGGTCTGGGGATACTATGATCCGCAAACCACCGTGTACTCGGATGTGATTACCTTCACTCAGAATGCATACGTTGCTGGATGTGCTACACTCAACTTCGTGTGGGATGGTGGCAAGGCAGACATCGAAAGCACTGCCGGTCTGTCGCAGGAAGGTCTTGGAAACGACTACAATAATTCTCCCAAGCTGAAATTCGACAGCACAGGCGACTGGCTGATGCTCCAGTTCAACGAGCGTGCCAGCAAGCTGACCTTTGACATCAAGGGTAACAGCTTCTCTGACGGCACATTCACTGTGCAGACTTCCGAGGATGGCGTGACTTTCACCGACCTTAAGACTTACACCAGTTTTAGCACCATCACGGAAAAAGAGGTGTTCGACAACCTGGACGAAAACGTTCGCTACATCAAGTGGGTTTACACAGAGAAGGTAACCGGCAACGTGGCATTGGGCAACATCTCAGTTAAAAAGTACTCTGCAGATCCCTTTATTAGCATCTCGCCCATTACGGTCAATGTGGATGCTGTAGCTACAGAAGGGACATTGGACATTAGGCTCGATAACATCACCATTAGCGACATGGCTCAATTCGAGGTAAGGTACTTAACAGCATCATTAGAAAGCACCACGCAACCCGAATGGCTTGATGTTGTAGTAGCAGAGCAAGACCCAAGCGTCGGGGAAGGCTATGTTGTTTCTTACACCGTTCTGGACAACGATGGTGAAGCACGTTCTGCATACTTCCAGGTTTATGGCCTCGATGATGATGGCAGCACAGAAGCACTCTCTCAGGTTGTCACCATTGAGCAGGCTGAATATGTGGCTCCTGTCGAAGAGTTTGCTACACTGCCGTTCGTATGGGAGGGCAGCGCAGAGGACGGAAAGAGTTCATTGGAGGCAATGGCTGGTGTCACAGCTAATGGCCTTGGCACTGACTATGCCGTAAGCAATGCTCCTTATCGCGTTAAGCTTGATGGCACAGGCGACTACATTCAGGTTCAGACCGACTGCCAGCCAGTCCTTGTTTCTCTTGATGTCAAGATGCTTGGCGGTTCCAACCACTCTACAATCACCGTACAGGAGTCTGCCGACGGCGAGAACTTCGCAGATGTTGAGGAATTGGCTATCGAAGGTGTTCAGAACGATGTTCTCTACCTCCAGACAGCCAGTGCCTTCGATGCAGCAACACGCTATGTCCGCCTCTACTTCACCAAGGGCAGCAATGTAGGTGTCGGTGGCATCACGATTGAGAAGGAATTCGAGGAGATTGCTACCGTTGGCGCTGCTGGCTATGCAACCTACGTCACAAAGCACAACGTAGCCTTCCCCGCAGACGTGGCATACATTGGTGCCGTTAATGGGAATATGGTATCAATGACTGCTGTGACTGCCGCTCCTAAGGGCACACCTCTTATCCTCAAGGGCGAAGGCACTTATGAATTGACTCCTGCTTCTGCCAGCGAACTTGCTGACGTAAGCGACAACGAGCTGAAGGCATCAGAGACAGAAGTTGTAGCCGACGGCACACAGTACGTCCTCGCAAAGCCCGCAAACGAACCCGTTGGCTTCTATCAGGCTACTGGCACCATCCCCGCAGGCAAGGCATACTTGGTAGTTCCTTCAAGCAGCGTCAAGGCCTTCACCTTCTCATTCGAAGACGATGCAACCGGCATAGAAATGGTCAATGGTCAATCATCAATGGTCAATGACCCCATCTTCAACCTCGCTGGCCAGCGCATCCAGAAGATGCAGAAAGGCATCAACATTGTTAACGGCAAGAAGATTCTTCGCTAAAAGCATAGACAAACAAGTGAGCCGACATTGGCTCACACCCACAAGGCGGTGCATCAATCAAGGTGCACCGCTTTTCTTATCTCCCCGTTCATAGTCGGCAAACTCCGTGCGCTTCCAAAATAAGCGCTAGGCGCTTCGGCGATAAGCGCTAGGCGCTTCCGAAATAAGCACGAGGCGCTTCCAAACTATGCACGGGTCGTTGACAAACTAACCACGCGTCGTCTTTGCAGGAAGCGAACGATGACATTTCACCTCCACTTTGGCATCTGCGGTGAAACTATCGAAGAAAAGTAAAATAAAAACATGCTTTCCTTTTGCTTTTCGCTCGCTTATTCGTAACTTTGCATAATAAAAGTTCCCTAACATACCACACACGACATGGCAGAATCGACAGGAAGAAGACGTTCCGGCACAACAAAGATAGTGGAAGTGCCTCAGGTAGACCAATATGGACACAAGCAGCCGCAGAGCCTCGACATGGAAGTCGCCGTGCTCGGAGCACTCATGGTGGAGCAGGACGCCTATGGCCTCGTGGCCGAACTGCTCAAGCCGGAGAGCTTCTACGACCATCGGAACCAGCTCATCTATCAGGCCATTCAGACGCTGAACGCCGAACAGAAGCCTGTCGACATCATGACCGTCATCGAACAGCTGGAGCGCAACGACAGTCTGGAGGCAGCCGGAGGCGAAGTCTATCTGATGCAAATCAACGCACAGGTAGCAAGCTCGGCCCACATCGAATACCACGCCAAGATCATCGCACAGAAGTCCCTGCAGCGACAACTCATTACATTCGCCAGCCTGGTGCAGACGAAAGCCTTCGATGCCACAGTCGACGTGGCCGACCTCATGCAGGAAGCCGAAAGCATGCTCTTCGCCATCTCGCAGAAGAACATGAAGAAAGACTTCACGCAGATTGACCCCATCATCAGCCAAGTCATTGAGCTTATCCAAAAGGCACAGGCCAAGGAAGGCGGACTGAGCGGACTGCCCACAGGTTTCCGCGAGCTGGACAAGATAACAAACGGCTGGCAGAACAGCGACCTCATCATCATTGCCGCACGTCCAGCCATGGGTAAGACAGCCTTCGTGCTCTCCATGATAAAACGCATGGCGGTGGACAACAAGATTCCATGCGCGATGTTCAGCCTCGAAATGAGCAACCAGCAGCTTGTGCAGCGACTCATGGTCAACGTCAGCGAGTTGAGTGGTGAGAAGCTGCGCAGCGGACAGCTGGCTCCCTACGAATGGGGACAGCTCGACAATCGTGTCCGACAGCTCTACAACGCACCCATCTACATCGACGACACACCGTCGCTCAGCGTCTTCGAGCTACAGACAAAGGCACGCCGACTGGTGCGCGAGTACGGCGTGAAGGCCATCATGATAGACTATCTGCAACTGATGCATGCCAGCGGACTGAACATCAACAGCCGCCAGGAGGAAGTCAGCTCCGTGAGCCGTGCACTGAAGGGACTTGCCAAAGAACTCAACATCCCCATCATAGCGCTGAGCCAGCTGAACCGTGGCGTAGAGAGTCGCGAAGGCATCGAAGGCAAACGTCCGCAGCTCAGCGACTTGCGCGAGTCGGGCGCCATCGAGCAGGATGCCGACATCGTATGCTTCATACACCGACCCGAGTACTACAAGATATTCACCGACGAGCAAGGCTACGACTGGCACGGCAAAGCCATGTTACCGACCGCGACAACGTCGTTCCACTCCCAAACTCACAGGAAAGCGACATGGGCGGACGCTTCGTCTCGCCCAAAATGACACCGGAAGAGAGGGCGGAAAGCGACCGCATTGCCAATGCCATCGGCACCAACGATTCCTTCTCCGAACTGCAAACCGCTACGGAGGAAGACAAGTTCTAAACCACAGATTGAGCAGATTAATCGGATTAATACTGAAACAACGGATTAATCTTCTACCACGGATTAATCTTCAACAATGGATCAGACGGCGTGAACGAATCTGTTGCCGCCACTAATCATGAATCAACAAGAACCACGAATTACATGAATTGAACGGACTCAACTTGCCATAGATAAAGGCGAAGCCAATTCGTGCAATTCGTGTAATTCGTGGTCTGACAGAATATTCCAGCCTTTTGCTTAATGCTTAATTGGCAGAGTCTTGCAGTTGTTCAAGGGCGCGGCAAAGTTGGTCGGGGCAAGAAGTACACTTCGTGCCGCAACGGATGCCATCGAGACGACTGATGACGTCCTTCGGCGACATGCCGTTCACGAGCTTCGCTATGCCCTGGGTGTTGCCATTGCAGCCGCCATAGAACACGCACTTGCTCACCTTGCCGTCCTTCACGCCAACCTCGATGTACTGGCTGCACGTGCCTCTGGTCTTGTAGAGCAACTGCTGTTCGCCGTCAACTTCCTGCACTTGTCCCACTTGTAGTTCCATGATTCTGAATGTCTTTTAGGTTTTGAACGAGCTGTTCCCCTACTCCTCGGGCTTGACTTCATCGAGCCTTACTGCGCTCGGCATAACCCGAATTAATTCGGTTCTGCACTCGCTTATTCCTCGGGCTTCATGTTGGTATAGACGGTCTGTACGTCGTCGAACTCCTCGAGCTTCTCCACCATCTTGTTGATGGTCTCGCGCTGTTCGGGCGTCACGTCCTTCACGTCGTTGGGGATGTAGGTGAACTCACCGCCCACGTCCTCGAAGCCGTCTGCTTCGAGCTTCTTCTGTATGGCGTTGAAGCTGGTTGGCTCGCCGTAGATGGTGATGGTGGTAACGTCTTTCTCCTCGTCGTACTCTTCGTCGTACTCTTCCTCCACGCCGCAGTCTATCATCTCTAGGATGAAGTCGTCCATGTCCATGCCGTCCTTCTTCTTGAAGGTGAAGACGCACTTGTGGTCGAAGAGGAAGGAGAGTGAACCTGTTGTTCCCATGTTGCCTGAGAACTTGTTGAAGATGCTGCGCACGTCGGCCACGGTGCGGGTGGTG
>OMSJ01000180.1 GCA_900313705.1 uncultured Prevotellaceae bacterium
AGGCGTAGAAGGATTGTGACCGACTGGCGGCTTGGGCATAATCTCAATCTGCGTCACACTCTTGCAGCCTTGACGATGAGCCGTGCCGATGCAGTCGCTACCCGTATCGCCACCACCGATGACGAGGACATCCTTGCCCTTTGCCGTGATGCGCTCTTCCTTGCTGAACTCCATGCCTGCAAGAACGCGGTTCTGCTGGGAAAGCAGTTCAAGAGCTAGATGCACGCCCTTCAACTCACGGCCAGGAACTTTCAAATCTCTTGCGACAGGTGTGCCGGTAGCGATTACGACTGCGGAGAACTCAGAATAATCAGAATAATCTGAGTATTCAGAATTATACCTGAAGATGACGCCTTCCTGCTCCATGACGCTGATGCGGCGGTCGATTATCTTCTTATTGAGCTTGAAGTTAGGAATGCCATAGCGCAGAAGTCCACCCGCTGCCTCGTTCTTCTCAAAGACTGTAACCTCGTAACCCATAAGATTGAGGGCATTGGCAGCTGTAAGACCAGCAGGACCACTTCCTATGACGGCTACTTTCTTGCCGTTGCGCTTGGGGTGCTCAATGGTCACATAGCCTTCAAGAAAGGCTCGCTCGGCAATAGCAGCTTCGTTCTCTCTGTTAGTGACAGCCTCGCCTGTCGTATGATAAAGCACGCAGGCTTTCTCGCAAAGCGCAGGACAGATGCGGCCCGTGAACTCGGGGAAGGGATTGGTCTTCTTCAATAACTTATATGCTGTTTCCCACTCGCCATGATAAAGCGCGTCATTCCATTCCGGGTCTTTGTTGCCAAGCGGACAAGCCCAATGGCAGAAAGGCACGCCGCAATCCATGCAACGGCTGGCCTGCTCCTGCCTGTCGCGCGTGTTGAGCGTCTGTTCCACTTCGCCAAAGTCATGTATGCGGTCGTGTATAGGTCTGTATCCAGCCTCCTTGCGAGGCACAGTCAGAAATGCTTTCGGATTTCCCATCTTTCATTTACCATTTAAACATTTACCATTTACCATTTAATAGTTCTCCCCATAAAGGGGGAGTTAGAGGGGGTCTCTTAATAGTCTCTCTGAACTTCTGCAATCTTCTGCGAAAGCTTTGCCATCTGCTCTTCTTGCAAGACGCGCTTGTACTCGATAGGTACCACCTCGATGAAGTCCTCGACGTAGCGTTGCCAGTCGTCGAGCATTCGTCCTGCGAGGGCAGAACCTGTGTGGAGGTAATGCTGACGGATGAGCTCGAGCAGCTCCTTGCGCGAGACGGTGTCCTCCACAAGGTTTATCTCAACCATATCCATGTTGCAGAAGTAGTCGAAAGTGTGGTCTGGGTCATAAACATAAGCCACACCGCCACTCATTCCGGCTGCGAAATTACGCCCAGTCTTACCAAGAACCACAACACGTCCGCCAGTCATGTATTCGCAGCAATGGTCGCCTGCGCCTTCGATGACAGCAATCGCTCCGCTGTTTCGCACGCCAAAGCGCTCGCCGACCTGTCCGTTGACGTATAGTTCTCCACTTGTAGCACCATAAAGCCCCGTGTTGCCAGCTATGATGTTGTCCTCGGCATGGAACTCAGCATTACTTCCACGAGAAGGCAAGATGCTGATACGTCCTCCGCTCAGACCTTTGCCGAAGTAGTCGTTAGCCTCTCCTTCGAGCCTCAGGCTCAGTCCTTTCACAGCAAAAGCGCCAAACGATTGCCCAGCAGAACCCTTGAACTTGATGTTGATAGTTCCATCCGGCAGTCCTGCTTCACCATATTTCTTGGCAATAACGCCTGAAAGCATCGTGCCCACAGCTCGGTCGGTATTCTTGATGGCAAAGTCGAGCGTCGTCTCTTCCTGCTTGTCGATACTCTTCTGCACCTCCTTAATTATCTCCTCATCTTTGACGCCGCAGACCTTTGTAAACTCGCTTCTGTCCCAATGGAGAGGTATATCTGTGGCGGGCTGATAAAGAAGACGGGAGAAGTCGATGGTGCGCCATTTGTCGGCGGCAGCAAATTCTTCATTCTTCATTCTTAATTCTTCATTTTGAACTATCAGCTCCGTGTGGCCGATGATGTCCTTCAATTTGTGAACACCTATCTCGCTGAGATATTCTCGTACCTGCTGGGCGAGGAAGGTAAAGAAGTTGACCACGTACTCC
>OMSJ01000068.1 GCA_900313705.1 uncultured Prevotellaceae bacterium
ACTTGTTTCCGTCGTCGCTTGCTATATCTTCGGCATTGCCTATCGTGTCGATGATTTCCTTCACAACATTGATGTCGACAGCCGTCATGCCTGCTTCGCGTTTCTTCCAAAGGAGTTCTGCTACACGATGCTCAATGTCGTCGGCAATCTCCTCGCCGCCTTCCTGACGGCCAAAGTAGCGTTGCATACTCTTCAGATAGTTCTCCAGAAGGTTGTATGCATCCTCATCTATATTATATAATGTACCAAAGAGGTTGATGCTGATGTTCTTTTTCATAATCCCTAATCCTTATTCCTTAATCTTTAATATATTCACTGTTCGTAGAATTTCCTCCCAACTCGCGTCAAGCTGAGCAAGCGCCTGCTGCCCGTCGTCGGTCAGGACATAGTACTTTCGTGGCGGTCCCTGCGTGCTCTCGCGCCATTCGTAACCAAGCAGTCCGTCGCGCTTCAGCCGCGAGAGCAGCGGATAGAGCGTGCCTTCCATCACAATCATCTGTGCTTCGTGCAGACGCTGGATGATGTCGTTGGCATAACAGGGCTGCCGTCGCAGCAGGAGCATAATGCAGTATTCCAGCATCCCTTTACGCATCTGAGACTTTGTGTTGTCGGTGTTCATCTTCTAACAGTTAACATGTTTCGACACTGCAAAGGTAGGCATAATTACAATACCTTGTATCGCAAGGTACTAAAATTTAACATAATTTAAGGACAGGGCACACGTCATTGAGGCAGGCAATAACCACAGAATGTAATGATTGTTCGCAACTGCACTCTTTTTGGCAGCGTTTTAAGCGTCTGGAGGCACTCACCCCTGACGGAAGAAGTGCGCTTAAATCGAATGCGCACTGATTACCAAGTGGTTACAGCGCACCTTCTTGGAGCATAATGCAAACACAATATCACAAAACGTCAATTTTTAGCAAAGAAGAGCACACTATTACACAAAAAAAGCTGTGAAAAGATGGTCGCAACATCGTGGCTTGTTGGCGACAAGAACGTGTACTTATGGCAATAAGTCCACGCTCTTATAAGACTAAGTACTGGATTTATCAAAAAAGACTGCGTGTGGCAGCGAATCTTAGTGTAAAGATTTTTGATGGAAATGCCAAACACCTCCGGCAAATTCCCGCAAGATTATTTATTTCACTATTATCTTCCTGCCTCCGAAGATATAGATGCCCTTGGGTAATTGGGGATTCGACGATTTACGGTTTTCGACTTTGCGACCGCTGAGGTCATAGATAGCACCGGCGTATTCTGAGTAGTCCGAGTAGTCATGGTATTCAGGACATTCTGATATTCCATCTGTGGTTTCCTCAAGCTTGAGGTAGGTCCTCTTTTCGTCGGACGGCAGGTAGCAACTGAATGGTGGCAAGGAGACGGCGACCGTGGCCCGATAGATGAAGTTGCCTGCCGCCTTCAGGAAGTAGCCTTCGCCTGCTTCCAGCGACTTGCCGGGATAGACCCCGACGAGGAGGTTGGCCTTTTGGACATCTGCCCACTTGTCGCTGAGTGCATCGTCCACCTCGCTCTTGTTCAGGGCCAGAAGCGTGACTGATGTTTTGGCCGGACCTTTGAGCAGGACGGGCGTTCCGTAGGGGACGCGCTCGCCAGCTTCTGCTACGGGAGTCAGCATGAGCGATGGGGAGACAATCTCGGTGGCGATGTAGGCTGTGAAGCTTTCAGGAACCTGCCAGGCGTAGGGAAGGCAAACGGCCACATAGCCGTTGGTGCCCGTGGTATAACTCATTTCCTGAGAACGCAGGATGCCGTCCAGCCCACGCACTTCGCCCTGACTGAGCGCCCGGCCATAGATGCGTACCAGGGCCACTTCGCCTATGAACGGGTAAGTGCCCGTCGAGGTTGCCTGCTCGTAGTTCCCGTAGGCATCGCCTCCGATGGATAGCCAAGTGGAGGGAGTCCACTCATAGACGGGACATTCCTTGAACGTCAGCCATCGTGTGTCGGCAAGCTCGCCGTTGATGTAGAGCTGCGAGCGGAAGTTCCTACGGTCATAAACGATGACGTAGTGGGTGTATTCAGGCGTGAGAGTGCCTGCGCCGACCCACGACCATTGGGTCTTCGGAGCGGTGCCGTCGGCCTTCTTGCCTTGCGTGGTTGTCGTGTAGCCAATGTTACCTTTAGTATTCATCTGCAAGCCAAAGCCATAGCCATTGATGAAGCCGAGTGCACGGATGTTGGCGACTGGAAGTGTCGTGTCTGTCTTGCAGTAGAGCTCGACGCTATAGGCATCCGAGAGCTGGTTCATGATTGACGGTGCGTCGCCCAGATTGTACTTGAAGAGGTGCGCCCTATTCTTGCTGAACTGTGCCTCGTAGAGGTTGATGTCGGCATTGTAGATGACTGGGACCTCTCCCACCTTGACCACAGGCTTATGACTGAAAGAGGATGCACGGTTATTGGCTCCTGCGGGTGTAAATTCGCAGTCCAGGAGGAGCTCTGTCCCGTGCGAAAGCTTCGGCTCGGTGAACTTCTTCACGTCGTCGTTGTAGAGACCCAAGGCCGCCTTCTGCGAGAGTGCACCGTCATAGATGCGAGCGAAAACGAAGCTGCAGGCCGAGGAGTTCTCTGCGCCGCCACCGAAGGAACCTGAAGAGGCATCGCCGCCCAGACATATCCACATGCCTTTGCGCCCTTTGGACGTGCCGCATTGAGGCATCGTCATGTCGGTGCCTGCTCGGGTACCGGTGCAGACGAGCTTTCCGTTGATGAAGTAGCGCATGATGTGGCTCGTACGGTCCATCGTCAGCACCAGGTGGTAGAACTTGCCGGACACCAGGATGGAGTCGCCGCCAATGCTCTTCACCGTGCTTTTCACCCCGCTCTTGTTGCAGTAGCAGAAGCTGCTGGCCAGTTCGGTATTGTAGAACGCCCAGCCGCCATTCTCTTCGTTGCCCATGATGCAGGTTCTGCCGATGGCACCTCCGTGGTCGGCCAGGGCATCGAGGCGCACCAGCATCTCCCATGTGACGTTGCCATTGAAAGCGTCCGCCAGTGGCGTCCCTTCGTCATAAGTCGCATAATAATAGTCAGAGGCACGCGCCTTACTGCAACCATAATAGACGTCGTTGTCAGCATCATAATACGTCGTCGCCATGCCGTGTCTGCCTATGCGGGCTTCGTAAGTGCCCTGATTGACAATGCCGTCCGCGTCGAAGCTGAGGTCCAGGAGGCGTTCTGCCTCGTCCACCTCGGCCGTACGCTTCAATGCTTTGGTGATAATCTTCTGCGAAATCAGGGCATTGTAGATGTGGTTGGCAAGCAAGGTACCGCCATAGGCCGTGGGATGGAGCTTGTCGAAAGTCGTGGCATTCCAGTCGTTGGCCCAGGAAACGGAAGTGCAGTCGATGTAGTACTGACCGAACTGCTGGGCGATGTATTTGATGCTGGCGTTGGCATCAGCCTGGCTCCAGCCCATTGCATTCTTGTCGTTGATGCCGTTCCCTCTTGGGAAGATGCTCAGGCAGACCACACGAGCTTCGGGGTACCACGTGGTGAGCTTGAACAAAAGACGCTGGTAAGCTCCCCTAAAAGAGACCGAATCGGTGAAGTTCGACGTACGGTATTCCCCCAGAGGCACCTTGGCAACATTCCAATCGTTGGTGCCTCCGGCGATGAAGATGAAGTCGGGTTTGCCCGCACGTCCCAAGGCTTTCACACGATGGTTGCTGAGGAAGGGAGCATTACTGTTGAGCACGTCGGCTGCCACACGACTGCCGCTCCACGAAGCATTGGCAAGGAAGGTAAGGCCGGAGACACGGCTCAGCTGCATCCACCACGTATCACCCACCTGGAAGCCATAGTCCCTTTCGCGGTCCTGAGTGTAATAAATAGCGTAGCCAGAAGGCAAATAGTCGTAGTAGGTCGAGATGGAATTGCCCAGTACGGCAAAGGTCAAGCTGTCGGGGTTCTGTGCGACAGACCTTATGCAGGCTGCCAAAAGCACAAAGAGTATTATCTTTCTCATAACCATACGAATTAGTAGTTTTTCTTGAACTGACGGTCAATGTTCCTGCGGTCCTCTTTCTCCTTGAGCGTCTCGCGTTTGTCGTATTCGCGTTTGCCTCGGGCTATGTGGATGTCGAGCTTGGCTCGTCCGTTGTCGTCGATAAAGAGAAGCGTCGGCACAATGCTGAAGCCAGGCGACTTGACCGTTTGCTGCATCTTGCGAATCTCCTTCCGGTTGAGCAACAGCTTACGGTCGCGGCGCTCCACATGATTGTTGTATGAGCCCTGCTCATATTGGGCGATGTACATGTTCTTCACCCATACCTCGCCAGCTATTATATAACAATAGGTATCCACGAGGCTTGCCTTGCCCTTGCGAATGCTTTTGATCTCCGTGCCTGTCAGGACGATGCCAGCCGTATATTTGTCCAGCAGCAGATAGTCGAACTCAGCACGTTTGTTCTTGATGTTTATGTTTTTCCCTTTATTCGGGATAAGTGTCTTTGCCATCTCTCATTTACCATTTACCATTTAACAGTTCTCCCCATAGAGGGGAGTTAGAAGGTGTCTTTCCACACACATGGGGGAGTCAGAAGGGACCTTTACTGGAGCACAGCGACGAACTGTTCGAGGTGGTCGTCAACATAGTGTGCGATGATGTCCGTCACCTCTTCCTCCATCTCGATGAACTCATCATCGAGGTCATCGAACTCAGGGTATTGCTCGAAGAGGGCCATGAACTCCTCGTCGCTGCACTCGGCTGTAAGCTGGTCGCCGTACTTCTCGAAAAGCTTGCGCCCACGATAGACGAGCTTGCTGAAATCGTGTGCCCCCCAGAGCCGCATCGCCTTGGCAAAGGGATTGAGGAAGATGAAGGGGCCGTAACCATTGTGTATGAGCTGAACGAAACCGCCGTCCATGACCTCTTCGCGCAGGATGAAATAGGCCAGCAAAGTGGTCTGCTCTCCATTCAGAAGCGGTAAAGTCTCGGCATTCACTTCCCCACCTACGGCGCCAAGGATGGCGTCGTGTATGACCGTCAGGAATGCATCCGTGCCTTGGCTGGCTGCTTCCTGAAGCCTCGTTTCCTGTATAGTGATTTCCATGTTATGTATCATTTTCGATGCAAAGTTAAGAAAAAAAGTTCATCATGCCCTCATTCACCCACCGAAAATGCTTAGAAAAGAGCAGAAAAGGGAAAAAATGTAAGCCCTTCGCTTGGCTGTCTCGGAAAAATGTCGTAACTTTGCAGCCGCTTTTGAAGCCGTGTGATGGCGAATTAAGCACATAACTTAATTTATAGTAACACAAAAAACAAAGAAACAATGAAAAGTATTGACGTAAAGGGTACAGCCCGCACCGCTACTGGCAAGAAGGCTTCCCGCGACATCCGCAAGGCAGGCGCAGTGCCCTGCAATCTGTATGGTGAGGCTAAGGGCGAGAACGGCCAGCCAAAGGCTCTGAGCTTCAGCGCTACTCAGGAAGAGCTCCGCAAGCTCGTCTATTCTCCCGACATCTACAGCGTAAGCCTCAACATCGACGGCAAGGAATGCAAGGCTATCATGAAGGAGCTGCAGTTCCACCCCGTTACAGACAAGCTGCTGCACGTCGATTTCTATGAAATCACGGAGACAAAGCCCATCGTAATGGAAGTGCCCATCAAGCTGAACGGCCTGGCAGAAGGTGTACGCGCCGGTGGTAAGCTCGCTGCAAGCGTGCGCAAGCTCAAGGTTCGTGCCCCATACACAGCCATTCCCGAGCGTCTGGACATCGACGTTACCAACCTCGGCCTCGGCAAGACCATCAAGGTGGGTGAGCTCAGCTTCGAAGGCCTCGAACTGGTAACCAGCCCAAGCGTTGTCGTTTGTCAGGTTAAGATGACCAGAAGCGCCATGAGCGCTGCTGCAAAGGCTGAGTAATGAAGTACCTCATTGTAGGACTGGGTAACATCGGCCCCGAGTACGATGGCACCCGCCACAATATCGGATTCAGAGTATTGGACGTCTTAGCTAAGGCGTCCAATACTGCTTTTGAAGACCGTCGCTACGGCTTCGTGGCACACATGCGCATCAAGAACGCCGAATTGGTGCTGCTCAAACCATCAACCTACATGAACCTCTCAGGCAATGCCGTCCGCTACTGGCTCCTGCAGGAGAAGATACCTGTGGAGAACATGCTGGTCGTGGTAGATGACCTGAGCCTGCCCCTCGGCACCATTCGCATGAGGCAAGGTGGCAGCGACGGTGGCCACAACGGACTGAAGCACATTGCCCAGACACTCGGCGGACAAGGCTACAACCGGCTACGCTTCGGCATTGGGAACGACTTCCCGCGTGGCGCACAGGTTGACTTTGTCCTCAGCGGCTTCTGCCCCGAAGAGGAACAACTCGTCAACGAAAAAGCGCTGGTAGCCTGCGATGCCATCAAAGCCTTTGCCCTGAGCGGGATGCAGTTTGCCATGTGCAACTACAATAACAAGTGAAGAACGAAGAGTGAAGAGTGAAGAATATAGTCACAACTTTTCAACTCGGCTATTATGAATTGTGAATTATGAATCATGAATTAACAGAGCGTTTCCTCCGTTACGTCAGCTTCGACACACAGAGCAGCGAGGAGAACGAGGCCCAATGCCCCAGCACAGAGAAGCAACTGGCCTTGGCCGAATACCTGCGTGACGAACTGAAGGCCATCGGCCTCACCGAAGTAGAGATGGACGAGCACGGCTACGTCTATGCTACCCTGCCTGCCAATAGCGACAAGCCCGTCCCCACCATCGGCTTCATCGCCCACATGGACACCAGCCCAGATTGCAGCGGAGCTAACATAAAGCCACGCATCATCGAGCACTACGACGGACAGGACATCGTGCTCTGCAAAGAAGAAAACATCGTGACGACTGTCAGCCAATTCCCTGAGCTCAAGGCTCACATCGGAGAGGACCTCATCGTCACCGACGGACATACGCTGCTCGGAGCAGACGACAAGGCCGGCATTGCAGAGATTGTCACTGCCATGACCTACCTGATGGCGCACCCCGAAATCAAGCACGGCAAGATACGTGTCGGCTTCAACCCCGACGAGGAGATTGGTGCAGGCGCACATCTCTTCGACGTCGAGAAGTTCGGCTGCCAATGGGCCTACACCATGGACGGCAGCGAGGTGGGCGAACTGGAGTACGAGAACTTCAACGCCGCCAGCGCAAAAATCTTCATCAAGGGCTGCAACGTACACCCTGGCTATGCCAAAGGTAAGATGAAGAACGCTTGCATCATTGCTTCAGAGTTCGCTGCCTTAATGCCTGAGAATGAGAGACCGGAAGCAACAGAAGGATACGAAGGCTTCTTCCACTTGACAGGCATGAGCGGCACCGTAGAGGAAGCGCAACTCTCCTACATCATCCGCGACCACAACAGCGACATCTTCCAGCTCCGCAAGCAAGTGGTACACGACATCGCTGAAAAGCTCAACGCAAAGTACGGGCAGGATACGGTCAGGGCAGAAGTGAAGGACCAATATTATAATATGTTAAGCCAGTTGCAGGATAAGCCCCAGGTGACAGACATCGCCAAGCAAGCCATCAAGGAAGCTTGCGGCTTCTGCAACGTCGTACCCATCCGTGGCGGCACCGACGGAGCACAGCTCAGCTTCAAGGGACTGCCCTGCCCCAACATCTTTGCCGGCGGACTGAACTTCCACGGTCGCCACGAGTTCGTGCCCATCCAAAGCATGGAGAAGGCCATGATGACCGTCGTGAACATCTGCCGTCTGGTTCACAATCCCCTATAGTCTCTCCTGTACAAGAACAGGGGGAAGTAAGGGAGATGGAATGAGATGGAAGTAAAGATAACAGGTCATGTTGTTTGAAAGTACATGAACATGCAATTGCAAGTACATGAATATGCAATTGCAAGTACATGAACAATCAAACTACACTCTATGGTGTTCGGTCAATAAATCAAGATGACAAACGAAGCAAGAATAGATAAATGGCTGTGGGCTGCACGCATCTTCAAGACGCGCACCATCGCTGCTGCTGCCTGCAAGAAGGGGCAAGTCAGCATGAACGGCACGCAACTAAAGGCCAGCCGCACGATAAAGGCAGGCGACGTGGTGAGCGTCCGCAAGCCGCCTATCACCTATAGTTTCCGAGTGCTGCAGCCCATAGAAAGGCGCGTTGGAGCCAAACTCATCCCTGAGATACTGGAGAACGTCACGACACCCGACCAGTACGAGCTGCTTGAGATGAGCAAGATAAGTGGCTTCATCGGCAGAGCCAAAGGCACAGGCCGCCCGACGAAGAAGGACCGCCGCAGCCTCGAAGACTTCCAGAGCGAAGTGCCCGAGTTCTTCGGCGACTTCGAATTCGACATGGAGGACGGAGAGGAAGAATAAGGCACGCCACCCTCTGGCGTAAAACAGCAACGCACCAGAGCATAGACAAACGCGGCACGCGGCATTTGCAAATGCCGCGTGCCGCGTTTTTTCTTTAACATCCATCAGAAGAGGTGCAAGCCGCCTGTCTTCTTGCTGAAGTAATGGTCCATCATCTTGATGAGGCCGCTCTTGCAGAAGACAACGACACGGTCGCCCGGCAGAAGCTGGGTGTTGCCATAGATGAGCGCCCCTTGATCCTTGCCACGAACGTAACCGCCAAGCGTCACGCCCGAAGGCAGGCGCAACTCACAGACGGGCTTAGCACAGGCTGGACTACCTTCCTGCGCAACAATCTCGGCCACATCAGCACTTGCCACGGTCAGGCATTTGACATTGTGTGCATCTGTTTCGAGCATCATCTGGTAAATACGGCCGGCAGCTATCATCTTCTTGTTAATGATCGTACCGATGTCAAGCTTCTCTGCCATCGAGATGTAGTCCATGTTATCGACCAAGGCAACCGTCTTGCGGACACCCATGCGTTTGGCAGCAAGACAAGCCAGGATGTTGGTCTCTGTCTCTGGGGTTAGGGCACAGAAAGCGTGCATGTCGGAGAGACCTTCGTCAAGCAGGAGTGCTGTGTCTCGTCCGTCACCTTGTATGATGCGGATGTCGCTGTCGAGAAGAATCTCGTTGAGTCTGTGGCATCGCTCCTCGTTCTGCTCGATGATTTTCAGGTTATAGAAGTCTGGCTTGCCCTCGGCCACATGGACAGAGGTGCGTCCGCCGCCCATTATCATGACATTGCGCACGTCCTCATAGTCTTCCTTGCCGGCTATCTCACGAATGTACTGGATATAGCGCTTCGTGGTCATAAAATAGGCTATGTCGCCATTATGCAGTTCGTCGTTGCCTGTCGGGATGATGGTGTCGTCGCCACGCTTGACGGCTACGATGCGGTAAGGAGTCTCGGCATCGCAAAGGTCATGCAAGGCAATGCCCGTGATGCGTGCTTTCTCTCGCAGTTTGACGCCGAGCATGACGAGTGCGCCGCCTGCCACTTCCCAATACTGCCGCACCCAGGAGCGCTTGATGCCGTCCAGTATCTCCCTGGCTGCAAGACCTTCGGGATAGATGATGGAGTTGACACCCATCTGCTGAAAGAGGTCGCGATACTGAGGCATGGTATATTCTGCTGTATCGACGCGGGCGATGGTCTTGCGTGCGCCAAGGGTATGAGCCAACATGCAGCAAGTGATGTTGCGCGTTTCCTCAGGTGTGACGGCGATGAAGAGGTCACACTGATGCACGCCACCTTCTCTAAGTCCGCTGATGGATGTTGGCGAGACGTTGAGCGTCATGAGGTCAAGGTCGCCCGAGTTGAGCAGGCGGGCTGTCTTCTCGGGATTCTCATCAATGAGGATGATGTCCTGGTCTTCACGCGAAAGGAGTGCGGCAAGGTGTGAACCTACTGCTCCTGCTCCTGCAATGACGATTTTCATTGTTCTACAGTTGACAAGTTAACAGGCTGATGATTTGACAGGCTTTCGCTCTCTCTATCATAAGCCTTTTATTTTATCTTTTATAGTCTCTGCATCGAGCCCCACAAGGTGGTAGAGCTCTTCGGGAGTGCCATGTTCTACGAAATGGTCGGGCAAGCCAAGCCGGATGATTTCGGGATGGAGGTTGTGGGCCGACATGTATTCGACGACAGCAGAACCAAGACCTCCTCGCACGACGCCATCTTCGACGGTGACGATGCGGCGACAGGTAGTACCCACCTTCTGCAGGATGTCTTCGTCGATAGGCTTGAGGAAGCGCATGTCATAGTGCCAAACTGCTTGTCCTTCCTCTTTCAGCTCGCGAATGACTTTGGCAACAACATTACCCAGCGGACCGAGGCTGAGGACTGCCGTGTCGCCACCTTCCGAGAGCAACCGACCTCGTCCTACAGGCAGTTCCTGCATTGGACAGCGCCAATCATTCAGCACGCCACGTCCACGCGGATAGCGAATGACGAAGGGTCCCTTGTCGGGAAGCTGTGCCGTGTACATCAGGCAGCGCAGTTCGTGCTCGTTCATCGGCGAGGAGATGGTAAGGTTCGGAATGGGACGCAAGGCTGCGAGGTCGAAGGCACCGTGATGGGTTGCTCCGTCCTGCCCCACGAGTCCCGCACGGTCGAAGCAGAAGACGACGGGCAGACGACAGAGCGCCACATCGTGGATGATGTTGTCGAAGGCACGCTGGGCGAAGGAAGAATAGATGTTGCAGAAAGGTATAAGTCCTTCCTTGGCAAGGCCCCCGGCAAAGGTGACAGCATGACCCTCTGCTATGCCTACGTCGAAGGTGCGCTTGGGCATCTCCTTCATCATGATGTTGAGGCTGCAACCTGTTGCCATCGCTGGCGTGATACCTACTATCTTATCATTCTGCCGTGCCAGTTCCAGCAGTGTCTCGCCAAAGACATCCTGATACTTAGGGGGAAGCCCATCGGTATTGTCTTTGAGTCGCTCTCCTGTTTCGGGGTCGTACTTTCCCGGTGCATGGAAAATGGTTGGATTCTTCTCTGCTGCTTTGAAGCCTTTGCCCTTGATGGTATGCAGGTGCAGCAGTTTGGGGCCCTTCATTTCCTTTATTTGCCGGAGTGTATTGACAAGCTCGATGACGTTGTGCCCGTCTATTGGGCCAAAGTAGCGGATGTTGAGGCCCTCGAAGATGTTCTGCTGACCTACAAGAAGCGACTTCAGCGAGTTGTTGAAACGAAGAATCTTCTGCCTTCTGCTTTCGCTGAGGACACCCAGCCGCACAAGTCCGTTCGACAACCGGAAGCGTACCTTATTATATAGGCTTGAGGTGTGTAGCTGATGCAGGTAATGCTTCATGCCGCCCACGCTGTGGTCGATGCTCATATTGTTGTCGTTCAATATG
>OMSJ01000168.1 GCA_900313705.1 uncultured Prevotellaceae bacterium
CCTGTGTAAGCAGTTCAGAGAGTTTGGTATACTTGGCTGCAATGAGATGGCTTATCATGGCGATGGAAAGCAGTTGAATCCCACCAAGACACTGAAAGACCAGGATATCAACGTTAAGCATAAGGATGAGAACGTCGGCTACGACACCAATCCGAAGTTCTCGCCTGACGGACGCTACGTGGCTTGGCTCTCGATGGAGCGCGACGGCTACGAGAGCGACCGCCAGCGCCTTTGCATCTACGACCTGAAGGAGAACACCAAGACCTACGTCACCGAGAGCCTCGACTCCAGCGTCGATGACTTCTGCTGGGCACCTGATTCCTATACATTATATTATATAGCAGTTTGGCACGCTACGGAGAACCTCTACAAGACGAACCTCAAGGGCGAAGTCAAGCAACTCAGCAACGACTGGGCCGACTTCGGTTCCGTGCAGATGCTTAATGAAAAGGAACTTGTTGCAGAGCGTCACAGCATCACGGCTCCTGCCGACCTCTATCTCGTAATGCCTGGCAGCCCCCTCCCAACCTCCCCCAAGGGGGAGGAGGACACACTGAGTCTCCAGGATGCTCAGAATACTCAGATTATTCAGAATACTCAGATAATTCAGATAACCGAAGTGAACAAGGACATCCTCGACCAGTTGGCAAAGCCCACCGTCGAACAGCGTTGGGTGAAGACCACCGACGGAAAGGAGATGCTGACGTGGGTGATTCTGCCTCCTCATTTTGATGCTTCGAAGAAGTATCCCACGCTCCTCTTCTGCGAAGGCGGTCCGCAGAGTGCCGTCTCGCAGTTCTGGAGCTACCGTTGGAACTTTATGATCATGGCTTCGCAAGGTTATGTTGTGATTGCCCCGAACCGTCGCGGCGTGCCGGGCTTCGGGCAGGAATGGCTCGAGGAAATCAGCGGCGACTGGACAGGCCAATGCATGAAGGACTATCTCTCCGCGATAGACGATGCCGTGGAGAACCTTCCGTACGTCGATAAGGACCGCCTCGGTGCTGTCGGTGCCTCGTTTGGTGGCTTCTCGGTCTATTATCTGGCAGGTCATCACGAAGGCCGCTTCAAGTGCTTCATCGCACATGACGGTGCCTTCAACCTCGAGGCGATGTACACCGAGACTGAGGAAAACTGGTTCTCCAACTGGGAATACGACGATGCTTACTGGAACAGAGACCAGACGGAACGTGCCCGCCGCACCTACGAGAACAGCCCGCATCGCTTTGTTGACAAGTGGGACACGCCCATCCTCTGCATTCATGGCGAGAAGGATTACCGCATCAACGCCACTCAAGGCATGTCGGCTTTCAACGCCGCCCGCATGAGAGGCATCGAAGCCCAGCTGCTCATCTTCCCCGACGAGAACCATTGGGTGCTCAAACCCCAGAACGGAATCCTCTGGCAAAGGACATACTTCGCATGGCTCGACCGCTGGCTAAAATCAGAATAATCAGAGTATTCAGAATATTCAGAATAATCAGAAATATACTATGACCCAAGCAATTCAAAAGACTCTCCGCGACAGCGCCGGTATGCGCTGGACGGCGTTGCTGCTCTTGGCCTTGGCCATGTTCTGCAGCTACATCTTCATGGACATCCTTTCCCCCATTAAAGACCTGATGCAAGAGACAAGGGGATGGGACAGTACAGCCTTCGGCACGATGCAAGGGACAAGATGGGCGTGCGCTTCACGATGGTGCTTTCAGCCGTCGTGATGCTCATCGGCGCTTGCATCAAGTGGTATGCCGTGGATGAAAGTTTCATGGGCAGTGGCCTTGAAACCTGGTTCACCAACAACCTGAACTACATCCCCGTGTTCGAGGAGCTCGGTGTCTCGCCCTTCTACGAAGGGATGCCAGCCTCCGCCAAGTTTGCTGCCTGCGGTTTTATGATATTCGGCTGTGGCGTGGAGATGGCGGGCATTACCGTCAGCCGCGGTATCGTCAAGTGGTTCAAGGGCCGCGAGATGGCTTTGGCGATGGGCTCGGAGATGGCTTTGGCGCGTCTTGGCGTGGCCACTTGCATGATATTCTCACCCTTCTTTGCCCGCTTGGGTGGCTGCGTCAGCGTCAGCCGCTCGGTGGCCTTCGGCGTAGTGCTGATGTGCATTGCCCTCATCATGAGCATTGTCTATTTCTTCATGGATAGGAAACTCGACTCTCAGACAGGCGAAGCCGAGGAGAAGGACGATCCCTTCAAGATTAGTGACTTGGGACAAATCCTGACCTCGAGCGGCTTCTGGCTTGTTGCCCTGCTTTGCGTGCTCTACTACAGCGCCATCTTCCCCTTCCAGAAGTACGCCGTGAACATGCTCCAATGCAACCTCACCCTGTCGGCTCCCGCAGAGGGTTCGTTCTGGGCGAGCGAGAGCGTCACCATCGTTCAGTACGTCATCATGCTGTTTGTAGCGGCAACCGGTTTCGCCAGCAACTTCCAGAAGAAGGCTGGCGCGAAGTACGGCTTGCTTTGCGTCAGCATCCTCGCCCTCGTCACCTATTGTTACATGGGCTTCATGCGCCAGAGTGCCGAGAGTATCTTCGCGGTCTTCCCCCTGTTGGCCGTGCTCATCACACCCATCCTGGGCAGTTATGTTGACCACAAAGGCAAGGCAGCCACGATGCTGATACTCGGTTCGCTGCTGCTCATCTTCTGCCATCTGACCTTTGCCTTCGTGCTGCCTCTGTTCGAGAACTCAGCCGTCGGCGGCATCGCCATAGCCTACATCACCATTCTGGTGCTCGGCTCCTCCTTCTCCCTGGTGCCCGCATCGTTGTGGCCAAGCGTGCCAAAGCTGGTGGATGCCAAGGTTATCGGTTCTGCCTACGCACTCATCTTCTGGATTCAGAACATCGGTCTGTGGCTCTTCCCCCTGCTTATCGGCAAGGTGCTCGATGCCACTAACCCAGGCGTCACCGACCCGACGAAGTTCGACTACACCGCTCCGCTCGTCATGCTGGCCTGCCTCGGCGTAGCAGCTCTCCTGCTCGGCTTCGTCCTGAAGGTCGTTGACAAGAAGAAAGGTCTCGGTCTCGAGGAACCGAACATCAAGTAGCGGAGTCCCCCGAATCCTGATACGTAACTATACGAATGCTGCCTGCCGAAATTCTTCAGCAGGCAGCATTCGTTATTTAGGCGTGCCTAGTTGGGGAATTAGGCGTGCCTAGTTGGGGAATTAGGTGTGCCTGGTTGGACAATTAGGCGTGCCTAATTTGAGAATTAACCTTTAGAAGTAGTAGGCAGCGGAGAGGACCCACGTCTTCTGCTTTGGCGTGTCGATGATTTCTTCCTTGGTCATGTCCTTCAGCTCGCCTGTCCTGCCGATGCCGAAGTTATAGGCCACGCCGACTTCGAGGTGGCTCATTACGGTCAGGCCAACCCCGACGTTCCACGAGAACTGCGACTTCTTGAGCTGGAAGTTGTCCTTCATCTCGCCCCAACTGAAACCGCTGTTGCCTACGTTGAAGCCGAACTGCGGACCCGTTGCCACGTATGCGCCGAGAACCTTGAGGAGGCTGAAGTTCATGCGGACGTTGATGGGAATGATGACGCTCTTCAGCTTGATGGTTTCCTCGATTTCGCTGACAGACGTCTTCGAGTTGCGCTCGTCGTAGAGGACTGCAGCGTCGGCACCCAAGTTTATGACGCCAAGCGGAAAGGACGCCTTCACCGTGGGACCGATGAACCAGCCGTAGCCGGCTTTGTTGCTGAAGGCGTTTTCGTAGTCAAGCTTCAGGCTGGTGTTGTTCATGCCGCCCTTGACGCCGAACTTAATCTGTGCGCTTGCAGGCATCACTGCGAGTGCAGCGAAGAGAATGAGGGATGTAAGAATCTTTTTCATAGATGTTTGTTTTTGAGGCACAAGGCCCATAGTGATACATAATCTGGTGCAAAGGTATTGAAATAGTTTGGATTATGCGAGACTTGTGGGGCTAAATATGTCGTAATTCACAAGGAAAAGTATAAATTTATCCTAAGTGTAGGATAATGTTCAGCAAAATTGTGTATCTTTGTGGCGGAAACGTATTATTGTATCACCCTAAATCATCAAGCACATGAAAGCACGACTATTTACCCTGTTTATGGCAGTGTTTGCATTCGCATGGAGTGTAAAAGCCAACGAGATAACGAGCCTGAAGCT
>OMSJ01000003.1 GCA_900313705.1 uncultured Prevotellaceae bacterium
CGATGTTTACACATTGATACTACGTAAGTTACACTATGTAGGTTGCCTACATAACTCGAACCATTCCGCCATTTCACCTATTTTGACCTAAAACTCCACTAATTTCGAGGCATGAAATGTGTGCCGACATGTGGTTTAACATCAGACTACATGCTAAAACGAGTTCTTTCCCTTGAGAAAAAATTATTTTCCCTGGGGAAAATAATTTTTTCGCATTTGGAATGTTAAACGAAAACCGCAGTAATACAATGAGATAGGATGTTATAACCATAGAAATACAATAAAAACAGACCGATTTATGTAGGTTGCCTTCAATTTATGTAGGTTACATACATAGTATAACACTCTGCCTTTCAGTTAGCTATATTGTAAAATGTAGGTATGTAGGTATAATTCAAAATTTTTTTGTGAAAGATTTTGTTTGTTCCGAAAATGGATAGTGCCATATCGCAAAAAAGGGGGTTTTGAAGAGGCTATGATGTTAAAGTACCCCTGAAAACGTGTGATTCTGGAATAGTGAGTTTCGGAAAAACCTTAACATGATTGTTGCTTTTCCCGTGGACAACAATGATAATTATTATCGGCTAGGGAGTAGAGGAGGAGGGGGTGTTTCGCTGGCGAAACATTTACTCCTTAACTCCTTGACTCCTTAGAGATTTATTTGCTTCCGCAGAGGTTGTTGTCTAGGGAGTAGAGGAGTTATTTCGCCAGCGAAACATTCTCTCCTTTGACTCCTTGACTCCTTAGAATTATTATCGTCTAGGGAGTAGAGGAGGAGGGGGCGTTACGCTGGCGAAACATTTACTCCTTAACTCCTTGACTCCTTAGAGATTTATTTGCCTACGCAGAGGTTGGTGTCTAAGGAGTTTAGGAGGAAAGGAGTTATTTCTTGGTTGGCTCTTAAGAGAGTAAGTAACAAAAATTGTGAGACGTTCTCTTGTCTCTTGTCTGAATGTGTCGTTACGAGTTCATGCTGAGGAGGAATTCCTCGTTGCTGTCGGTGTTCTCGAGGCGGGACTTGACTTCGTTCATGGCTTCGAGGGAAGTCATGTCGGCCAGGAACTTGCGGAGTATCCACATGCGGTCGAGGGTCATCTTGTCTTGCAGCAGGTCGTCGCGGCGTGTGCTGCTGGCGATGATGTTGACGGCGGGGAAGATGCGCTTGTTGGAGAGCACTCGGTCGAGCTGCAGCTCCATGTTGCCCGTGCCCTTGAACTCCTCGAAGATGACTTCGTCCATCTTGCTGCCCGTGTCGATGAGGGCTGTGGCGATGATGGTCAGACTGCCGCCGTTCTCGATGTTACGTGCTGCGCCGAAGAAGCGTTTGGGCTTGTGCAGGGCATTGGCATCGACGCCACCGCTCAGCACCTTTCCGCTGGCGGGCGAGACGGTGTTGTAGGCTCGGGCCAGACGTGTGATGGAGTCGAGGAAGATGACCACATCGTGACCGCATTCCACCATGCGCTTTGCCTTTTCGAGCACGATGCCGGCTATCTTGACGTGACGCTCGGCAGGCTCGTCGAAGGTGCTGGCTATGACCTCAGCCTTGACGGTGCGGGCCATGTCGGTCACCTCCTCGGGGCGCTCGTCGATGAGCAGCATCATAAGGTATGCCTCGGGGTGATTGGCAGCGATGGCGTTAGCTATGTCCTTCATCAAGAGCGTCTTACCCGTCTTTGGCTGTGCCACGATGAGGGCACGCTGACCCTTGCCGATGGGAGCGAAGAGGTCCACCACGCGGGCTGAGAGCGAGTCGCCTTTGCCAGAGCAGAGCTTGAACTTCTCGTCGGGGAAGAGCGGTGTAAGGTTCTCGAAGGGGCTGCGGTCGCGAACCGTGTCGGGGTTGCAGCCGTTGATGCGTTCCACGCGAATCAGCGGGAAGAACTTCTCGCCGTGCAGCGGCGGACGGACAGGTCCTTCCACCACGTCGCCGGTCTTCAGTCCGAACTGCTTAATCATCTGCTGGGTGACGTAGATGTCGTCGGGACTGCTCAAGTAGTTGTAGTCGCTGCTGCGCAGGAAACCGAATCCTTCGGGCATGACCTCGAGCACACCTTCGCCACGGATGTTGTCGCCGAAGTTGTACTGTCCGGCGCCAGTCTCGTTTCGTGGAGCGGGGGTTTTCTTGATAACCTCCTCCTCGGCGGAAGGGGTGGGAGAAGGTGCCAGCTCTCTTGCCTGTTCCTCGGCAGAGGGGATGTCCTGGATGATGATGAAGTCCGGTTGGTCGGACACGGAGGGGCTATCGTCGGGCTCTTCAATCTCCTCCATGACGGGTACGTCAACATCCGTCTTCTCTTCTTTCTCAAAGGTGAGAACAGGTGAGGGGTCTTCAGCCTTCGCCTCGCCGATGCGCTTGCGGCGCTTCTTGGACGCAGGTGCAGCCTCCTCGGCGGCGTTGGCTTTCTCTACCTCGGCAGGTGCAGCCTCTGAGGTAGCCTTGTCTTGGACTTGTTCTGCTGCCATGGAAGCGGCAGCTTCGGCTTCCTTTTCCGCTTTCGACTTGCGTCCACGCTTCTTGGGCGCGGGGGCAGCCTCACCCTCCTCGGATACGGTTGTGGAGGGGCTTTCTACTTCAGATGGGGTGGGAGCGGCTTTGGCTTTCCTGCCTCGCTTTTTGGGGGCTGGTTCTGCTGAAGCCTTCAGGGACTGGGCATCCAGTATGTTGTAGATGAGTGTTGTCTGGTCGTTGCTAAGTTCCGCACCGAGTTCTCCGGCAAGCGCAGTAAGCTCCGCCAGTGTCATTCCTTCAAGTTCACTTTTGTGCATAGTCAAGTATGCTTAATATAATATATAATGTATATAAGGGGAAATATCGAACTGTCGGAAAGAGGCCGACAGCCTTATCTCTGATAAATGTGACGCAAAGGTACGACAAAAAAGTGAAAAGTGAAAAGCGAAAAGAGAAAAATCTTTGTTTATTCTTCTTTTTTTCGTACTTTTGTGGCCTAAATCGTCAATTGTAAATAGTAAAATCGAAAATATCAGAGGGTGGTATCATACTTACAGGCACAGAATCTGACGCGAAGCGTTGGTGACAAGACGCTTTTCCGTAATCTCTCATTCAGCATAGGCGAGGGACAGAAAGTGGGGCTCATCGCCAAGAACGGCACGGGCAAGAGTACGCTGCTGAACATCCTTGGCGGCAAGGACCAGGCAGACGAGGGGCAGGTCATCTTCCGGAATGACCTTCGCGTCGGCTACCTGGAGCAGACTCCCGACTATCCCCTTGACCTGACCGTCATCGAGGCTTGCTTCTGGCACGGCAACGAGACGACGAACCTCATCCGCGAGTACGAGACCTGCATGGCATCCTCCAGTCAGGAGGGCTTGCAGGACATCCTGGACCGCATGGAGCAGCAGAAGGCCTGGGACTACGAGAACCGTGCCAAGACCATCCTCTCGCAGCTCTTCATCTCGGAGTTCGACAAGCCTCTCTCTCAGCTTTCCGGCGGACAGTTGAAGCGCGTGGCTCTTGCCAACACGCTCATCATGGAGCCCGACCTGCTCATCCTCGACGAGCCGACGAACCACCTCGACCTGCAGATGATAGAGTGGCTCGAGAACTACCTCTCGCGCTCCAACGTCACGTTGCTCATGGTGACGCACGACCGCTACTTCCTCGACCGCGTCTGCTCTGTCATCCTTGAGCTCGACGAAGAGTCCATCTATACCTATCATGGCAACTATGCCTATTACCTCGAGAAGCGTGCCCAACGCCTGGAGGTGGCGCGGGCAGAAGTGGCTCGGGCGACGAATCTCTACCGTACCGAGCTCGACTGGATGCGCCGTATGCCGCAGGCTCGCGGTCACAAGGCAAGGTATCGCGAGGAAGCTTTCTATGAACTGGAGAAGCAGGCTCATCGCCGCCTCGAGGAGCAGCAGGTGAAGCTCGAGATGAAGTCAGCCTACATCGGCAGCAAGATATTTGAGGCAGAGTATGTGAGCAAGGCCTACGGCGACCACATCCTGCTCAAGAACTTCTACTACAACTTCTCGCGTTACGAGAAGCTCGGCATCGTGGGCAATAACGGCACAGGCAAGAGCACTTTCGTCAAGATGCTGCTGGGGCTGGTGAAGCCCGACAGCGGACGCTTCGTCGTGGGCGAGACCGTCCGCTTCGGCTATTACAGTCAGGAGGGGATGCAGTTCGACGAGCAGATGAAGGTCATCGATGCTGTTCGCCGGACAGCGGAATATGTTGACCTGGGCGGCGGGCAGAAGCTTTCGGCCATGCAGTTCCTGCAGCATTTCATGTTCTCGCCCCAGCAACAGCAGAACTACATCTACAAGCTTTCGGGCGGCGAGAAGCGGCGGCTCTACCTTTGCACCGTGCTGATGCAGAGCCCCAACTTCCTTGTCCTCGACGAGCCGACCAACGACCTCGACATCACCTCCCTGCAGATACTGGAGCAGTACCTTCAGGACTTCCGTGGCTGCGTCATCATCATCAGCCACGACCGTTACTTCATGGACAAGGTGGTTGACCATCTCTTTGTCTTCAAGGGCGACGGCGAAGTGAAAGACTTTCCCGGAAACTACACGCAGTACAGAAGCCTCACCCCCGACCCCTCTCCGAGGCGAGGGGAGAGTTCTCAGAAAACTCAGAATTCTCAGAAAACTCAGAATAATCAGAATATTCCGAACACTCCGAGCACTCAGAGAGAAAGGAAGCGCAAGCTCTCTTTCCGCGAGAAGCAGGAGTTCGAAGCTTTAGGAAAGGAGATAGATGAGCTTGAGCAGGAGAAGTCCGACATCGAGGCCGCCCTCAGCAGCGGCACCATTTCGACGCAGGAAATCATCGACCTGAGCAAACGACTGCCCGTCGTCAACGACCTCCTCGATGAGAAGTCCATGCGTTGGCTTGAACTGAGCGAAATAGAGGGCTAAATGAGAGAAAAGGATGAATTTTGCAACTTTTCTCCCTTTTCTTGTTGACATATTGAAATAAAAGTCCTACCTTTGCATGAAAATTTGAAAGTATTACTGTCAAAACAAGGTAAACTATGAGCAAACTTATGAAGCCTGCGGGATACACGGCGCTCTTGGACTTGAGCCAGACGGAGCAGGCGATTAAGAAGATCAAGGACTTCTTCCTTTGCAGCCTCAGTACCGAACTGCGTTTGAGCCGCGTCACAGCGCCGCTTTTCGTGTTGCGAGGCTTAGGCATCAACGACGACCTCAATGGCGTGGAGCGTCCCGTCTCGTTCCCCATCAAGGACATGAACGATGCCGTGGCCGAGGTGGTACACTCCTTGGCAAAGTGGAAGCGCCTGACGCTTGCCGAGTACAAGACGAAACCAGGCTTCGGCATCGTCACCGACATGAATGCCATCCGTGCTGACGAAGAGCTCGACAACCTGCATAGCCTCTATGTCGATCAATGGGACTGGGAGCGTGTGCTCTTGGCCGAGAACCGCAACGAGGCATACCTGCGTCGCATCGTACAGAAGATATACAGCGCCATCCTTCGCACAGAGTTCTATATCTGCGAGACCTATGCACAGCTCAAACCTATCCTGCCCGAGGACATCCACTTCATCCACAGTGAGGAGTTGCTGAAGATGTACCCCGACAAGACAGCCAAGGAGCGTGAGCACCTCATCTGCCAGAAGTACGGAGCCGTCTTCATCATCGGCATTGGCGGCAAGCTGAGCAATGGCGAGGTGCACGACAACCGAGCTCCTGACTACGACGACTGGAGCACACCCAACGAGAGCGGCTTCATGGGGCTCAACGGCGACCTGCTTGTCTGGTATCCGATGCTGGGCCGCAGCATAGAACTCAGTTCTATGGGCATCCGCGTCGATAAGGAAGCGCTGCTCCGCCAGCTTGCCATACAGGGCAAAGAGGAGCGCAAGGAGCTCTACTTCCACCAGCGCCTTCTTTCCGACCAGTTGCCTCTGACCATCGGCGGCGGCATCGGACAGAGCCGTCTCTGCATGGTGCTCCTCCACAAAGCCCACATCGGCGAGACACAGGCCAGCATCTGGCCCGAAGCCATGAGAAAGGAGTGTCACGAAGCAGGAATGACGCTGATATAAGTGAAGAGTGAAAAGTGAAGAATAATAGTAACCAACCAGACAAAAGTAACTTTGATTCTTCACTCTTCGTTCTTCACTCTTCACTTAATTATTTATAATTAATTAATCAATGTACAACAAACATCAGGACAGGCCAGCCGTCTTCACTTGGAGGCAATTCTCCAACAAGGGTTACAGCGCCTTCGCCAGTCTTCATCGTCAGGTACGCATCGGCATCCTCAGCGCCGCTACGCTCGCCGTGGCAGCTCAGGCTCATGCTCGGCTCAACGACAGCGTCGTTGTCCCTGCCGACGAGAAGGAGACCATCGACGAGAAGGACTTGGCGGAAGTGACTGTGAGCGGCACGATGGCCCCGCTGACGCAGTTGCAGTCAGCACGTATCGTGAGTGTACTTAGCCGTCAGGACATCGAGCAGGCGGCGGTGCAAAGTATCAACGACCTCTTTAAGTTAGTCACCGGCGTGGACGTCCGGCAGCGCGGTGGCTTTGGTATTCAGACGGACATCAGCATCGATGGCGGCACCTTCGACCAGGTCACCCTCCTGCTCAACGGCATCGACATCGGCAATCCCCAGACAGGACACTTATCGGCAGACTTCCCCGTCAGCATCGGCGACATCGAGCGCATCGAGGTGCTCGAGGGCGCGGCCAGTCGCGTCTATGGCGGGCAGAGCTTCGGCGGCGCCATCAACATCGTCACGCGGCACGAAGCAGACCACAGCATCGAACTTGCTGCCAAGGGCGGTTCCTTCGGCACAGCAGAGGGCGAGGCTCGTTTTTCTCTCACGACAGGCAAGTTCTCGAACCGCATCAGCGGCGGAGGCGGCAGGAGCGACGGAGGCACACAGAACAGCTCTTGGGGCAAAGGGCAGCTCTACTATCAGGGCGACTACGAAGACGACGGCTTGCGGCTCGACTGGCAGTTCGGCTTCTCGAAGAAGAGCTACGGAGCCAACACGTTCTACAGCGCCAGCTACCCCGACCAGTACGAGCGCAACCAGCGCCTCATGGCAAGCGTCGATGCTGAGTATAAAGTATGGAGTGAAGAACGAAGAGAGAAGAATAAAAGTAACTATATGAAGGACGAAACAAACTCTAATTCTTCACGCTTCACTCTTCACTCTTCACTCTTTTGGAACCGTTCCAACGATAACTTCGAGCTCATCCACGGCCAGACTTTCGGCGAGAACTTCCACCGCTCGGACGTCTTCGGCATCAAAGCAGGAGGCCACTTCGACTGGGTTGCCGGCAGGACAGCAGTTTCGGCAATCATGCGCCACGAGAACATCCTCAGCACAAACCTTGGCTGCAATCGCCGACCGGAAGGAAGCTTTTACACGTGGAGCGACAACCGAACCACCACTTCCTTCTCGGTCGAGCACAACATCCTGCTGAGGCATTGGACCATCTCGGCAGGCCTCATGGCAAGCATGACTTCGGCCATCGACCACCGCTTCCGCCTCTATCCCGGCATCGACATAGCCTGGCGACCTGCTTCCCGCTGGAAGCTGCTCTTCTCCTACAACAAAGGCTTCCGTCTGCCCACCTTCACCGAACTCTACTACAAAAGCCCGACGCATGAAGGCAACCGCAGCCTCAAACCTGAGCACAACCACACCTTCTCGCTCGGCGGGCAGTACGTTGCACCTGGCCTGAGCGCATCCATCAGAGGCTTCTACCACCACGGCACGCAGATGATAGACTGGGTGATGTATGCGCCCGACGACATCTTCCACACCGCTTCCTTCCGGCTCGACAACCTCGGCCTTCAGGTTCAGGGCAAAGCCTCCTTCGCTCAGCTCCTCGGGCACGACACCTGGGTGCAGACCGCCAGCATAGGCTATACGTACATCCATCAGGACAAGCACGATGCCGAGGGCGTCTGGAAGAGCAACTATGCCATGGAATACCTGCGCCACAAGTTCGTGGCGAGCCTAACGCATCGCATAATAAAAAGTAAAAGGGTAAAAAGGTTAAAAGGTGAAAAAGAAAAAGGCTGTGCGAAGCTTTTTCAATTTTTCAACGTTTCACCTTTTCAACTTTCAATGACCTGGGACTTTCGTTGGCAGCAGCGCATAGGCAGCTACGTGAGTGGCGGCGAGCTCATCCCTTATCATCCCTATGCCATCCTCGACGCTAAACTTATGTGGGACGCACCGCGCTACCAACTTTACGTGCAGGCATCCAACCTCACCAATCATCGCTACCGCGACCTCGGCTCAGTTCCCCAGCCCGGCCTCTGGGTCATGGCAGGAGCAAAGGTGAAGATGGAAATAGGAAATAGGAAACGCAGATAACTCTGCTTTCTGTGGGCTCCGCCTGCAGCAAGGCATTCACCATCTGCCGTGGGCAAGACACCCGCGTACCATGTTTACAAGTTCCGCTTGCGACAGATACTTTTGCCGAATGGCGTGCTTAGAAATTATTTTCAAGGCTTGAAAATATATAATCAAGCCTTGAAAATATATAACCAAACCTTGAAAATATATTTTCAAGCCTTGAAAATAATTTCTAAGCGTGTTGCTTCGGGTTACGCAAATGGGCAAAAAGAGTTTCTTCCCTTGCCTTTTTTCATTTTTCATACTTTTATTCTTTCATACTTTCTTTTTTCTTTGTACCTTTGCACTCGGAAATCAATCTTTAGAATCCCTGACATGAAACGATACCTTACCACGGTTCTTCTCACGCTATGCTGCCTGACGGCCTTGCCCTTCACGCTTGTCATCGATGCAGGGCACGGGGGAAAAGACCCTGGGGCTCAATGCCGAACAGCAAAGGAGAAGAACATCAACCTGGCCGTGGCACTTGCGCTGGGCAAACTGGTGGAGCAGAACTGCAAGGACGTGAAGGTGGTCTATACGCGCAAGACGGATGTCTTCGTCGAACTGGACGAGCGTGCCAACATCGCCAACCGCGCCAAGGCCGACCTCTTCATCAGCATCCACACGAATGCTACTGCTGCCAAGGTGGGGCCTCGCGGCGCTGAGACCTACACCCTCGGTATGCACCGTGCTGCCGATAACCTCGCTGTGGCCAAGCGCGAGAACTCCGTCATCACCCTGGAGAGCAACTATGAGCAGCGCTATGAGGGCTTCGACCCGAACTCCAGCGAGAGCTACATCATCTTCGAACTCATGCAGGACAAGAACATGGAGAGCAGCGTCAAGCTGGCCGGACTCATACAGAAGCAGTTCCGCACCACGGCGGGCCGCGTGGACAAGGGCGTGCACCAGGCAGGCTTCCTCGTGCTCCGCGCCACCAGTATGCCAAGCGTCCTGGTGGAGCTCGGCTACATCAACAACCCCAGCGATGTGACTTACCTCACCTCGACGGCTGGCGTGAATGCCCTCGCCAAGAGCATCTACAACGCTTTCGTGGCGTACAGGAAGTGAACGGTAAATGGTTAAATGATTAAAAGGTAAATGTGAGGTGAAAACAGAAGTAAAGATAGGACTCATGGGCGTCATAGCCCTTGTAGCACTCTTCCTCGGCATCAACTTCCTGAAGGGCGTCAACCTCTTCAAGTCCAGCGAAGTGTACTACATCACGTTCAGCAACACCAAGGGGCTGTCGAAGAGCAGTTCCGTCTATGCCGACGGCTATAAGGTAGGCATCGTCAGCAACATCGAGTACGACTTCAACCATCCGGGCGAGGTGATAGTAGAAATCAGCGCAGACAAGGGACTTCGCATCCCCAAGGGCAGTTCGGCACAGCTCGACGAGGCGGTGCTGGGCGGCTGTACGCTCAACATGCTGCTTGCCACAAATCCCAGCGAGGCCTATCAGCCGGGCGACACCATCAAGGGAAACGACGTCAGCGGACTGATGGCGAAGGTGGGAGGCATGGTGCCGCAACTGGAACAGGTCGTGGCAAAGGTGGACACCCTCGTCGCTACGCTCAATGCGCTGGTTTCCAATCCTAATCTGCCCCTCATCATAGAGAACGCCGAGCTCGTCACCGAGAACCTCAACAAGAGCACCGAACAGCTCAACCAACTCCTTCGCAACGACATTCCGCAGATGACGGGCACCTTCACGAAGGCTGGCGACAACGTGGCCCAACTGACTGACAAGATGAACCGGCTCGACCTGCAGGCAACGCTCGACAGCGTCAACCAAACCATCAGCAGCGTGCACCGCATGATGGAGCAGATGCAGAGCCCGGACGGTACGCTGGGCAAGCTGATGAACGACCCGTCAATCTACGACAACCTCAACCATACGGTACAGAGCGCCGACAGCCTCGTCACGGACCTCAAGGCACATCCCAAGCGCTACGTGCACTTCTCCGTCTTCGGAAAGAAGGAGGGCAAGTAGCTCCAGAACTTCAGATATAAAAAAACGGATTGAACGGATTTACGTTTTACTCTGATTGCCAGAGTCGCGTAAATCCGTTCAATCCGTTGTTGCTTATGTGACTGTTACTGCGCCTTGAGCGTCTTGTTCATCAGCACACGCATCCAGTATCCGCCGATGACGCTGCGGGCCTTGAAGCCTGTCATGCGGCCGGTTATCGTGTCGTGCCAGTCGGAGATGGGTACGCGGCTCTCCGTCTCGTTGATGTACTTGTAGAGGGGGTCAACGAAGGCCTGGAAGTCTTTGTCAGTCTCGGCCATTGCAGCCGACCACATGATCCAGTCGCTCTTCGTGTAGTCCTTGCGGCAGTCGAGCGGCAAGCCGTACTCGTTCTGCTTCTGTAGGTAGTACTTCAGCTCGGTCTGCATGGCATTGTTGGGAATGATGCCTGTCTGCCAGAGCTTGTCCCACACCATGTTGTACTTCTGGCTCCAAGTGTCGGCTCCTGCGCCGTATGCCAGCTCATAGTGGTCGCCCACGTTGGTCTCGCTTTCCCATGCGGCAGCCATCTCTTTGGCCTTTGCGTTGTACTTGGCATAGACATCGTCGAGGCCTTTCATCTTAGCGATTTCGGCATAGCCGGCAACGCCCATGATGGCTTTGATGGCAAGGTTGCAGTTGCCAGCCCAGTGGCCGGCGAAGTCATCGGTGCAGAGCTGGTTGGCAGGGTGCAAGCCGTTCTCCACGAGGTAGTCAGCCCAAGTGGTCATGATGTCGAAGTACTTATCGACGTACTTCGTGTTGCCTTCCTGCTTGCAGATTTGAGCAGCCAGGGTAATCATGTTGCCGGCTTCTTCGAGAGGCATGTCGCCGCCATAGACCTGACCGTTTGCCTTGGGGTACTGTCCGAGGTCGTGCGCAGCGAAAGGTTTCGTCCAGCGTCCGGAGAGGCTGTAGTCGAAGATGGAGGTCATCATGCCCTTCTGCAGTTCGGGGTTATAGCAGAGGTAGAGTGGAGCCTCGGGGTAGGTGAGGTCCACGGTGTTGACGCAGCCGTTGGAGTTGTTCTCCTTCGAGAAGAAGAGCACGTTGCCCTCGTCGTCGCGGAAGAGTTTGTGGGCTGCATTGACGTGGCGGTAGGAGCCGCTGAGAATCTCGGCGTACTTCGTGCCACCTGCACTGAAGGCATCGTCGTAGATGGTCTGGTCCATCTGGCGGCAGCGCTGCATGATGTCGGTGTAGCCAGCCTTCATGCGGTCGAACATGTCGAAGATGCTGACGCTACCTTCGTGTGCCCAGTAGCCTTTATAGCGCTTGAAGAAGTACTCGATGTCCCAAATCTCGTCGTAGCCAATCATGGCGAAGCTGCTGCCATTGTCCGTCGTGCCGAAGTCGTGGACGTAGGCCAGCGTTGGCAGAGATGCCTGCTTCTGGCAGACGACCTCTTGCTCACCTTCAGGCAAAGTGCCATCGGAGAGGAACTGCGTCTTGATGTCGCCGTCGGAAGCGAGGGAAAGCTGTCCGTTTGCACCAGAGAGGTAGAGGTAGCCCCAGTCGATGCAGATGCCGTCGCCGGTCTTGGCAAGGATGGGCTGCTGGATGGTGCCTGCCTTGAGGTAGCGGGTACCGTTTTCCTCTTCAACGGTAGAGACGGTGGGCTGCTGGATTTTGTTCACAGCCATCTGGGGTGTGGTGGAGAGGTAGAACTGCACGTCGTGCTCCTGTCCGTCGGTAGCGCGAACCTGATAGGAGATGTAGTTGATGGGAGCAGACAGCAGGTCGAGGTCGTCGATGATGTGGGGTGCGGTGAATACGACATCCAGCTCCACGGGACCGCAAGCGAAAGTGTAGTAGGTGTTGCAGGCCAGCACATCGACGCTCTTCTGTCCAGCCGTTACGATCTTGTCGTTACCCTTGGCAATGTTGCGGAAGATGCCGAAATCGACGAGCGCACCGCCCGTCTTGTTGTAGCAATGGAAACCAAAGACGTTGCTGCCCTCCTTGAGCAGGTTGGCCTTCTCACCGTCCAGGCGAACCACGACGCCATCGACGTAGTCCATGATGCCCGTTGCAGCCTTCTCGCCGTTGATGTAGATTTCGCAGGCATCGTCGTGCGAGAAGATGAGGTAAAGGTCGCCCTGCAGTTGTTCGGAAGTGAGGTCAACGGTACGGCGAACCCAGATGTGGTCGTCCTCCCTGGTCCAAGGTGTACGGATGTTGTCGTAGTTGTCGGAGCCGAAGGCACCCTTGCCACTCTTCCAGGCAGAGGCATTGAAGTCAGGCTTCATCCAGTTGTCAGCAGGCTTCTGGTCGGTGTATTGTGCCTCCCACTCGGCCTCATTGGACATGGGGATGACGCTCTCCATGAGTGTGCGCTGAGCAGCACCCATCCAGCGGTAGGTCGTGCCATCCACCCGAAGCAGACCTTCCAAGGGCTTCTCGTCGTTGGTCCAATGGCGAGTACTGCCATCGGTCAGGCGGTCGTAGGGACTCCATACGGAGAAGTATGGGTCGCTGACAACAAGTGGAACACTGGGCAGACGCAGGTCCGTCTGCTTGTAGGGCTTGAAGAAGCTCTGATCGACATCCGTGGTGGAAGTCAACTTGGCACTCTGATTACAGCCCGTCATGCAGATTGCAGCAAGGGCAATCGAAAGAACAATCTTTTTCATCCTTATAATTATAAATTGTTAATTGTGAATATGTCTTGCTTCAGTAAGCATTCTCTTCGCCGTGGATGGCATTGTATATCGTCTTCCATATGATGAAGAGGTCGAGGGAAAAACTCCAGTGCTCGATGTACCAGATGTCCTTCTGGACACGTCCCTCCATCTGCCAGAGCTCCTGTGTCTCTCCGCGGAAGCCTGTCACCTGAGCATAGCCCGTAATGCCAGGCTTGGCAAAGTGGCGCACCATGTAACTGGCGATGAGTTCGCTGTACTGCTCCGTATGTTTGAGCATGTGCGGGCGTGGGCCAACGATGCTCATCTCGCCCAACCAAACGTTGATGAACTGTGGCAGTTCGTCGATGCTGGTGCGGCGCATGAACTCACCGATGCGTGTCTTGCGAGGGTCGTCCTTCGTGGCTTGAACGGTATCGCTGTCCACATTGACGCGCATGGAGCGGAACTTATAGCAGTAGAAGTCCTTGCCGTTCAATCCCGAGCGCTTCTGCTTGAAGAATATGGGGCCAGGGGAACTCATCTTGATGAGTATGCCGAAGATAATATAAACCCACGGGAAGATGGTGATAAGGAAAATGCTGGAGCTAATGAAATCGAAAGTACGCTTGACCATTCGGTTCCCCAGGAACGAAAGCGGCTCGTAGTGCAAACGGAAGACAGGAGTGCCGCCCATCAGGCTGAAGGCCATCGTATGCCGCTGGTAGTTGAAGGCATCGGGTATGTGGTTGTAGCGCACCATATTCCTGGCGCATGTCTGCATAATCTTGTTTATCAGCTCGTTTTGCGAGGAAGGAAGCATGCAATAGACATTGTGCAGCGTGTGCTCCTCGATGTAGGCAAGTACTTCTTCCGGCTTGCCGAGGTAGTTCTTTTCCGTCACTTTCGTGCGTGGTTCATCGGAAAAGTAGCCCAAGACTTTGAAGCCGGTTGTCGGGTCGTTCTCCATTATCCTGTAAAGCTCGCTGGCAATGTTGATATTTCCGATGAAGATAACGCTCATGCTGTTGCGTCCCCTTTTACGGTACCACTTGATGCATTGCCTCATTATCCAACGGTAGAGGTAGATGAATACGATGATAAAGCCGTAGAATGGAAGCATGAAGTTCCAGGTCATCAAAGGCCAGCGGAAGACCCACATCACCATGAGGCTAAGCACAACAAAGAGTGTCGTACTCCGCATAAGGCCTCGCAACAATTGGTCACCGCGAACGAAGCGGTCGTAGATATGGTGGTGGCTTTGCAGGTCACAAAGAATATACACCAGCGTCATGAGCATCATCAGGCGCTTGTAGTGCGGCGTGGTGACGTTGCCCATGATTCTTGTGTACACATACGACATTACCAGCAGAGCCGCATTAAGTGCCAGCAACTCACCTGCCAGTATCATCCAACGTATGCTGTTGTCAGAAGTCTTATTGTCTTTTACCATCTTCCTTGTTTACGATACGATGATTAACGATTTACTTTTTTACTCTTTCACCTTTTCACCTTTTTACCTTTTCACTTTTTTACCTTTTCACCTTTTTACAGGTATCCGTTATAAAGTCTCCAGATGTATTGTGATATTCGGTAGTAAGGATGCCAGAACACTTCGCGGGGATACTGCCTAATGAGACGCCAGCTCCAGCGTGTGCCCCAAGTGAATCGTTCCCAACGACTCATCTCTGCCCAGTTGCCTACGCGGTCGTCAGCATGACCGAAATTGCCGGCGCGCATCACCTCGCTCAGAAGGAAGCGACCGCGCTTCTCATCAGGTTCAGTCAACATGTGTTCAGTAGGCATATAGAATACCTCGCCCAGTACCCACATCAATGCACGGCAGAATTTCATCAAACCGAGGTCGTTGATGACAGAGAGAACCTTTTTCCTCAATGCCTCGTTGCCGGGAGTGATGATAGTGGTGCATAGATAGTAGTAGTCCATCAACTGTCTAAGTCCGATGCCTTCGTAGAAGAGATGACGGTAAATGTGGCTCAACTGGAATACCAGATTCATTTCGTCGTTATGGACATTGATGACTCCCTCGCCAGGCAGTTCCACTTGTTTGGTGGTGGCAAGTTGCTGGCGGAAGTAGCGTTGCATCTTGCGGTTCTTGAAGGGGTCGTAGAGCATACTGGGCAAGAAGTGAATCTCGATGGGAGTATCCTTGCGTACAGGGAACTCCATCTCGATGCGTGTCACCTCCAGCTTCGGGAAATGGCTACGGACATAATTGACGATCTTTCGTCGGTCGCCATCAAGCCAGATGTCAATGTCACCAGGAATGCGCAACATCGGGTCCGGGTAGAGTAGGGCATTGCCCTGACCTTTCAGGATGACGTTCCGGTAGCCAAGTTTCTCCCATCGCTGGCTCACCCAGACGGCATCGTGATTGAAGCGCTTGTTATCGCAGATGATTTTCTGAACTGTAGCGTGCCAGTTGATGAGCATTTGCCGTGGCGGCTTCTGGTCGGCAGAGAGACGACACAACCCCTCGTAGAGCACACCCACGAGCGTCTGCTGCTTTGCCTCAGTAAACAGTTCGTGCCACTCCTCGTCGGAAGGCGTATGACTTAGCGTTTCCTGTCTGCCCAGCGCTATGCGAATAAGTTCGAAGAAGAGCATCGTTACATCTTTTCTTTTAATGGCGTTGCAAAGTTAATCCTTTTAGGATTATTTTCCAAATAAATCCATTAAAATTCATTCCTTTATCGCGATGCTCAGTCTATATGCAGATGGTTTATCAGTAAAAAACAATAAGAAGCTTCCTTTTTATCACTCTCTATATTCCTTATATATATAATAGAGGAACTTCGCGTTGCCGATGATGTACCGCCGCCACATGCGTTGCGGTTCCATCAGCAGGCGATAGAGCCATTCCAGCGAGTTCCTCTGCCAACCAAGCGGTGCCCGCTTCACTGTGCCGGCATAGAAGTCGAACACCGCACCGATGGTCCCGCAGTGACAGTGGATGTTGAGCTCGTCCCAATGGCTGTAGGTCCACTTCTCCTGCTTAGGAGCCGTCATGCCTATCCACAGCAGGTCCGGATCAGCATTGTTGATGGCCTTTATCATAGCTTGGTTGTCCTCGTCGGAGAATTCCGGCTTGTAGGGTGGTGAGTAAGTAACTACCTCCAGGTTAGGGTAATCAACCGCAGCCCGTTCTCTTATCAGCGACAGCACCTTCTCGCTCGAACCCATGAACATCACTATAAGACATTTTTCACTCTTCACTCTTAATTCTTCACTTTTCCTTTCGAGAACATTCATCTCAAAAGAAAACAAATCCCATCCTGCAATCCTCTCCTTCGGCCGGCTCTTTGCCTTCAGCCACCGGCACGCCTTGACGATTGACGTGCCATCGGGAATCAGGTAGTCCCCCTTGCTGAGGGCTTCAGCAAACGCCTCGTCCCTCTGCGCCGTATTGTAGGAGTGCGCATTGATGGTATTGATGAGCACCTTGCCTTCAGGGATGTTTCCAAGTTCTGCCTGCGAACATACGATGTTCAGATTATTGAGTTTCATTAGCTTTCGGAATATAAGTTAAAGATGATTGTGTATGCCTCAATCAATCTATTATAAACAATATCTTCTGTATATTCACTTTGTATTCTTTGGTAAGCTTGTTTTGACAACTCAGGAATCTTTCCACTATCGATAATTAGGGAGATCGCAGTAGCAAATGATTCTGGCAATAGCTGCTCAATAATTAGTGTGTTATTACCAACAATAGTACGATTAAAGCCCATATCTGTTGCTATGGGAATAAGGCCCCATGACATAGCCTCTGTAAGGGCGTTGCTATGTCCTTCACGCGGTTCTGTTGTCGGGAATACATAGAAGTGTTTGTCTGCCAGGTGTTCCTTTAGCATATTATGGTTGCATGCAGGATACACTGTAATTTTATCCGAGTATGCCGAGTCTTCTATACGTCGATTTATTTCTTCGGCATATGCTGGTTCAGTGCAGTTGCCGACAATGTCTAAATATATGTTGTTGTATTTTTCCGACAGCAAGTTGAACGTTTCAACAACGATTTCAACATTCTTTTGCTTTGATATGCGACCAAAGTAGAGCAAATTAATTCGATTGATTGGCTTGTTCGGATAAATGTCAGGACAGAAATCGTGCATTACACAATTTGGATAATAGAAGAAATGCTTCTTCGGTGCAATGCTTTCAATCAAGGGCTTGTTTTCTTGTCCCTGACTAAAAATGTAGTCTGCCTGCCTGATAACAGCAGCAAAGAAACGCTTGTAAAGATAGGAACCTTCATTATAATGAAAAGTTGCTCCACCGCCTCGCATCTCATATATGGTACGATATCCTAACATGTGGGAGATGCCGACGAGGATGCGCTCGAAGTATATGGTGGAGCCATAGAAACCAACAATATGGACAAGGCTATTCTTTCGCCTGCCGAAAAGTAGAACACAAAAGAACTTGATAATGGTCCACATCATCAGGCAAATGATAATAATGGTGTCCGTCCACGTATGCTTGAACACCCGATTGTATTTCTCAATCAAGTGTACATCATACCCAGCCCTTAGCATCATCTGGAGTGTACGACGATTCCCAATTTCGCCACCTCCATATGGCTGCCGCTTCCAGTTACCAAAATTTGCAAAGAAATATATACGTGATGTCATTCCTTGTATTTTATAATTCTTGCTGGCACACCACCAACGATACAATTGTCCGGAATATCCTTGTTCACAACAGCCCCAGCTCCTATTGTAACATTATTTCCGATAGTAACTGGTCCCAATATAGTAACTCCAGTACTTATGTAGCAATTGTCCCCAATCAAAACATCTGCTTTTCCCCCAGGCTCTTTCCTACCTATGAGTACGTTGGGAAGGATTGTACAGTTTTTCCCGATATGGGAGAAAACTCCAATCCGCCTAAAACCGGGATGAATCAAGTGAAGACCTTCATCGATAGTGTTAGGGAAGAGCATAATTCCAGTTTTAATTCTTAACCTGCGGAAATTCCACCTATACCATGTGTATGGGATAATATTGAAGACATTTCTCTTTTGATTCAAATAGAATTCATATTTGCGAAGACATTTAACCAAAAGCATGGGGAGATAATCGTCCGAACATGTAATCCATTTAATGAACATATTGGAACCTGTCATTGTCTGGGAGTCGGCTCGATTAAATTGTATTAGTTCTTTTCTTGTTTTTATCATATCCTTGATAGAAAAGCTTGTATGTATTGATTTGCGCAATGTTTCATCGAGTAGTTCTCTTGGAAATGTTCGATGAGTTTTTCTCGGTTAAAGTATTCTGATGTCTCGAGTGCATCGATGATAGTCCTATAGAAGTCCTCTTCGTCCATGTTTGGGGATAGATAGCCTAAGCTTTTGTCCTTTATTACATCAGGTATTCCTCCAGCAGGTGTACAAATGGGAATAATTCCTATAGAAATCGCTTCCAATAGTGAAATTGGTAGTCCTTCCCATTTTGAAGAGAGAATGAAGAAGTCGCTGTTTATAAGATAATCACAAACGTTATTTTTTAAACCAAGCCAATGTATATTAGGTGTTGCGTCCTCTAATAGGTGTTTATACTCAGGAGAATCGTAGTTTGCGCCAATGACCAATAGAATACAATCTTTGTCCTCCTTATATAGCCTGCAGAATGTCTTGAAGAGTAATGGCTCATTTTTGGGCTCACTACATCTTGCTACATGAACAAATACCTTTGTCTGATCAGTTTTACGATAGTTCTTTATCTCTTCTTCTACAGACTTGAGATTTTTTGAAGGCTTTATTTGTGAGCGTCCATTATCTATCTGTATCGCGTTGTTCAAGTGATAGAGTTCAGTGTAGGACTGTTTGCATATTTTTGAAATACAGATTGCATTAATATGAGATTTATAGAAATGTTGATAGATGGGTGTGAGCCATGATTTATATTGCCTTTTCTCTGCCAAACTGTGTATGGTATGAAAGTATTTTGCCTTTTTATATAATAGCGATGGCAACCAAAGATTAAGAGCATCAGTATGAGCATGAACAATATCGGGCTTAATCTCCTTGATAACCTTGTAGAGGCGTACAAAGCCTCTTGTATCCATTCCGCTTATGCATTTCAAATTTATATATTGGACAGCAGGGAACAATTCTGTCTTATAGTATGATTTTCCAGGAAGAGTGTCATCAACAAGAGTGCAGAGATAGACTTCATGTTTCACTGACAATTCATTACAGAGATCAACGACAAACCTTTCTGCACCAGCCCATGCTGTAGAATAATGAACTTCAAGAATTCTCATGCTTTTGTATGAATGTATTATAATACTCTTTTAAAGTATATCCTATAAATCCCCGTTCTTTCATATATTTGAATAGCTTGTCCATATCTTTGAATGCATTGTCAATATCTTTTTCTGTTTGAAAATAAGGACTTCCATTTGGCATTACTTCAGAGGAATGAATCATAAATTCGATATAGTCAACACCATCTTTTTCTGCAATTTCTATGGTTTTCTTCATTCCTGCAACAGAACTTAATGCAGGACGCATCCATACATATTCGCCTTTTATCATTGATTTCAAACGATGTTTAAATGACCCGTTAAGACAATTTCGGAACTTCCTAATCGTGACAGGGACTTCTAAAACATTTCCAATATAGTGTGCGTTGTGAGGCACCTGTGAATAATCAATACCTCCTCTGTTAATTCCTTTGGCTTTATTCCAATTAATACCTGGAGTATATGAGCAGTCTACAGTTATGCTAAACTCTTCCAAAATTCTAAAATAACGCTCATCCATTGCCCATCGTCCAGCTCTATGTGAGACAGGTTTTATTCCAATCTTTTCAACTATCAGATTATATATCTCTCTAAACTTGTCTCGCATTATATCTTCTGGATATTCAATAAGATAAGGATTACCTTTATATGGTCCTTTCAATGGAAATAATGGAGGATTGTTCCAAGCATGGAGGTGTACTCCAATCTCACAAGTTCCCCTGGCAATCCATTCCTTTGCCTTTTCAATAAAGACGGAACAATTTGCCATCTCATAGTTTGTGAGATAGACGGGCTTAAAACCATATCTCTCACACAGTGTCTGGAAGCGAGGAAGATAATATGCGTTGTTAACCTCAATCGGGGTGCCTTTTTTATGTTTCCAGAGATTATCTCCTTCTGTGTCAACGGTAATAATAAATGCTTTCATTTATTGTTCGGTAAGTGCCTCGTGTAATGCGTTAATGTATCCCAGGCCATATCTCAAGTCAGGTTCCATGTAGTTGCCTTCTGCCCACTCGTTCCATGAACGAAGAATTAAAATCCGATGTTCGGGAGATTTTTTTTCAACAACCTTAATTGCATCTTGTACATGCTTTTTGAATAGTTCTGGCGTAGACCCTGTGTAGATAACACCACGCCTGCCACTTCTTGGTGATCTGTCCCAATTAGGATATATCATTGGGTATACGTTCTCTTTATAATCTTCCGGTGTAAACAGATACTTAATGATATCTTTATATTTAAATGTTTTCAGAGGAGCAATCCGAGGAAAAAACTTCCCCAATTTTTCCATAATTATTCTTGTGTATGTCCCCTTGAGATGTGATTCAGCAATCCACTGATTACCTGTGCATACTGCATCTAAGCCTAGTTCATATATTTTTGCTTGCTTTTCTTGGCTTCCTCCAGTCAAACCGACAAAATGAAATCCAGCTAATCCATGTTCATTGGCTAATTTGTTCCATAGTTGAAAAAATCTTTTTACGTCAGGAATACTTGCAGGATCCCATATTAGGAAAAAGAGTTTACCATCTACTGTAATATAACGTTTATCCTTAAAAGCAGGAAGTAATGAATTGAAATGTTGAATGTGGTCTTCTTCTCCTGGGTATAATTGTTCAAAAATGAAGGGTGATTTCTCTAATTTTGAAGTTGCGTCTTGCCATTGGTCATTTCGCCAGGAGTGATTGCCCCATCCAATACAAAATGGGAAATCAGGCTCTCCAGATGAAACTACTTCATTAAACGGTCTTTCTAGGGCCTGCTTACCATTCCCAAACCAATAGTGCCAATACATAAAACCTTCAACCCCAGCTTCACGAGCCATTTCTGCTTGTTCTTTCCTGATTTCTGGCAACCTTAAATCGTAATAACCGAGATCTGCAGGAACGCGAGGCTGGTAATGGCCTTTGAAGAGAGGTTTGGCCCTACCGACATTAGTCCATTCTGTAAACCCTTTCCCCCACACTTTATCGTTTTCAGGAATTGGATGATATTGGGGGAGGTACATTGCTATTACACGTGCTTTATTCATTGTTTATGTTTTATGCTACAATAGAAATCATCAATCCTTGCTATATAATTCTCTATTTCCCCTGACTTTAGATTGTTAATCATTGCTGTCTGCGTCTTGCCATCAAGTCCATTGGCGTTGAATGCTCCTTCGAACTTATAGCTGTATGCCATGCCGAAGACAGGAACTCCCGTATAAATAGCAGCGAAGTTGGCATGCATGCGAGCTCCCATGAAGAACGTCATCTGGCTGATGAGGTATTTGATTTGCGGTGAGATTAGGTCACGGTCTATGAGTACCACATTGCTCTTGTCGCTAAGTCTGCGATAGGCTTCACGGCAGGCAAGCATGTCATCATCGGCAATAGGCTTATTGTAGCCATAGGAATGTGGAATAAGATAGACGGTGCATCCTTTTGCGCGGAAGTGGTCGATGATGCGTTCAATAAGTTCGGGATATGCATTAAATTGTCCTGCCAGTCCATTGAAAGTGTTGGTGTAGGCTAGACCGCTCACGTTAAGACCTATGGCATTGGGCTTTATCTCAATGTCCCAAGGTTCGGGCACCATAAAGGAGGAAAGGTCAGGGGTCTGGGTGTACTTTAATCCTAGTTCTTTAAGCTTTTGCGTGAACTTGTCATCGCGCACATATATTTCCTTGGCACTGCGAAGTAATCCGACGGCAACCTCATAGTTCTTATTGTCTTTGAAAGGACCAATGGTTTGAGGTAAAAACATTAGGGGTACTCCAGCCCTGCGGAGAATCCATGTCTGGTTCATGCGGTTCATGAAGATGCGTGTACCATATATGTCAGAAAAGCCATCACCGCCATTAATGGCAGCTTCTAATTCCACCTGTTTCACATATTTGCCAAACTTGGTGAAAGGAAGTACGATACCCAGCTTTTGAACCAGTCGGTATTCTATGTCGTGAATGGGAACAATAGTTCTTTTATATGTTTTGCCGTTAATTCGAAGATCTTCATGCAGGACTTTTGTGTTTGATGACTTCCAAAACTTTCTGTAACGATGGAACATAATCAGTTGTTGCCCATTCTTAAGATAGCCCTTTGACTCAAGAAAAGGGATGGAACCATAGCCTAGAGCAGCTGTACCACGATTGCTGTCAGATAGGTTAAAACTAGATATGTCAATGTATTTCTTCATAATAAGAGGCTATAGCTTAAATCGGAGCTTATGGAATAATCGCATCATAAAAATATTGTTTGAAAACAAATGTCTAATGAATGAGTTGTTAGTGAACCTCGAAATTCTTTTAAGTCGTTTCTTTTGATTATGAACATAGATTTTTTTTAAGAGGTTGTTTTCTTGAGCGGTTCTATATATATCACTGCTAATTTCTTCATATGAAATGATATCGGAAGTTTTTAATTGTTTTATAGTTTTCTGTCCGAGTGTAGTGTTTATAACAAATAAAGTATTACCTTCGTTGTCATACCTCTTATAATTTTCAAGCCATGGATCTGCCAATGATATATCTGCAGTATAGCTTGTGTCAAATATGCAGAAAAAACATCTTTTGGGGCGGTAGAGCCAAGAAGTATGTATTGCTTTCCAAGGGTTCGTGTAGTTATCGTGATAAATCTTAGTCCCATCTTTGAGCCATATCTGGATGCCACTTGGCCAACCATTCCCGCGATACTGCATGTTTACTACATCTTCTTTCTTGATGCCGAGCAACTCATAGTATTTCCATGTTCCTTCAATTGTGGTTTGTCCCGAACAGCAGAATGAAATGATAAAGCATGGAATGCCTTCTTTGTTGAGCATATTGCGGATGGCTGTCACTTGGCATGGCGGGCATGAAACAACAATGCCATTGGAGATTTCCTTGATATGGTCACGGACGAATTGGGCGATGTTGATGTCCTGGTATATGCTGCCGCAGATATTTACTTCTTCTGCCGTATGAATCAGCTTGGCTTCGTACATGCATCTCTTGGCATTGAATTGGAAAGTAATGCTTGTGCTATATTGTCCGGTGGAAAGCAAATGCTTTTGGAGCATTGTGCCGATTCCTCCAGATGATGCCTTGTAACGATGCTCGGAATCGTTAACATGGCCAATGAAGTAGCCGAGTGGTTTCCTTTGTTCAGCCATGTCGCAGTCTGTATATTCTGTTTTGAAGAAATACGATACATTTCTTCCGTTCTACTTTCGATAATCCAAGTGTCCAGATGGAAACACCCGTCAGCGCGAAACATCCCAAAGATTCTGTTGTGAATGTAAGCAAAGAGACATGCTCTACCAGAGTGTGCATGTAGTATGTGATGAGAAGAACGGGAATTATTGAGCAGATAATAGGCAACAAGGCTTCTATGCAGAATCTCTTTGTTGAGAAGTCAGGCAAGATTTCGCATAACAATTTTAGACGAGCGAATAGACACACGACTGAGAATATAATCATTGCCCAGTATCCCCATGAAGCAGGTAGGCCTAAAAGGAAGAATATATAGGCGGCAGGAAATGCCAATATACTCAGCCCGCCCACGACAATCTGGTATTTTTTTATATTCCCGCTTGCCAACATTGTGCGATAAAGACACTGGGAAAGGGTTTGGCACATGCTGAATATAATCCCAAGTCGTACGAATTCCGCTGTATGTTGGGGCACTTCTTTAAGCCATATTCCGAGTATGTATTCTGCATTTAGGCAGACAGGAAGGCTTATAATCCATAGAAGGAAGAAACTGTATTTTGTTCCTGCAATGTTAATGCGATTGATGTAATTGTAGTCTTTTGCGGCATAGGATTTCGTGATTTGGGGAGTAATCGCCATCAAGAAGTTGTTGACAAATGTGTTGATGGCATTGTCTATTTGAGTGGCTATGCCACGCGCTGCATTGAGCGCCACACCGAAGAATAGGTTCGTAAGTATGTTAATGCCATGTCCGTTTAGATTTGCAGCGATAGACCCGATGAAGTTCCATCCCGAGAATGTTAGCATCTCATGGAAAGTGTTTCTGTCAAACGAGAAATTATAGCGGCACTTGGGAAAATGGGAATGACAGTAGAGTCCATAAATCATACATAAGATGACGGCTATGAACATCATGAATATGGCATAGACAATAAGAGAGTCGAATGCAATAATGAAGAGGGCATAGACACATCCTAATTTCGCTACGACTTCGAAAATACTGATATATGCGAAAGCTGCCATCTTTTCGTAGGCGATGATGGCTGCATTGTAAGGAATACAAATCAAATTAAAGCAAAAGGTGAGTACGGAACATTGGTAAACCCAATTAGCTGCAGCCATGCGTTCTGCAGCGATATTCATCTTGTAATTGAGGAACCAAAGACCTAACGTTTCAAGCAAGATGAGAATGAGCGCAGCAAGCAGAAGATGAACGGAAATAGTTGTGGAGAATACCTTTTCTACGTCTGGGTCTGGCTTTCCCAACTCAAAAGCAATAAATCGCTGGCTGGCTGCCACTAATGTTCCGCTTAGCATGGAGAACATAGCAACAAAGCCACCCACGGCATTGTATATGCCATAGTCATCGATGCCCAACGCATCCAATACGATTCGGCTGGTAAAAATGGAGATGACCATAACAAACATGGTACGAAGATACAGATAAATGGTGTTCTTCGCTACTTGTTTGTTGTTATGATGTATTGTCGTACTCATTGTTGAATGTCTTCTAATGCGGTTTCTTCATCACATGAATTGTCATTATCCATATACAGGTCTTCACCAAGCATTAGGACATAGAAGAGTATGAAGTACTGCATGTAGCCATATTCTCCGGTGATGCAGGCGTATGCAATATAAAAGACGAACATGGAATTAAGCAAAGCAGCAATGGGACGCTCACTCCAATTATTGTATAATACAATCAGTAGGGACATGATAATCCATAGAACTACACCGATAATCCCAGAATTGCAAAGGATTACATATATTAGACTTTCAAAATATAAGATAGTTGGATGTTCACCGTTTTGAGAGATATAGTAACCTGTCCAACCAAAGCCTTTGCCTTCGAGGAGTGAATCCTTGATTTCAAGAAAACAACCTTCCATCTGTGACAGACGCATATTTATGGATGAACCATTTGTATGTGAGGATTGGGTGTCAATAATGGACCCCAGGTAATCTTGCAATGATGGAATATACGAAACGAGAACCCATAGAAAGCCTCCACCTAATATCATCACAAAGAATAGCTTGAAGTTACGTGATTGAATCAACAAGAATAAAATGGCGATGAATATGGCACCTATAGCTGAGCGGACTCCACAGACAATGATGTCTGTCAGTATGAAAAGTGACATAGCATACAGTAACCAAATAGAAATATTCTGTTTGTTCCGATATAGAAATAATAAAGCAAAGCCAAGAAACAGACCGAATGTCATAGGATGACCAAATACGGAAGATATTCTACCAAAGAGCCGTCCTTCATGAAGTGTTGTGTCATCACTCAGTCCTGCGTTTCCTGCCGCGTAAGCCAAATTGAACTCTTCGCCATTGGCAATGGAGATAGCAATCATATATGGATTGAGGCCTGGTATTGTGGTTAAGTACAGTCCATATAGAACCGCTATAACTATACAAACGATTGTTACATTGCGATATAGTTTCAGGGAATCATAGCTGACCCGTATGTCGTTCCATAGGACGAAGGGCAATATGAGGTATTTCATGGCTTGCATTCGCCATGCGTTTATGGCTTCGCTGAAGGGGATGCCATCTTGAACTGGCATGAGGAGAAGTGAGACTCCGAAATAGATGAAGAAGGGGAGCAGCGGTCGCCAGTCGTATTTGAAGTCCATGTCGTAGCTTTCTTGCCTGTGGAGGAAGAAGGCTATCAGCAGGATGATGTTGATGAGATTCCATTGGAGGGTGAATCCTCCGATGTCGATTCTCATGTATGGAACCAGAAATATGTATGCCAAGTACCCTGCTACGCCGATTCGGAACTTCCAGAATAGCATGATCACTATGAAGAATACCCATAGTGATTGGAGTGCTTGTATGATGGTCAGTAAATCCATTACTACGTTTTATCGAATAGAGTCGCCTGTTCCGTAGTACTCTGCGTACCACTGGGCGAAGGCGCGGAGGCCTTGGCGGAGGGGGGTGGAGGGGCGGAAGCCGAAGTCCTGTTCGAGGGGTGTGGTGTCGGCATAGGTGACGGGTACGTCGCCGGGCTGCATGGGGACGAGTTCTTTGTGTGACTCGAAGTCGTAGTCTGCGGGGAGGACTTCTGCTGCGATGAGCTCTTCCTGGAGGATGGTGACGAAGTCGAGGAGGTTCTCGGGTGAGTTGTTGCCTATGTTATAGACTTTATATGGGGGAACGGGCAGGCCGTCTTCGCCTGTCTGTTTCTCGGGCGCATGTTGCATGACGCGGACTACGCCTTCTACGATGTCATCGACGAAGGTGAAGTCTCGTTTGCAGTTGCCGTAGTTGAAGATTTGGATGGTCTTGCCTTCGCGGAGCTTGTTGGTGAAGCCGAAGTAGGCCATATCTGGGCGTCCTGCGGGACCATAGACGGTGAAGAAGCGCAGGCCGGTGCTGGGGATGTCGTAGAGCTTGCTGTAGGCATGGGCCAGCAGCTCGTTGCTCTTCTTCGTAGCGGCGTAGAGGCTGACGGGGTTATCCACTTTGTCGTCGGTGGAGTAGGGCACTTTCTTGTTCGAACCATATACGCTGCTGCTGCTGGCATAGACGAGGTGCTCGACGCTGTGGTGGCGGCAAGCTTCGAGTATGTTATAGAAGCCGATGAGGTTGCTCTCTATGTAGGCATCGGGATTGGTGATGCTGTAGCGCACGCCAGCTTGTGCTGCGAGGTTGACGACAACGGCGGGTTTGTATTCTGTGAAGAGGCTTTCGATGCATTCTTTGTCGGCTATGGAGCCTTTGATGAATGTCCAGTCGCGACCGAGGGCGTTTATCTTTTCCAGACGTTCCTTTTTGAGGTTGACGTCGTAGTAGTCTGTAATGGAGTCGATGCCAATAACCTTGATGTCTTTGAAGTCCTTGAAGAGACGGACGACGAGGTTGCTGCCGATGAAGCCGGCTGCACCTGTGACGAGAACGGTTTTACCCTCGAGTGATATATTGTAGTTTACCACAGTTATTCTTTATATATATGCGCGTGTATATACGTGCGCATAGATTGGTCTGCAAAGATACGACTTTTTATGGTAATCTACAAGTATTTGTGTGATTAAAACCTGAAATAGGGGGAACTTGACATGCCTGACTGTCAAAAGCGACGTGCCTGGTTTGACAACTACGTGGACTTGTTTGAATAACTACGTGTACTTATTGAGCTAACTACGTGTACTTATTGAGCTAACTACGTGTACTTATTGGGCCAAGTACGTGTACCTATTTGGCCAAGTAGCTCTGTACTTGTTTTGATGTGGCCTGAGTCCTTGGGCGTCAGGGACTTGCTCGGAATGGGAAGAGGGCCTATTCTTTTTGCCAGACACGGACGTAATCGACTTCCATGGTGAGGGGCAAAGCTGATTCGTCGATGCCCTTATAACCGCCCCAGTCGCCGCCCCATGCTACGTTGAGGATGGGGTAGAAGGCTTTGTCGAAGGGCCAGGTGTCGTTGTTGCCCTGGTGGTCGTTCTCGAAGTAGAGTTGCTCTTTGCCGTCAACGTAGGTGCGGATGTAGTCTTTTGTCCATTCCAGGGCATAGACGTGGAAGCTCTCTTCTGCTCCTTCGCAGTAGAGGTGGTGTGTCTTCTGCGTTTTGGCCGGATGGTTGTAGGCGGCGCAATGGATGCTGCTGGAAACGTCGTTGGCATCGACGCCGACTTCTTCCATGATGTCTATCTCGCCGCATGAGGGCCAGCGGCCTCCGTTTACTGGCATCATCCACCATGCCGGCCAGGTGCCTTTGCCTTTCGGCAGCTTGATGCGAGCCTCGATGTAGCCGTACTTGAAGCCCACTTGACGGTTCCCATAGAGGCGGCCACTATAGACTTTGTCGTCTTCCTTGAATGTATATATCCTCAGCGTGCCTTTCTTGCATTCTGCCACTTTTCTCCCTTTGGGGCTTTGTCCCTTGACGTAGGTCTGCAGTTCGTGGTTGACCCATCCGGCCCGTGCTTCCTGAAAGACCCAACGGGAAGAATCGACGTTGGACTTCGAGAATTCGTCGTTCCAAACGAGTTTGTAGCCAGGCAGAGGGCATGAGTTTATCTTCTTGCCTTGAGCTGCAAACGAGAGGGCGCAGAGTATGATGAGGAAGAGACTTCTGTACTTGTTCATGTTGCTGTAAACGTGTGGTTTGTATTAACAGTATTAGCTTTTCACTTCAACTATCTTCGTAGGCGGTAGCTCAGCTTTTCGCTTGTCGTTTTCTGTGACGATGCGGGCGGCAAGTTGCATGAAGGCCTGCCCTGTCATGCCTGCCGGGTCGGTGGCTGCCGGGATACCTTCGTCGCCACTCTGACAGATGTCCTGAACGACGGGAATCTGTGCCAGGAGCGGCACCTGCATCTGCTCCGCCAGCTCCTTTACTCCTTCTTTGCCGAAGAGGTAGTAACGTTCCTCTGGATGCTGGGCAGGTGTGAACCAGGCCATGTTCTCGACGAGTCCGAGGATAGGCACGTTCACTTTCTCGTTCTGGTACATGTCTATGCCCTTCCTTGCGTCGGCCAGAGCCACCTGCTGTGGGGTGCTCACGATGACCGCACCTGTGATGGGAAGTGTCTGTACGAGTGTCAGATGGATGTCTGAGGTGCCTGGTGGTGTGTCGAGTATGAAGTAGTCGAGCTCGCCCCAGTTGGCGTCGCCGATAAGCTGTTTGAGGGCGTTGCTTGCCATTCCTCCTCGCCACATGATGCCTTGCTCCGGGTTGACGAAGAACCCGATGCTGAGCATCTTCACGCCGTACTTTTCTACGGGCATGATGAGGTCTCTGCCATCGATGCTTTCGCTGTAGGGCCGGGCATTCTCCATCTGGAACATCTTGGGCACAGAGGGTCCGAAGATGTCGCAGTCAAGCAGTCCGACGCGCATTCCCATTCTTGCCAGCGCCACAGCCAGGTTGACAGCGACGGTGCTCTTGCCTACGCCACCTTTGCCGCTGGAGACGGCGATGATGTTCCTGACGCCTGGCAGCAGGTCTGGCAGGTCTGGCCTGGGTGCTTGCAAGGCGCGAGTCTTGATTTCCACCTCTGCGTCCTTGCTGGCATAGGCGTGGATGGCAGCCTCGGCAGCTTTCACTATGCTGCGCATGAAGGGGTCGGTGGGCTTGTCGAAGATGAGGGTGAAGGAGACGCTGAGTCCGGCGATGCGCATATCGTCATCGACCATCTTCATCTCCACGATGTTCTTGCCCGTCCCGGGATAGCGGACGGTGGCAAGGGCGTCGAGTATGAGTTGAGGGTAAAGGGACATTCGTAAGTTGGAAATTGAAAGTTGTAGGATGTTTGTTTCGTTTGTCTGTCTGAGGCTATTCCTTTATGAAAAGCCGATGCAAAGTTAGGCAAAAGAAGAAACATGTGCAAGAGAAAGCGTGAAAAAGTTCCTGCTTTTAGGGGATAACAGGCCAGAGTAGGCGTTGCCCTTGCAGAAGTCAGGGCAGAAGTAGAACCTTGATGTAGTCTTTCAGGTGAAAGAAGGCGTTGCCGGTACGGTTCTGCGAGTCGGCAATAAGGAGGATGGTCTGTCTGCCATTGGCAAGTGTTGGTCCCAGACACATCCCTTCGTAGTTGGCATAGTTCTTCTTGCCGATAAGGTGTATCTTCGTGCTGAAAGCGTAAAGCAGTCTCTTCTGTAGGAACCCGCTTCTGTCCCTATCGCTGAGCGGAAGAGAAGGGTCTGCGATGGCCTGGTCTGCTTGCAGGGTGACGATGAACAGGCGTATGTTGCATCTGGCGCGGTTGTAGTGTTTGGGGACGTTGAGCTCGCGCTCCATCACCAGCAGGGTTGTGTCGTCAAGGGCTAACAGCTCGGGTACGCCAAAGGCGAAGTATCGCGGCTTTCGGGCCGTGGCTGGTGCCTCCGTCATGTAGGCAAACTGCTGTCGGGGTTGCAGGTCCATGCCGAAAGACTGCAGGCGCAGCAGGGTAGGCATGGGCGAATCGTGAGTGGTAAGTCTTGCCACATCCGACTTCAGACCTTGCTCTGTCGTCGTCCAGAAGATGCCTTGCCGAGCATCGTATGTCAGGGCTTCGAATCCATTGTTATGGAAGATGTTGGCGGGCTTGAAGCATGGCGGAACAGCAAGGCTTCGGCCTGTCGGCGCACCATCCATGTTGAGTTCCAGAATCTGCTGGTCGTTCTCGGCGCTGACGAAGAATCCTTGTCTCGGAATGTATGCTATGCCCTCGCTGTCGCGTGCCCGTCCTTGTGTCCGGACATCAAAGTGGTGGGCGATGAACTGCATCTTGCCTATGTCTCCCGAGGGAAGGATGCTGATGCTCACCTCCGTCCATCCGTCGGCTTCCTGCTTGTCGCTGATGAGCGCATAGCGGTCGCCCTCTATGTGCGCGATGCCGCTGTAGTTCCCGGCAGGTATGCCCCACTTCTTCATGTCGTGTTGCTTGAAGCTTTGCACCTCTTGCGTCCAAAGGGCAGAGGTCAGCAGCAGTGCAAGTAAGGAAGCGAGCAGTCTCTTCATGTTGTTCGCTTCACTTTGAGATGGGAGAAGTGTAGGTAGAACCCTTCGCGCGTTCCTTTTCTATATAGGATTGCAGCTCGAAGACGACACGCGGCTGCTGAAGGGCGACGTTCTCCTGCTCAAATGGTTGCTTCATGTCGTACAGTTGAGGCTCGCGGGCATATCCGCTTTCCATGTTGGGGCCTGAGATAATGGCAGGTCCTTGACTGGGAGGAATGTACTTCCAGTCTTTTGTCCGGACGGAAAGTGCGTGGTTGGCTGCCTGTTCCAAGACGTATGTACGGTCCTGACGGTCTTCTCCTAAGAGGGTGCTGAGGTGGTTCTGGCTGTCTATGGCGCCACCTTTGGGGATGCGAGCCCCTATCAGGGCGCTGAGAGAAGCCAGCCAGTCAATCTGCGAAACGAGGGCATCCGACTCCTGACCGGCAGCAATCTTCTTTGGCCAGGAGACGATGGCCGGGACAATCGTGCCGCCCTCGAAAGTGCTGTACTTGCCTGCACGATAAGGACCAGCAGGCCGGTGGTCGCCAAGAAGCTCTACGGCTCGGTCCTGATAGCCGTCGTCCACCACGGGACCGTTGTCGCTGCTGAGCACGATGAGCGTGTTCTCTCGCAGGCCGAGGCGTTCCAACTCAGAAAGGACTTGCCCTACCGTCCAGTCGAACTGTGCGATGGCATCGCCCCTGAAGCCCATTGGGTTCTTTCCTCGGAAGCGCTCGTGGGGGAAGCGCGGCACGTGCACATCGTTGGTTGCCAGGTACATGAAGAAGGGCTCTTGTTGGTGCTTCTGTATGAAGCGGGTGGCGTGTGCTGCTATGCTGTCGGCGATGTTCTCGTCTTTCCATAACGCCTTCCCGCCACCTTTCATGTACCCGATGCGGCCTATCCCGTTGACGATGCTCTGGTTGTGACCGTGACTGGCCTTGAGGTTATAGAGTAGTTCCGGATTCTCCTTGCCTGTCGGTTCGCCGGGGAAGTTCTCTTCGTAGCTTACCAGAATGGGGGCCGACTCATCGTAGTTGGCAACATGCCCCTGCTCGATGAAGACGCATGGCGTGCGGTCGGCAGTTGCTGCCATGATGTAGTGGTAGTCGAACCCGATGTCGCCAGGGTGCATGGGTAGCTGAGCATTCCAGTCCTGCTCAGCGTCCTTGTCTCCGAGTCCTAAGTGCCACTTGCCTATGGCGGCAGTAGCGTAGCCTGCATTCTTGAAGGCATCGGCTATGGTGAACTGCTCGGGGCGGATAATCATGCCTGCATTACCTCGTGCAATGTCCGTTCCGGGATGCCGGAAAGCGTACTCGCCTGTGAGCAGGCCGTAGCGCGATGGGGTGCTTGTGGCTGCAATGGCATGAACGTTGGTAAAGCGGATGCCGCTCTGGGCCAGGGCGTTAACGTTGGGAGTCTGGACACGGCTGGCACCGAAGCATTCCAAGTCACCATATCCGAGGTCATCTGCTAGGATGACAATGACGTTGGGTTGCTGACGGTTATCGATAGCGGGATTCCCCTTCTTGGTCTTGGCACAAGCGGGGATGACGGGCAGCAAGGCAGAAGCCAAAGTGCCGTAACGGAGCAGGTCTTCTTTCTTCATACTGCTGCAAAGGTACGAATAAACCTGCAAATACCTAAGCTTTTTGCCTGCTAATTAAATAAAAATGTGTGAATTTGCACGCAACGATACCTTTATGACAACAAAACACGATGAAACGTTATTGCCAGACATTGACACTCGTTGATGACGAGGAACTGAATGCTCTGAGGCGACACCTCAGATGCTGTTCTGAGGTTCACCACTCAGGAAGGCTGCCACGTTGCTGGTGGCGATGCTGACGAGGCGGCGACGTGCTGCTGCTGAAGCCCAGGCGATGTGTGGGGTGATGTAGCAGCGGGGAGCCGTGATGAGCGGGCTGCCCTTACGGGGAGGCTCTTCGGTCAGCACATCAACGCCGACGGCATAGAGACGCCCTTCTGTTAGTGCGTCGGCAACTGCCTGTTCGTCGAGGAGAGGACCACGGCCCGTGTTGATGAGGATAGCCGTGGGCTTCATCAGCGCAAGCCGTTCACGGTTCACGAGATGGCGCGTCTCGTCGGTCAGCGGACAATGCAGGCTCACTACGTCTGCCTCGCTGAACAGTTGTTCGTAGCCTGATGCCTTACGAATTCCGAGCGGACGGAGCATCTCTTCCGTCTTGCTGCTGACGGCCATTACCTGCATCCCCATTGCCTGTGCCATCCGTGCTGTGGCAGAGCCTGTGTTGCCGAGTCCCACAATGCCCAGTGTCAGGCCGTCAAGCTCGATGAGGGGCGACTTTGTGAACGAGAAGTCGGGACACTCTTGCCATTCGCCTCTGCGGACGGATTCGGCATGAAGTGCCACCTGGTTCGTAATGTTCAGCAGGTGCGCCATCACCATCTGTGCGACAGACATCGTGCTGTAGGCCGGTATGTTCGTCACGACGATGCCTCTCCTGTGAGCTTCTGCGATGTCAACAACATTGTAGCCGGTCGCCAGCACTCCGATGTAGCGGAGACAGGGTAGGGCAGCCATCGCCTTAGCATCGATGATGACTTTGTTTGTCAGTATCACCTCGGCACCTTCGGCCCGGCTGAGCAGCTCTGCCGGAGCGGTACGGTCATAGACCTCAAGCTCACCATACTCTCTAAGCCCATCCCAGGACAAATCGCCCGGATTGGCTGTGTGTCCGTCTAATATAACTATCTTCATTTTCTTTGTTTGGGAAAGGATTGTGATTAGCCGAAACCGAACCACGATTCCGAAAGCAAGCAGGGATGCCGGAAAACGCAACGTGTCGCGTTGCTCAACGAGTCACGTTGCGTTTCCGGAGCCACCTCTCCCCATAGCAGGGATTGGCTGTCAGTCCTCCTGCATCATGTTGGGCACGATGAGACGATAGCCTCTGCCGTGCACGTTGTTGATTTCAATCTCAGGGTCTGCCTTGAGCAGCTTGCGGAGCTTGGTGATATAGACATCCATGCTGCGGGCGTTGAAGTAGTTGTCGTCCATCCAGATGGTCTTGAGTGCAAGGTCACGCTCCAGGACATCGTTGACGTGAATGCAGAGCAATGTGAGCAGCTCGCTCTCCTTCGTAGTGAGCTTTGTCTGTTCTTCGCCGAGGATGAGCACTTGGCGCTGGGTGTCGAAGACGAACTTGCCGAGCTGGAAGCGTGTGATGTTCTTCTGCTCCTTCGACTTCACGCGTCGCAGGATGGCTTCCATGCGATAGACCAACTCGTCCATAGAGAAGGGCTTGGTCAGGTAGTCGTCGGCTCCAAGCTTGAAGCCTTCCAGGATGTCCTCCTTCAGGTTCTTGGCTGTCAGGAAGATGATGGGCACTTCCGTGTTGACCAGACGGATTTCCTTAGCCAGTGCGAAGCCGTCCATCTTAGGCATCATTACGTCGAGCAGACACATGTCGAACTTCCTTTTCATAAAGGCGCGATAACCAGCCTCGCCGTCGAGGAAGAGCTCAGCATCATAACCTTTAGCTTCGAGGTACTCGCGAACAAGCATACCGAGGCTCTCTTCGTCCTCGCATAGCAGAATGTGCAGTTTCTGTTCCATAATGTAAGATTATTAAGTTAGTGAATGTAATGTTGTCTCTTTACTTCTTTTAATGACGTTATATCGTTATCACGTTATATCGTTATTTCGTTATCACGTTGTCACGGCCAGGTTATTTATAGTGACAGCGGCAGCGTTATGGTGAACTTCGTCCCCTTGCCGAGCTCGCTGGTAGCCTTGATGGTGCCGTGGTGCAGTTCAACCATCTTTTGGACGTAAGCCAGGCCCAGTCCGAAGCCCTTCACGTTGTGCTGGTCGCCGGTGTGCACGCGATAGAACTTGTCGAAGATGCGCTTCAGGTTGTCCTTCGCAATGCCGATGCCGTTGTCGGAAATGCTGATGCAGAAATGCGTCTCGCCCTGATTGTAGGTGTGCACGACGATGGCCAGCGGCTCATCCTCGCGGCGATACTTGAAGGCATTGTCCAGCAGGTTGAAGATGATGTTCGTGAAGTGCATCTCGTCGGCATTGATGAAGGGGTTGTAAGCTTCGACCTTCATGTCCAGCGTGCCCCCGCTTTGTGTCACCTTGAGCGAGAAGGTATCCACCACGTTTCCGATAATCTCGTTGGCATCCAGTTCCTGCATCTTCAAGGCAATGTTGTTGTTGTCGAACAGACTCATCTGCAGCACCTTCTCCACCTGATAGCGCAGGCGTCGTGTCTCGCTTGTGATGACGCCGCCCAGACGCTCGTAGGTCTCCTCGCTCTTGTTCACAGTCTTGTCGGCAAGCATCTGTGCTGCAATGGAGATGGTGGAGATGGGCGTCTTGAATTCGTGCGTCATGTTGTGGATGAAGTCCTTCTTCATCTCGCTGATGCGTTTCTGCCGGACCACAAGGTAGATGGTGATAAGGAAGGTGATGAGCAGGATGATGGTGAACCCCATGGCTGGCGCCACGTAGTTGGCCACACCTCGGATGTAGCGTGCCTGGTCAGGGAAATGTATGATGACGGTGCCCATCTGTCCCGTCGGGTCGCTGCGGAAGAGCGTCTGCTGATAGTTCGGGTTGTTGCCTTCCTCTGTGTAGTCCTCGCAACGATATACTTCACGTCCGTCGCTCGTATAGACAATGAAGTGGAAGGGTAGGGAGATTCCATTGGCTTGCAAGGCATTGCGCAGGCAACCATCTAAGACAGAGGGATTCAAGCGGTCCTGAAAGCGCTGCTCGCTGGCTGTGTACATGACTTGAAAGATGACTTCGTCAAGCACTCCTTGCTCATAGATGAATGCTTCGCGGACATGCTTCTGCAATTTACTGATGGTCTCAGCCACGCGGTTGTATCTGTTCACTGTGAGCGACCCCAGCGACATGCGTGTCGTGTTGCGGGTGAGCGTGTCGAGTGGCAGAGTGAAGTCTGTGATGAAGAAACTGTCGGGAAGTGCAGCGCCCCGTTTCTTCATCTCGTGTTGGGTGATGATGGTTTGCAGGTAACGGTAGGTTTCAGCCTTTTCCAGTTCGCGCGATGCCTGGTCAAGGCTGCGCAAGACGTTCTCGTCGAACTGCTCCTGGCGCATCCTGATCATTTCCTTAGCATAGCGTCCCTGCAAGTAGAGCAGCGAGATGAAGGCGATGCAGACGAAAGCGCATATAATCCAGATGTAACTCCTTTTCATACTGCAAAGGTATTACCTTATGTTAAAAGGAAACGAAAAACGCCAGCACTTTCATGCTGGCGTTTAACTTATTTAAGAATATAGGCTTTTGTTGATTGCCTTTTCGTGAACTAAGCGATGACTTATTCTTCCTTAAGCGTTGCCTGATATTCTGCCACGAGCTTCTGCTGAACGTCAGCAGGTACGAGTTCGTAGCTTGAGAACTTGGTGTTGAAGCTTGCGCGTCCACCAGTGAGGCTGCTCAGTGCGGTGCTGTAGCTCGACATCTCCTTCAGCGGAGCCTTGGCTGTGAGCTTTTCGTAACCGCTTTCGCTGCTCATACCCATAATCATGGCACGGCGTCCCTGCAGGTCGCTCATCACGTCGCCCATCTTGTCGCTCGGTACGAGTACCTCTACATCGTAGATAGGTTCCAGAATCTTCGGACCTGCCTCCTTGAAGGCTTGTGCAAAGGCCTGACGACCAGCGAGCATGAAGGAAAGTTCGTTGGAGTCAACCGGGTGCATCTTGCCGTCATAGACGATGACGCGGACGTCGCGGGCATAGCAACCCGTCAGAGGACCCTGTTCCATGCGCTGCATTACGCCCTTCAGAATGGCTGGCATGAAGCGTGCGTCGATTGCACCACCCACAACGCTGTTGATGAAGACGAGCTTGCCGCCCCATTCCAGGTCGATGACTTCCTCGCTCTTGGCGTTGATGCGGAACTCCTGGTTGCCGAAGCGATAGACTTCCTGTGTAGGAGTACCTTCCACATAAGGTTCAACGATAAGATGTACTTCACCAAACTGACCTGCACCGCCTGACTGCTTCTTGTGACGATAGTCGGCACGGGCAGCCTTTGTGATGGTCTCGCGGTAAGGAATCTTGGGTTCGTCGAAGGCAATCTGAATCTTCTCGTTGTTCTCCATGCGCCACTTGAGAGTGCGGAGGTGGAATTCACCCTGACCATGTACGAGAATCTGACGGAGCTCCTTGCTCTGCTCTATCTGCCATGTGGGATCTTCCTCACGCATCTTCTGCAGGGCGTTCATCATCTTCTCTGTCTCGCTTTCGTTGACAGCACGAATGGCACGGGAATACTTGGAATTGGGATACTTGATGAAGTTGAAGCGGTTGTCGCAGTCCTTACCGTTGAGGGTGTTGCCTGTCTTGACGTCCTTGAGCTTCACGCTGCAACCGATATCGCCTGCCGTGAGTTCCTCCACCTTGATACGTGTAGCACCTGCACAGACAAACATCTGGGCAATGCGTTCCTTACTGCCTCGGTCGGCATTGGTGAGGTCGTCGCCTTCCTTGACTGTGCCACTCATTACCTTGAAGTACTGCACCTCGCCGATATGGGGCTCGACAGCAGTCTTGAAGAAGAAGAGGCTGGTGGGGCCTGCTGGGTCGAGAGCAACCTCATCGCCGTTAGTGTTGGACACCTTAGGCATTTCGTCAACGAAAGGAACGACGTTGCCGAGGAACTCCATGAGGCGGCGTACGCCCATGTCCTTGACAGCATCTACGCAGAAGACGGGGAACATGCCTCGGCTGATGAGGCCTTTGCGGATGCCTTCGCGCATCTCGTCTTCCGTCAGGTCTTCGCTCTCGAAGAACTTCTCCATGAGAGTCTCGTCATGCTCAGCGGCAGCCTCGATGAGTGCCTTGTGCATTTCCATTGCCTTGTCCATCTGGTCGGCAGGAATATCTTCGATGGTAGGAGCGCCGCCATCGGGTCCCCATGAGTACTTCTTCATAAGGAGCACGTCGATGAGAGAGTTGAAGTTGGGACCTGTCTCTAAAGGATACTGGATGGGCACAACTTTAGGACCGTAGATGCTGGTGAGCTGTTCCATGAGCTGGTCGAAGTCGCAGTTCTCGTCGTCAAGCTGGTTGATGAGGAAGATGACGGGCTTGCCAAGCTTCTCCGTGTAACGGAAGTGGTTCTGTGTGCCTACTTCGACGCCTGCTGCTCCCTTGATGAGGAGAATAGCGGTATCGGTAACGTTGAGGGCAGTGAGTGCTGCACCTGCGAAGTCATCACTGCCCGGGCAGTCGATGAAGTTAATCTTCTTGCCGTTCCACTCTACGTGGCATACGGTTGAGAATACAGAATAGCCATATTCATGCTCTACGGGGAAGTAGTCGCTGACGGTGGTGTGCAGACTGACTCTGCCGCGACGCTTGATGATGCCGGCCTCGTAGAGCATGGCTTCAGTCAGGGTTGTCTTGCCTGCTCCATCATTGCCAAGAAGGGCAATGTTTTTGATTTCATTTGTCTTGTAAGTCTTCATGACAGTTATTGTTTTTGTTGATTAATACATAATTTCGGGCATAAAGTTACTATTATTTCCCGTAATGGCAAGGGCTTACAAGTATGTTAAACAGCATAAAGCCGTTTTGCTGTCTGATAAATTCCCTTTTGCGAAGGGAAAATGGTTTATCTTCGATACGTTGGACAGCCTAATTCTTAGCTTTCAACTTTCAAAAGGTCGCTGATGATGTCGTTTGAGGTGAAGATGCCTTCCTTTGTGAGACAGAGGTGCTCATCCCGGATGCAAAGCAGGTTCTGTCCGAGGTGTGGTGCAGCCAGAGAAAGACAATACTGGAGGTCTTCGGGCGAGAGTTCGTTGAGCGGGATGCCGCCTGAGGTGCGCAGTCTCGTCATGATGAATTCGTTGTACAGTTCCTCTGTGCTGAGTTCTTCTGTTTCATGTGGGACATCTTCGGTCGCATCGATGTATGCTCTTACGTCAGGCAGGTTGGCGCGTCTGGTATGTTGTCCGTCATAAGAGTGTGCTCCTGCACCGAGTCCCAGATAAGGTACACCTTGCCAGTAGCAACTGTTGTGGCGCGAGTGATAGCCGGGGAGGGCGAAGTTGGAGATTTCATAATGGAGGAAGCCTGCCTTTTCTGTAGCAGACAGCAGATGGTCGTACATCTGCAGGGAAAGCTCTTCGTCTGTTTCGCTGACGAGCCCTTTTCGGAGCATGGTGTCGAGTCGGGTTCCTTCCTCATAGGAGAGGGCATAGGCGCTGAGATGTTTGATGTCGAGGCTGATGGCTGTCTCCACGTCTCGTTGCCAAGTGTTCATCGTCTGTCCGGGTAGTCCATAAATGAGGTCGAGGCTGATGTTGGTGATGCCAGCTTCCTGGCAGGCCTTTACGGCATTTGCCGTTTGGACGGCATTGTGGCGACGACCGAGGAAGGTGAGTAGCTGGTCGTCGAATGTCTGGGCACCCATGCTGATGCGGTTGATGGGTGTGTCGGACAGGCCTTCTATCCACTGCGGTGTGACATCGTCTGGATTTGCCTCGATGGTTACCTCTGCATCAGGCGCAAGTGTGAAATGGCAATCAATGGCAGCAAAGATTTCTTTCAGAACATCAAGAGGCAGTAGGCTGGGTGTTCCGCCACCTATATATATAGTATGTATGCGCGTACATTTTATATATTGTCTGCGCAGGCGCATTTCACGTTCAAGGGCTTTGGCATAGGCAGCCATTATGTCCTTGCCGAAGGTGGTGGAGTAGAAGTCGCAATAGATGCATCGCGACTTGCAGAATGGAATGTGAAGGTATAATGAATTCATGATTATTTATTATGATAATCCGCAAAAGTACCCCTTGCTCCCTTCTCTGGGAAGGGGTTAGATAAGTACCCGTACTTATGGGGATAAGTACACGTACTTACGTGGATAAGTACACGTACTTATGGCGACAAGTACACGTACTTTTTTCCATAGGGTAATTTAGCGGATTATCATATTGTACTGGCACTAGTCTCTCATCTTCTGGAAGGTAAGTTCGTAGAAGCATGGATAGACGTTGCTCGTGGCATTTACCTGGCCTTCGCTGTGCGGCACGATGAGTCGTACCTTTGCGATGCCTTCTTCCGGGCTGTCCTGCCGGCCTATGTTGATGTAGGAGAATGGGACGAGCCAGCCGCTGGGTACGCTGGTGCTGCCGTAACGAAGGTACATGGCACCGCCGCCGTTGATTTCCGTGTCGAAGTTGGCTGTGAAGCTGCCTGAATTGTTGGAGATCTTCATGATGTCTGGCTTAGGATGCCAGACGTTGACATCGCTGCGGAGTTGTATGCTGTCGCCCAGGATGTTGAACTCAATGAAACGGCAGATGACTCGTGCCGTCTTCCCTCTCTCCAACTTCTCGCCTGTCCCCATTCGTCTTATCTGCATATAGACACCGGTATTGTTGAACAGGACGTATTCGTTCTTGGTCGTGTCGGTAGTATAGCCTTGATTCTGGAATTGCTCTTCGCTGATGGTTACAATCTTGCCTACTTTGCAGACCTCAAAGCCATCGGCATCGCGCACGGTGATGTCGCGGTCCGTGAAGGAGGAAATGGCTTTGCTTTCCTTCTCCTTCTGTTCGGCGTAGGTTTCCTGGTTGTTGCACGAAAGGAGCAACATGGAGCATGGAGCAATAATCAAGAAAAGATAAAGTATGAATGGAGATTTCTTCATGTGTGATTCTTTGTTTCGACGGCAAAGGTACGACTATTAATTCATATTTCAAAACTTAATCACAATCTTCTTTCCTTTTACGATGTTGATTCCTCTCATCGGTTTGTTTAGACGCTGACCGGAGAGGTTATAATACGGACTATCTGCTGCCGGCAACAGATTGTCTTCCTGTGAGAAGGTTGGGGTGAGGCTGATTCCTGTCGGGTCAACGGGCTCCATGGAGAGCAGTTGTACTTCTCCTATCTGAATTTGATTGGCCCCGCATGTTGCAGTAATGGTGAGGCGGTAGGTGGTGAACTGGTCGTTGGCCATCGACCATAAGCCGTTTGGCATGTAGAACTGAGTGGCATAGCGGTTAGAGAAGCTCTGCCCCTGTCGGCTGTCGAGTGGTGTCCATGTGTTGCCATCGTTGCTGCCTTCGAGTATCCAGTCTGCAGGGTCGCGTGTTGGCTCGTTCTTGCTCGCGGTGATGCTGTATGCGTTGATGCTGACGGGCTGATTGTAAGTGAAGGTGATGCTGACAGGCTCGGTGAAGGCTGCTCGATAGCAAGTGGTGCGGCTGCCGTCGTTGATGCGACCTATGAGCTCTGTGTTTGAGAGCCCGACAGCCGTGGCATCGACGGTAGCAGGTGCGACGAGGCTCTGGTCATCCGTCTCAGCAATGGCTGTTCCGTAGAGTTCGAAGTCTGCAAGGCGTACGCCTGCTTCTGCATCATTATTTACTTGAAGCTTGAAGCGCTTGAAGAGTTTCACAGATGATGTCGTATAGGTAAGACGGGAACCGCGGGCGGGGAAGGCTGTTGCTTTGGTGGAAAGCAGGATTTCTGTACCGTCCTCTTCATAGCCGTATAGTGTAATGTCCTGCGGGTCAAGTTCTGCATCGTTTGCGCTAAGGAGAGAGTAGCCAATCACCCTGACGGGCAATGGTGTGCCGAAGTCCCAATAGCGATTGCTGCCATTGATGGTGGCGTAGGTAGTTCCGTCGTCGTCTATGAGAGGTAAAGCATCGCTGCCGTCGCCGGATACGATGGTGGCAATGCCTGTAATGTCGGCATAGAATGTACCGAAGTCAGGCTTGCCGAAGAGCTGCCACTGAGTGGTTTCTGCCCCTTCGTCGTTAACCGTAAGGCGATAATGGAGGTAGGACGTGCCCGGGTTGATAAGATAGACGTTTGTGGAGTTGTCGTATGGGAAGACGGCTTCGGTCTGTTGGTCGATGAGCTTCCATGTCGTGCCGTTTGCCGAGCCTTCAAGCTTCCATGATGCGGGGGCCTTTGATGCTTCGCTTATGGAAATGCTATAGGCAGAAAGCATGTAGTTGCCTGCGGGATTGTAGGTGACGGAGAATGGGGTGGTGAGAGATGTCGTGCCGACGTGGTCGATGAGTGCTTGGAGAGCGTCGTCCTGAGAGGGACTGACAAGACTTCCGCCGTCTGCGGTCAGGTCGAAGTCATCAATGCAGCGGCCCAGCAACTGCCATTCGGAGACAGAGAGCTTTGTCTGTGTCTCGTAGCAGTCGAAGAGCATACGGTAGTGGGTGTAGGCTTTTGTGGGTTGAATCAGGGCGCTGTAGCGTTCAGCGTGAACGGTGAAGGTCGTATCGGGTTCCTCGTGAAGCGTTTCCCATTCCTTGCCGTCGTCAGAGCCTTGAAGCTTCCAGCCTTTCGGGTCGCTGTTGTCAGCGTTGCCGGAGAAGAACTGGTAGCCATAGAGAAGCATGGGTGAAGGACTGTTGTATTGTATCCATGTCTCGGTGCCAGTTTCAATGTCAGCAGTTACAGCCGTGGTCAGGTCATCGTCTGTTAGGGCAGAGGCATCGTCAGCAGTAAAGGAAGTGGTGAGGGTTCCTCCGCCATTGGTGAGGTCGGCATAGACAGGGTTGAGACTATGGAACTGCCACCAGTTGATATTGGTTTTCCCTGTGCCTGCGGAGACAAAATAGATATTGTGAATGCCTGTGACGGGCTGGTTAATCATCTTGCGGATGGTTCCCCAGGTCTTGAGTCCGTCCAGTTCGTTGCCTTTGACGGAGCAGAGTAGGATGCCGTCTTTGGTGTTCGGCTGGTCAAGGAATACATTGATGCCTGTCGTGTTGAGGGTAATGTTCAGACGCATATCGATGTGTGAGGCGGGTTTGTTGCCGAAGTCAACACGTCGGTAGCCGATGTAGTTGGTGTTCTTCATTGGGCCGACCATGCCGCCTCCATTTTCGTCGGTGCAGGCATCGTAGGTGACAGGGGCATTGCGTACGAAGTTGAAGTCCTCAGCCTCGTTCATGGCGTATGCGTCGTGGCTTTCGACGGCTCCCAGATGACAGTTGAAGGCAGCCGAGACGCATGTCATGTTGCCGTCGTTGCCAAAGTTCTTGTATTCGTCGCCCTCTTTGTGCTTGAAGTCCTCTTCTGCTTTTGTGAGCCATGCAGATGACGTAATGCCGGCAGAGTTACGGTTGTTCCAGGCATGGTAGGCATTCTTGGCAATCCATGCGTAATGCGATGGGGCGTTGAAGCTTTCGGCATACATGCGAATGTAGCGTAGCATGATGCCTTTGAAATTGGTGAGGTCACCCGAGACGGTCTGGCAGACGTGTATGATGCCTTTCGAGTTTGCCATGTTTGCTTCGGACCATTTGAGGATGGCATCAGCATCGTCCTTGAACATCTGCTCTCCGTAGTGATTGTAGAGCATAATGGCAGCTCCGAGGTTTGTCCCCTGGTTGTATGTTGAGCACCACTTGTTGTAGTTGCCGCTGTTCTGGTCGTAGCTGTCCCAGACAGCGCCTGTTGGCTTGCCGTTGGACATTTCGAAGAGTGTGCTGCGTTCAGCCATGTATGTCTTGCGTGCTTTCTGGTAGTAGCTTGTGTCAGCTTGGGCGATGGCGAGGTAGCAGGCGCAGACAGCAGCCGGTCCGTTGATGCATGAGGTAGTGCCTTTCCCGCTGTTGTGCTTCCACTGCAGGAGGTCGTTGCCGTAGCAGTCGGCGCGTTTGAACATGCCGTCGAAGTTCTTCTTGGCTGTTGTCTTGTACTTTGCGACGCCAGTCAGCAGATAGGCACGGACGCAAGCGATGCACATCCATGCGATGTCGTCGTTGTATTCGTTGTAGCCGCTGACGCCTTGCTGATACCATGTATCCTTGTTGCGTGCGATGAAGTTCGTGTAGAGGTTCTCGAACATGGTGGCATATTGTTGGTCGCCTGTTGTCTCGAGTGCATCAAGGACCACCTCGAACATCTCTGCATCGCCCCACCATCCGCCGTTGCCGATGACGTAGCCCGTGCTTGCTTTCTTGTAGGCGCGAGCCTTCCATTTCTCCATCATGTCGTCGCGCTTGTCCTTCGTGAACTCGCGTGCCATAGGCTCTACTACTTCTACGGTCCACGTGATGCGTGCAGGGTCGAGGTTAGTCGCAGTGGCGGTATTGACGATGGTCAGCTTGCCGCCGTCTGTGGACTCTGCTGGAGCGGCAAGGGCGTACTTGCGTGTTGTGCCTTGATAGATATAGTACTGATTGTCGGTACCTTCGACGGGGACAAATTCCCAAGAGCCTTTGCTGTTGGCTCCTGTCCTGTTTGTCTGGCCGACGTTGCCCGAAGAGCCAGAGGTGAGGCCGGCGAGGTAGAAGCCGGTGTAGTCGTTGGAGAGGAGGAAGGTGCCGTTGGTCTTTGCATTAAGCGTCCAGCGCTGTGCGTTGACGTTGGTTTCCGTCCAGAGAACAGCATTCTTGTTCTCGTCGAGCGATGAGTTTTCCACGAAGACTGACTTCCCGTTGTTGATGAGGCGAATGGTTTGCTCTGCCTCGAGTGCATAAGCGGAGAAGGTCGGTGCCAGTAAAGTAAAAGTGAGAAGAAGACGAGTTAGCTTCATATTGTTATTGAATTAAGTGTAAGACAGGACAAAGTTAATGCTTTTTTGCCGTAATCCAAAGGATTGGACATAATTTTATGTGTTTTCTGCTCCGCAATGTGGACATTTGCCCAGGCTTTGCATTCTTTTGCCGCAGGAACCGCAGATGTATCGTGCCCTTGAATGGCGGAAATAGCGCAGGAGGAGGATAAGGACGAAGAGTGCATAGAGGATGTAGCTGGCTCCCGGACTGAGGGCAGCCAGGGTGAAGAGCAGATAGCAGAGGATGCAGCAGCCGAGCAGGGACAGCAGATACATGAAGCCTTCCCCCGTGGGAATTTGCCTGAGGACTTCATCTATTGTGGCAATAGCCAGGACCAGGAGTAGCCAGACGGAGCACAGGAACAGGCTAAGGATAAGTGGAAGTCCGAAGGGGTTGAGCGTAGGGTGGTAGTAATAGAGCACCCACGTTTCGGGTACATAGTGCTGGATGCCTGCGTAGAGGAGAGCGGAAGCGGCAAGGGTGATGAGCAGGAAGGTGGGGTAGGGCGAGAGAATGTCGCGCAGGAAGAAGACGTGTGGCCGTTTGCTGCTAAACACCTGCCAAAGCAAGACTATCAGCGACAAGGCAAAGATGATGGCAAAGACTAAGAGATGCCGAACGCTGAAGAGGTGAATGAACTGCGATATGGGGTCGTCGGGCACAACGCTTTCGAGGAAGGTGCGTTGGTGAGTCCAGCCCATCGTGAACTGGTCGCGAGCCAGCTTTACCCATACGCTGTCCACGGAGTCTTCGGGAATGATGAGCGTTTCAGCCACAACCAGTGGGTTGCCCAGATAGACGTTCATCTGTTCGCATGTGGTGTCGATGGGCTGGTTGTGCAGAGGCTGGCTGCTTTGCAAAGAGAGGCTATCGACACATAGCTCAAAGTTGTCTCCTACTGCATAGAGCGTGGCGTCCTTGTCCTGATAGTAGCAGGAGGCGAGGATAAACGTGAGTGGGAGTAGCCAGAGAGCTTTCATGTCAGTCAGTCTTCTATTGCCTTTACTTTCATTTCGCATTTCTTGCAGTCGAATGCAAGGCGGAAGCGTCTGCCATCACCAAGAACAAGAAAGAGAGGCTCCCTCCATTTTTCGCTTTTCGCTTTTAACTTTTCACTTTCTCTAAGGCATTGCCCCCAGGCATGTCTGAGGCAGAAGCGGCAGGTCATTAAGGGAGATTGAAGATTGAAGATTGAAGATTGAAAAGTGGCACGTTTATATAAGACGGGATTATCTAAAGGCTTAGAAGAACTTTCAATTTTCAATTTTAAATTTTCAATTAGACTTCTTCTCCACTCGGCCAGCGTGCTGCGAGGAATGAACCAGGGCTGAGAGAAGCGCACTTCGACGTCTGTGCAGACGTAGGGCGTATCGCCAAGTTTGCTGAGGACTTCCTTTGTCGGGCCTGTTTGGTCGGTGCGGGCTGGTTGATGCTCTGCGGGGAAGTCCTTGCTGCACGAGGTGCCGTCGTCGGCTGTGAAAGTCAGGCGGAATCCTTGTTCTGTCTCTTCGAGCAGGAAGCGGGCAGGGATGCGTCGCTCTGCCGTTTTGCTGGCCATGAGGTCTTCCCATTGTTTGTCGTAGCTTCGCCAAAGCCGGTCGCCCTTTCTGGGTGAAGAGTGAGGCGTGAGGGGTGAAGAGTTAAAGTAGAGGTGGTTCCCTTCGGCACGGTTCACGCGGAAGCCCTGCAGATGGCCTTCCGCGTCGAAGAAGCAAAGCCCGTCGCCGTTGCTGAACACTTCTGTGGAGCTGACGATGATGCAGTCTCGCCGAACCTCTTTGACGTGTCCCACTTCGCGGCCTCTGCTCTTGGGTGTGTCGGGCGAGGCGAGGTCGTTTGTCCTGCCGTCGAGGAAGTACTCTGTGCTGCCCCTGGAGAAGCTGCGGGAGAGGTCGGGTGTGAAGTTGTAGGTGGAAGTGCCGTAGGAGGAGCGGACGAACTCTGTCCTTCTCTCCAGGATGGCATCGATGGCTTGCCGGTATGCGGCGGTCACGTTCTTGACGTAGCCTATGTCCTTCAGTCTTCCTTCTATCTTGAAGCTTCT
>OMSJ01000069.1 GCA_900313705.1 uncultured Prevotellaceae bacterium
CTTCCCCAGCGACGAGGAGAACCTCGACGGCCTGAACTTCCTGGCCGGCAAGCGTGTCGATGAAGTGAACAAGATGGCAGAGCTCGGCACACAGCTGGCTCACGTGGATGGCGGCGTGCCCAACATGCGCCTCATCGTGCCTCGCCTGAACGAATACTACATCGGTCAGATGATTTACTTCTTCGAGAAGGCATGTGGCGTGAGCGGTCTCATCCTCGGCGTCAACCCCTTCAACCAGCCCGGCGTAGAGGCTTACAAGAAGAACATGTTCGCTCTGCTCGGCAAACCTGGCTACGAAAAGGAAACCGAAGCTATCAAAGCAAGACTTTGAACCTTCGGTTCCAATTCAAAATTTATAAATTCAAAATTCAAAGTTAGGCTACGCCATGAGCTTTTCTGAGGGAAAATGATTGGCTCCGCCAAGCACAATCGAGACAAGATATAATAACTTAACGTGAGTTCGATGAAAAGCCAAAGGACAATCAAACACAAAGACACGAAGACACGAAGAGCTACGCCGCAGAACTGAAGACACAAAGATTCCCCGGCCAGAACCTTTGTGTCTTTACACCATGGGGAGTTGCTTAGTGTCTTTGTGTCTTTGTGTTTGTTTAACACATGATCGCCCCTTGCTCCCCTCTCGGGGAAGTGGTCAGATAAGTACACGGACTTATGGGGATAAGTACACGGACTTATGAGGATAAGTACACGTACTTACGGGGACAAGTACACGGACTTATGAGGATAAGTACACGGACTTATTTCCATAGGGTATTTTTCAATATAATAACCATCTAACCAGCATCTGAATTAATTTTGAATTTTGAATTTATTAATTTTGAATTAACAGCACTAACCATCTAACCAGCATCTCTAATAACTTTGAATTTTGAATTCATTAATTTTGAATTAACAGCACTAACCATCTAAACAGCATCTGAATTAATTTTGAATTTTGAATTTTATAATTTTGAATTAACAGCACGGCCGAAAGCCGTGCTGTTTGACATGGACGGTGTGCTCTTCGACAGTATGCCGAACCATGCTTATGCCTGGTCGCATGCCATGACGCAGTTCGGGCTGGAGATGACGGCCTACGAAGCTTATCTGCATGAAGGCAGGACGGGCAGCGGCACGATTAACATCCTGGCTCAGCGCTACTGGGGACGCGATGCGACACCGGAGGAGATGGAGCGCATCTATGCAGCCAAGGCAGCGGTCTTCAACACCCTGCCCGAACCAAAACCGATGCCCGGAGCCCTCGAAGCATTGACCGCTGCCAAGGAACTGGGCAGCAAGATTGTCCTTGTCACGGGCAGCGCACAGACCTCTTTGCTCGAGCGCTTAGAGGAACATTACCCAGGCTTCTTCCGTCAGGAGCTGATGGTGACAGGCTTCGACGTGAAGCGCGGCAAGCCAGACCCCGAGCCGTATCTCATGGGCTTGCAAAAGGCAGGTATCAAAGCAGAGGAGGCCATCGTGGTGGAGAACGCACCGCTTGGTGTGGAGTCGGCAAAAGGAGCCGGCATCTTCGTCATTGCCGCCAACACAGGTCCGCTTGAAGACACCATCCTAAAAGAAGCCGGGGCCGACATTGTCGTCCCCGGCATGAAAGAGGTTGCCCTTTTGCTGCAAGGGCAGAAATAATACTTATATATTATTGCTGTCCGGGGAAAAGCACCAAAGGTGCGAAAGAACACAGACGGGGGTGTAACCCCCCGGGACATGATAGTATAACAATAGTAAGCCCCGAAGGGGCGACAGAATATATAACTTGTTTAATAACAACTTGCTTATGTCTCTGTCGCCCCTTTAGGGCTTTCTCTTTGTCGCAACATTACCGGGGGTTAACACCCCCGTCTGTGGTCTGTCGTCTCTTCGAGACTTTTGGCAAGCCGCCATGAGCTGCTATTCGTCAGAAAGACAGATAGATACGGACCTAGAAGGAAGAGAGAGAATTTTCCCCGGACAACAATACTTATATATATTATAGCCAGGCCTCAACCTCGCCGCCCTTGATGCGGAACTTCACTTCCTTGTCTGCAAAGGGAAGGACATAGACGCGGTCGGGGTCGTTGTGATAGTGAGGACGTGGGTCGGAAGCAAGAATCTCTCGAAGGGCCTGGAGTTTTTCTTCGTCGAAAACCTTGAGAAGTAAAGAGTCGAAAGTATAGTGTTTCTCGTCGTTTGAGAGTTCTGAGTCGAAAGTCTCTTCTGCGAAACCTCCTATGGCTTCCGGATGATTGTCGGTGAAAGGCAGGTAGGGCTTAATATCAAAGATGGGGGTGCCGTCCATTAGGTCGGCGCCCTCCACTGTTATTACAGGACCTTCTGGTGTATGCAGCTCTATGCTTACGATACGCACCGAAGAAAGACCAATGTTGTTAGGACGGAAGGGACTTCGCGTAGCAAAGACCCCCACTCGACGATTGCCACCCAGACGCGGCGGACGCACCGTAGGCCGCCACTTGTAGTCCTCACGACGTGCCTCGCTGAAATCCCAAAGCAACCAGATATGGCTAAAGAGTTCCAATCCCCTCAATGCCTCTGGGTCACGATACTCAGGCTCAAAGACTATCCTGCCTTTCAGCCCTTTGACGAGTCCGCTTTGTCGAGGAATACCGAACTTGGTAGGGAAGTCGGTCCTTATAGAAGCTATCGCTTTCAGTTCGTAGTTCATAGTGCATTAGCGTTTAACGGCGGTATCTTTCCTAAATTCCTTATAATATAACAATCCTGCGGTGGTAAGTCCAAAGGGAAAAGCCATCCAGACGCCGAAGAGTCCCCAACCACAGACAAAGCCGAAGAGGTAGCCTAACGGTAAGGAAATGACGATGTATGCCACAAAGGCTATCCAAACCATTGCCTTCACACAAGCCATTCCCCTAAGCGCATTGGCATAGGTGCTCTGCATGGCATCGCCGAACTGGAAGAACAGGAAGGGAATGATGGTCAATGCCACAAGTGCTGCCACATCGGGGCTCGGGGTAAACAGGAATCCAATCTTGTTGCGAAGCAAGAACAGGGGGATGCCTTGGCAAAGAGCTATGAGCCAACACAGTTGGACACCCGAAGCTGCCACCTTGCGCGTCTCCTCCAGTTCACCTTTCCCGCGATAATAACTGACTTGGACAGCCACAGCAGCCGACAGTCCGTAGTAGAGCATGAAGAAGAATTGGCTGATGCTCATCACGACCTGATGTGCAGCCAAAGCATTCGCTCCAAGCCAGCCGACGTAAATAGCGCTGAAGCTGAACGATGCCGTCTCCATCCCTATTTGCAAAGCGACAGGCCAACCCAGCCGCTGCAACTCCCATTGGTCAGCACGGTTGATATGGCTTTTCGGGAAGTCGTGGCGATAAGGTTCGTAGTGTGACGTGAAATGGAAGACGCCGACCATGAGTGCCAACTGCAAGAGGCGGCTTAACAATGTGGCAAGTCCTGCTCCAAGCAGTCCAAGTTCAGGCAATCCCCAATGCCCATAGATGAGAAGCCAGTTGCCGAGGACGTTAGCGATGTTGCTGACAATCATTATCCACATGGGCATGGCAGTGTCTTTGACGCCGTCGCTGAACTGCTTGTAGGCATTAAATGCCATCTGAGGCAGGAGGCTCAGCATCAAGACCAGCAAATAAGACCGCATCAGTGGCAACAACTCTTCCGGCTGTCCGAGCCAGGGAAGCGCCGCCAGGAGGCAGCCTGCAAGGAGCATCAACAGCAAACCGACGGCAGAGCAAGCAACGAGGTCGTTCCTGAGCTTGCCGGCAATGGCATGTACCCTACCCTCTCCCAGCAAGGCTCCCACCACAGGCGTAAGGCCATAGGAGAAACCCATGCCGCTGACGAGAAGCAGCGCCATCGTATTGTTGACGAAGCCGGCTGCTGCCAGCTCGCTCGTACTGTGTTGCCCTACCATGAGCGTATCGGCGAACCCCATCACGATGGTACTCAATTGGCCCATCATGATTGGCACGCCGATACGCAGAAGGTCGGTATAGTGTGATGTCCTTATACGAACCACTTCACATAGCAGAAGTCCTGACGGTGAGGCAGGTTCTTGTTCTTCGGGTACATGCGGTAGCAAACCTTGAAGCTGCCTGCATCATCCAGACCGTGAGATGCTGTGAAGGTGTACTTGTTGCCTTCGCGACCCTTCAGGTCGAAAGGATACACTTTATAGATGTGGTCCTGTCCGTCCTTATCCGTAAAGAGCGTCACAAGCTCCAGGCCGATAGCATCGTCCAGGCCTGCCTCGTCAATCACGATTTCGACGTTGTACTTCATGCCGGCATCGATATTGCCATTGGCAAGGTCATCGTTCCTCTTGATGCTGACCACCTTGATGGCATCCCAACGCTCTGCAACGGTCTCCTTCCACAGAGCAATCTCCTTAGCCAAGCGATAGCCGTCCTTCGAAATCTCATGGAAGCGGCGAGCCTCCTTTTCGTAGAACTTGCTGTAGTAGTCGTCAAGCTGACGCTTCATGGTGTAGTGCGGAGCAATCTGTGCAATGGAGTTCTTGATGACCTTAATCCATCCCTTCGAGATGCCTTTCTTATCCTTATCATAATACAGAGGAATGATTTCGTCCTCCAGCAGATGGTAGATGGTAGCAGCATCGAGGCGGTCCTGATACTCCTGGTTCTGATAGGTACGCTTCTCTGTCAGAGCCCATCCTGCGCCTTCACGATAGCCTTCCAGCCACCAGCCGTCCTTCACGCTGAGGTTGACGACGCCGTTCATCTCGGCTTTCTCGCCAGATGTGCCGCTGGCTTCCAAGGGACGCGTAGGTGTGTTCATCCAAATATCCACACCGCTGACAAGGCGGCGGGCCAGCAGGAAGTCGTAGTCCTCGACAAAGATAACCTTTGCCTGGAACTCCGGACGCTGGCTTATCTCGTATATCTTCTTGATGAGTCCCTGGCCTGCACCGTCTGCGGGGTGAGCCTTACCTGCGAAGAGGAAGATGACGGGACGCTCGGGGTTATTCACAATCTTCTGGAGACGCTCCAGGTCAGTAAAGAGCAGGTGGGCACGCTTGTAGGTGGCAAAGCGGCGGCAGAAGCCGATGACCAGAGCGTTGGGGTTGAAGTTCTCTACGAGTTTGACCACGCGTTGCGGGTCGCCCTGATTCTTCAGCCAAGTCTCTTGATACTGTTCGCTGACGTACTCGAAGAGCTTCGTCTTCAGCTTTTGGCGGGTTGCCCAAATCTCTTCGTCGGGACAGTTGTAGATGCCGTGCCAGATTTCCTCGTTAGACTGGTCGCTCATGTGCGACTTATCTAAGTACTTGGCATAGATCTGTCGCCATTCCGTAGCACACCACGTGGGGAAGTGTACGCCGTTGGTGACATAACCTACGTGGCTCTCTTCGGGATAGTAACCTGACCAGATGTTGTTGAACATCTTCTTGCTGACCTCGCCATGGAGCCAGCTTACGCCGTTGACTTCCTGACAGGTGTTGCAGGCGAAGGTGCTCATGCAGAACTTCTCGCCCTTGTCGTCGGGATTGGTGCGTCCCATGCCGATGAACTCATCCCACGTGATGCCCAGTCTGTCGGGGTAGCCGCCCATGTACTTACCGAAGAGGCTTTCCTCGAAGTAGTCGTGACCTGCGGGCACAGGGGTATGAACTGTATAGAGCGAAGAGGCACGCACGAGTTCCAGAGCCTGATTGAATGTCAGTCCCTCGTCGATGTAGTCGCAGAGGCGCTGCAGGTTGCAGAGTGCTGCGTGACCCTCGTTGCAATGGTAGATGTCCTTCTTGATGCCAAGCTTCTTGAGCAACAGCATACCGCCTATGCCAAGCAGTATTTCCTGCTTCAGACGGTTCTCCCAGTCGCCGCCATAGAGGGCATGTGTGATAGGCTTGTCGAACTCGGAGTTCATCTCGTTGTCGGTATCGAGGAGGTACAGCTTCACGCGACCTACATTGACACGCCATACATAAGCATGGACGTGGTAGTTGAGATAGGGAACATCGATGACCATCGGTGTGCCGTCCTCGTTCATCTGCTGCTCGATGGGGAGCGAGCCAAAGTTCTGTGCCTCGTAGTTGGCAATCTGCTGGCCATCCATTGCGAGGCTCTGTGTGAAGTAGCCGTAGCGATAGAGGAAACCAACGGCACACATATCGACATTGGAGTCGGATGCTTCCTTGACGTAGTCGCCGGCAAGCATACCCAGACCGCCGCTGTAGATCTTCAGGGCAGAGTGGATGCCGTACTCCATGCAGAAGTAGGCTACAGAGGGACGTGTGTGGTCGGGCTCCACATCCATATACTCACGGAATGAAGCATAGACACTCTGGATGCGCCTCATGAGTGCCTTGTCCTTCAGTATTTCCTCCTTACGGGTAAAGGGCAGGCGTTCCAGAAGCATGACAGGATTGTGCTTCACGTCGTGATAAATCTCGGGTGCGAGGTCACGGAAGAGGTCGCGGGCTTCATAGTTCCAAACCCACCACATGTTACGGGCGAGTTCTTCGAGTTTACTGAGCTCGGCGGGCATATTGCTCTTGACTATGACCGACTTCCAGCAGGGCTGGCTTGCATTACTTGCTTTAATCTTCATATTTTCTTTTAATAGGATTAATGGGGCTTATGGGGCCTATTGGTCTTATGGGGCCTATGGGGCCTATAAGACTTATGAGTTATTTCTTTCGTTTGCTTTACGTAGTGCGATGTCGTAGGCATCGTAGTAGTATTCGATGAAGTTCTTCCAGAGTGCTTTCTCTGCGAGCTTGGCTGCGTTGCGACGGACCTTGTCTGTGGTTTTCTTGTCGAAAGCGGCATAGCGGGCGATGGTGGTGCTGAGTTCCTCTGCCACGTCTTGTGCGTTGTAGTCGTTGCGTGCTATCACTTCCACTCCGTCCTCAAGCTTACTGTCGCGTCCGACGCTGCTGCACGCCCAAAGTCCAAAGCCGCTGAGCGAGGTGGTCATGCATGGGACATGGAAGGCAACTGCTTCGAGCGGGGTATAGCCCCAAGGTTCGTAGTAGGAGGGATAGGCTGCGAGGTCGTCGCCGATGAGGAGGTCGTAGTAAGGCAACTGGAAAATGCCGTCGTTCCCGTCGAGGTAACAGGGTACGAAGATGACCTTCACGCGACTGTGGACATCGTTCTTCATCCCATGGGAACGCAGGAAATTGAGAACAGGGTCGTTCCAGGGTTCGTGCAGGTTATGGGTGATGACGGGCTCCGGAAGTGCATCGGTATAAGTGCCGCCGAGTTTAAGGCGTTCCTGCAGGTCGCTGCGAGGACTTTCCACCCATGCCGGAACCTGAACGAGCATCAGCACTTGTCGCTGCAGGTCGCTGTTGTAGAGGCTTCGGTAAGCTGCCTCGAGGAAGACGTCGATGCCCTTGTTGCGGTATTCATAACGTCCGCTGGTAGCGACGATGAGTGTGTCGTCTGTGAACTCGGCACCCGTCAGAGCGTTGGCTACCTGAAGTATCTTGGCGCGGGCTTCGCGACGTCGTTTGGCAAAAGCTGAGCCTGAGGGCACGAAGTCTGCTTCGAATCCATTGGGGAGGATCACATCCGGCTGCTTGTCGAGCAGTTCGGCACATTCACGGCCCGTTACTTCGCTGACCGTCGTGAAGCAATCGACGTTGTGCGCTGCCTGTCGCTCTACGCTATGCTTGGCTTCCATATTGAGTTCGCCAGCCATCTGTGTGCCGTTATAGGCCCAGAGGTACTCGTAGAGGGGTTTGTTGTTGCCGGCGATGCTGCGCCCGATGCTGGTGGCGTGGGTGGTGAAGATGGTGGCTATCTCGGGAACGTGTTTCTTGATGTAGAGTGCTCCGAGACAGGTCATCCACTCGTGAGCCTGATAGACGACCTTGGCTTTCGCTTTGGAAGCTGAGCTTTGCTTCTTGCCGACAAGTTTGTTGCGGTAGAAGCTCTCGACCACGAGGGCAGCGGCATAGCTGAACATGCTGGCTTCGTCGTAATCGCCGTAGGCATGGAGGCTATCGACCTGGAAGTCAGCCCAAGCTTGGCCGTACAGCTCGTTCTTCTTCTCGAAGTAAGGTTGGAAATCAACCAGCACGACGCAGGGACGGCCTGGTATGTTCCATCGTCCCACACGGATGCGGAGCCCTTCCTCCGTGGCCTTCTTCACCCATGGACGCCAAAGGCTGGCATCCTCGGCGAAGAGCGGATTCTCCTTACCCTGCCATACATCAGGACCGATGAACATCAGTTTGTCGGGGAACTGCTCCTGCAGCGTCTTGGCTCGAGTGGAAAGCACCGTATAGATGCCACCCATCTTGTTACATACTTCCCAACTGCTCTCGAATATAAAGTCAGGTACCAGTCTTCTTTCTACCATGAAAAGCGTGTGTTTCCTTATTTTGCGCGGCAAAGGTACAACAAAATATGTTAAAAAAGAAACCTTTTGTGCTTTTTATATATAAATGTATAGGGTTTGCGTTACAACCTAATGCTTTTTTCGTTATCTTTGTAGGGATTTTATGATAGAAATGGGGTAAAACCGAAACAAACAGACCTAATTGCCAAACTAGGCACACCTAATTGCCAAATTAGATTAACCTAAATGCGAAACTACACGAGCCTAATCGGGAAACTACACGGGGGAAGATGGATAGCTTCCGCTATGATGTTGAGCGTCTTCACGACGGTACTTGGCGGACAGCCTTGGAAGCTCAGCCTGACTTCGCCTGAGGAAAAGATAAACTTGCACATCGACCTCTACGAGGAGAGCATTGAGGTGCCGGGTCTGGAGGCTTTCGGGCCGATGAACGGCTACCTCGACGGCAACATATACGGCGTTTGGTATGTGGTGGGATTCGACATCAAGGACGACCAGCACGCCACCCTCACCATCGCCAACGACCTGGGCAGCGAAGACCAGAAGCTGACCTTGACTCAGAACCCTGACAGCACCTACCAGCTCAAGTTCCTTGGCTACAACGCCGTGAAGCGCGCTCAGGGGAAGAAGCTGGTGAAGATTCCAGGGGAACTGAAAATGGTAAAAGACAAATAGAAGAGTACAGAAACCATCGACTATTAAATGGCAAACAAGAATAAGAAGTTTTTCTTCGCTGTCCTTGGCGGAACGCTGTTCGGCATCGTGCTGACGGTGGCAGCCCTTTATACGGCAGGTGCTACCTCGACCAACGAGTCCTGCGCAGCCTGCCACGTCCATCCAGAAGCTGAGATGAGCTGGAAACAAAGCGTCCACTTCAACAACGAAAGCGGCGTGCAGACGGACTGTGCTGCCTGCCACCTGCCGCCCGAGGGAACGGCTCACCACTACTGGGCAAAAGCTACCACAGGGCTTCGCGACGTCTGGATGTACATCACCCACGACAAGGAGGACTTCGACTTCGAGGCAAAGCGCACGGCTGAGTATGCCCCGCGCATCGTCTATAACAGCTCATGCAAGAAGTGCCACACGAACCTCTTCCCTAAGGATGTGTCGGACGATGCTGTGGCTGCGCACCTCTACTACGAGGAGAACGAGGAGAAGCTGGGCCTCCAATGTGTGAGCTGCCACCTGGATGCCGGCCACTTCATCGCTGGCTACAAGCACGAGAAGATGACCTCCGCACCGGTAGATACCACGGGGCCGGTCTTCACGGAGCCCGCCACGGTGACTTCCTTCTCCAACTTCACCGAGACCATCCCCGGCACGCGTGCCTCCATCAGCATGATTGCTGTGCCGGGCGGCAAGTTCACCATGGGCAGTCATAAAGGCGACAAGTTCAGCAGACCCGACGAATACCCGGCCCACGAAGTGACCGTCTCGCCCTTCTTCATGGCAGAGACTGAGATAACATGGAACCAATACTGGGCATTCTACGTCGAGACCATGTCGGAGGGACGCACGAAGCCCGAGGTCATTTACGCCAACAACAGCCGCCCCGACGTGGATGCCGTGTCCGGTCCTACCCCACCCTTCGGAATGCCTGACCAGGGTTGGGGCATGGGCTCTCGCCCAGCTATCACCATGACACACTACGCTGCTGAGACCTTCTGCCAATGGCTCAGCCTGAAGACAGGCCGCCACTACCGCCTCCCGACGGAAGCAGAATGGGAGTACGCAGCACGCGGCGGCACAGACACACCCTACTTCTTCGAGGGCAAACCCTCTGCCTACTCGAGCGAAGGACTGTGGAACAGCATCTTCGGCACCGACACGACGACCATCAACCGCTACGCCATCTATGCCCTCAACAGCAAGAACCGCACACAGGAACCTTCGCGTGTTGCCGCCAATCCCTTTGGCCTGCGCAACATGCTGGGCAACGTGATGGAGTACTGCCAAGACTGGTATGCCGAGGATGCCTACGAGAAGGCAGGCTCCGGAGCAGTCAATCCGAAAGGCCCAGCCACGGGCACCGACTACGTGGTGCGCGGCGGCTGCTACCAGGACGATGCCAGCGAACTGCGCTGCGCTGCACGTCGCCACAGCGACTATGAAGCCTGGCTCAAGACCGACCCGCAGAACCCGAAGAGCATCTGGTGGCTCAGCGACATCAAAGGCATCGGCTTCCGCATCGTTTGTGACGATTTCACCAAATAGCGATTAACGCAATAGCAATATAACGAAATAACGTAATAACGTAATAACGACAAAAGAAACAGAACTATGAAAGAAGAATCCATGAGCAGGCGCCGCTTCCTTGCCGGTGCCGCAACTGTCGGAGCTGCTGCCGTAGCTGCTCCTGCCCTGCTTGCCAGTTGCTCTGGCGGCAGCAAACTCACACCTCTCAAGAAGGAGGGTGAATACTATGTCCCCGAACTTCCGGACAAAGCCATCGACGGCCCAGAGCTGAAGGTAGGTCTCGTCGGATGTGGAGGTCGAGGCAGCGGAGCCATCATCAACCTCCTGGATGCTGCTGACAACATCAAGGTCGTTGCCTTGGGCGATGTCTTCGAAGACCGCCTGAACGACGTGCGCAACCGTCTCATCAACGAGCGCGGACAGGAAGTGCCACAGGACAAATGCTTCGTCGGCTTCGACGCCTACAAGCAGGTCATCGACTCCGGCATCGACATGGTCATCCTCACCACACCGCCCGTCTTCCGCCCCGAGATGTTCAAGTACGCTACGGAGAAAGGCGTGCACTCCTTCCTCGAAAAGCCCATCGCCATCGACCCCAAGGGCTATCGCTCCGTCATGGCAACAGCTAAGCAGGCTCAGGCAAAGGGCTTGAGCGTTGTGGTCGGCACACAGCGTCACCACGAGCGCCGCTACGTGGAAGCCAACAAGCAGATTCAAGCAGGACTCATCGGCGAGATAACCGGCGGCAACGTCTATTGGAACCAGGGTATGCTCTGGTATCGTCAGCGCGAAGAAGGCTGGACGGACATGGAATGGAACATCCGCGACTGGGTGAACTGGAAGTGGCTCTCCGGCGACCACATCATCGAGCAGCACGTCCACAACATCGACGTCTTCCTCTGGATGAGCGGCCTGAAACCCGTCAGCGCCACAGCATTCGGCTCCCGTCAGCGTCGCGTCACAGGCGACCAGTACGACTTCTTCAGCACAGACTTCACCATGGAGAACGGCATCCACATGCACTCGATGTGCCGCCAGATTGACGGTTGCAGCAGCAAGGTCGAGACTAACGAGATAAAGGACCTCGAAGGCAATGTAATCTGGAAATTTGACGAAGAAGCGGTCCGCAAGGAGTTCCAGCAGTTCGACCCCTACACGCTGGAGCACGTCGATTGGGTCAACCACATCCGCAAAGGCACAGCCCACGAAGAAGCTACAGACAACGCCATCTCCTGCATGGCAGGCATCATGGGTCGCGAAGCAGCCTACACCGGACAGACCGTCACATGGGACGAGATGACACAGTCACCACAGGACTTCCTGCCCGAGAAGCTTGAGCTCGGTCCCCTCGACCTCGCATCGATGACCGTCCCAGTACCGGGAAAGTAAAGAACTCAGAGGTTTGAGGTTAGAGGTTAGAAGTGAGAGGTTAGAGAATACCATATTCGCTGCCCTTATCTTCCCATACATTCCTCTAACCACTAACCTCTAACCGCTAACCTCTAACCACTATAATAATGAAACGTCGTAATTTCCTATTAAGTTCTATGGCTGGTGCAGCAACAGCAGCACTGGCTCCCACTACGCTGCTGGCTTCTTGTGCCCCCACGGAAGACAAGAAGAAAAATGCCACTCCGCTCAACCTCTGCTTTCAGGAAGGCATCGCCCTGGGCAATAACCTTCAGGAAAAGCTCGACTACTGCGAAAGCCTGGGCGTGACAGGCTTCGAGGTCGGCGGACGCGGATTGGCCGGTCGCGTGGATGAGATAAACAACGCCCTCAAGGGACGCAATGTACGGATGGCTGCCATCTGTGCCGGCTTCGACGGATTCATCCTCGCCGAAGACGAACAGAAGGATGCCTTCGACCGCACAATGCGCGAAATCATCGAGGCTGCAGGAAAGATTAACTCCTGCGGCGTCATCATGGTGCCTGCCTTCAACGGACAGCAGCCCTGCCGACCGCACACAATGGACACACGCAACTACCTCTGCGAACAACTCCACGAGCTCGGCGAGTTCGCCCTCCAATGCGGCACAACCGTCATCCTTGAACCCCTGAACCGTGGCGAATGCTTCTACATGCGCCTCGTAGCCGACGCAGCTGCCATCGCACGCGACGCTGACAGCAAAGGCGTGAAGTGTATGGGCGACTTCTGGCACATGCAGGAAGAGACATCCGACTATGCCGCATTCATGGCAGCCGGCACAGAGTACCTGCAGCACGTACACATCGCCAGCCGCGGGCGCCGCAAGACTCCTGGTGAAGACGGAGAGAAGGATGACTACCGCGACGGCTTCCGTGCCCTCAAGGAACTTGGCTATCAGGGATTCGTCAGCTTCGAGTGCGGCCACGAAGGCGACCCAGCCACCGTACTGCCTGCCGCCGTCGAGCTGCTCCGCAAGCAGTGGGAAGAAGCATAAGGAAAAACTACGCGTACTTACGGCAATAAGTACACGTACTTATGAGGATAAGTACACGTACTTATGGTGATAAGTACAGGGACTTATGGCGATAAGTACACGTACTTCTGACAATAGGTACACGTACTTGTAAACGCTCACCCTTTGAAAGCACTCAAAAGTAACTGGCTATCAGAATGAAGCCCCCGTCGGAATGTCCGTCGGGGGCTTCATCTTTACTTGTCGTCGTAATGGCCGCCTACCTGAATGACAAGCACCGTCACCACATCGTCGTAGATGTCGTAGATAATCCTATCGCTTGCCGAAAGGCGACGCGACCAGCGAATGTCATTTCCACCCTTCAAAGGTTCTGGATGACCGGTGCCGGAACGAGGATGTGCTTCCAGTTCAGGCAGTAAATCATATAGCCTCTTAAACAATCGAGGATTTGATTTCTTCCACTTCTTAACAGTCTTCTGAACATCAGTAGAATACGCAATGGCATACTTCATTGTTCGTCCATCCATTTCTGCGCAGCAGCGGCGCTGTTGAACTTCAATGTCTTACCTTCGCGAAACTCTCGTACAGCATTTTCTGCAATCTTACAAAAGGTCTCAGAATGAATATAGTCGTCGAACTTTTTGTCCTCTTCCGAGATAGGAGTAAGCTCAGCATATCCTGCCCTTGAGGACAAAATAACTCTTTCACCGCTGTGAGCCAAACGGATATACTTACTCTGATTGGCTCTGAACTGCCTGCCTGTGATGATTGTCATAATGTCTTCCTCCTGTAAAAACGTGTAATAGTTAGATGTTTAAATCTTTGTTGTTGTTTATTAAAAGTGTGTTGTTTGTCGTTTATTGAATTTATGTCAGTCAAGTTTCAGCACGGCGAGGAAAGCCTTCTGCGGCACTTCCACATTGCCAATCTGCTTCATTCGCTTCTTTCCGCGCTTCTGCTTCTCGAGCAGTTTGCGCTTACGCGACACGTCGCCGCCATAGCATTTGGCCGTAACGTCCTTGCGCACCTGCTTCACCGTCTCGCGTGCCACTATCTTAGCACCGATAGCTGCCTGTATTGCAATGTCGAACTGCTGGCGCGGAATGAGGTCTTTAAGCTTCTCGCACATCCGCCTTCCCAGCGTAACGGCATTGTCGTGGTGGGCAAGTGTGGAGAGTGCATCCACCGGTTCGCCGTTGAGCAGGATGTCGAGCTTTGCCAGCTTCGACGGGCGGAACGAGTCAATATGATAGTCGAACGAGGCATATCCCTTGGATATCGACTTCAGCTTGTCGTAGAAATCAATCACTATCTCGCCGAGCGGAATCATGAATATCAGCTCTACGCGGTTGCCGCTGACATACTCCTGTTTGACGAGCTCGCCCCTCTTGTCGAGACAGAGCTTCATTATCGGGCCTATGAAATTGGCATCGGTGATGATGCTTGCACGGATATAAGGCTCCTCTATATGCTCTATCATCGTGGGATCGGGCAGCCCCGACGGATTATGCACTTCGTTCACGCCACCCTGTTTGTCGTAAACCATGTAGGAAACATTGGGCACGGTGGTGATAACATCCATGTTGAACTCTCGGTCCAGGCGCTCCTGCACAATCTCCATGTGGAGCAATCCGAGGAAGCCGCAGCGGAAACCGAAACCCAAGGCCACCGATGACTCGGGCTGAAAGGTTAGCGAAGCATCGTTGAGTTGCAGCTTTTCGAGCGATGCGCGCAGGTTCTCATAGTCATTTGGGTCTATCGGATACACTCCGGCAAACACCATAGGCTTCACCTCCTGGAACCCTTCGATAGCTTTATCGCAGGGAGATGCCGTGTGGGTAATGGTGTCGCCGACCTTCACTTCCTTAGCATCCTTGATGCCGCTGATGATATATCCCACCTCGCCAGTGTTGAGTTGCTGGCGCGGAATCATCTCCATCTTCAGCACACCGACCTCGTCGGCGGTGTATTCCATGCCCGTATTGAAGAACTTCACCTTGTCGCCCTTGCGTATCGAACCGTTCTCTATCTTGAAATAAGCTATGATTCCGCGGAACGAATTGAACACAGAGTC
>OMSJ01000126.1 GCA_900313705.1 uncultured Prevotellaceae bacterium
ATGTATTGTCAAGATAATTCACATTTTGGTCTCTTCTGAGCGCTTGTTTTTGTCGTCGTGGGCTTCTGTGCCACAAAACGAAAGGAATGCCCTTAAATCGAATCAGCATTGGAAATTAAGATGTTACGAAGTCATATCTTATACAATAAAATCAAGAAAGTATACAAATATCCTCATTTTACATCAAACAAAGCATGGTTTCGACACAAATTAGACGTGTTGTGATGAAGAAAACTCCACGTACTTATCCCGACAAGTACGTGTACTTATTGCCATAAGTACAGGGACTTTTGGCAGAAGCAGCATTAAGTTTAGCCGAAAAGTCTGTTTCTCGTGTCAGGGAATTTCGTTTACGATTGATTTGACTTCCGAAGTTTGAATCACTCACTTCTCCTGTTGGTAGTTGGGGCGAAGCGAGACCCTGTCGGCTGTGGGGAAGTCATTCGGGACTTTCTGCTTGACCTTTCCTGTGGCACACCATTCCGCACCGCGCAAGAGAAGCGTCTGGAATCCGGCACATTGCATGGCAGGATTGTCAGTCAGGCTTTCTCCACAATGGCCAAGCATGATGTGGAAGACTCTTCCCTTGCCATGCTTCACGGTAAAGATGAGCGGTTCCTCGCGGCCTGAGCCTCTTTGCTCGGGGGAGGAATAGGCCGTGTAGAGCAGGTCTTTTATGCCTCCGGGACCTCTCATCCTGTCGTACAGCTCGTCCGAGGCATGTTTCCATTGGGCAGGAAGTCCCTTGGTTATGGGATGTGAAGCGGTACGGCAATTGAGCACGAACTCATGGCGGAACCCGTGTGAGCCACCATTCCCTGGCGATGTGTCGGACTGCAATGCCCCATCCTTCCAGTAGAAGTAAGGGCCGGACTGCTCGTTCCTTCCGCCCCAGCCACCGAGCGCTATCATCTCGTTGTAGGCAGGCCAGTCCGTGAAGGCATTGTCGGCTGCATGATAGACCACAACGCCGCCACCTTGCTGCACATAGTCCATGAAAGCGGCATTCATGGCTGCCGGCCAACCGTCTCCGTTGTAATCCAGAACTACCAACCGGTACTTGCTGAAATCGACGGAGAAGTGCGACATGTCCTCTCCTTGTTGGGGAGACACAGCCACATCAAGGCTGAAGAGGCCGGAGCTCTCCAGCGTCATCTTTATGGCCCGATGGCTGACAGGCCAGTTGTGGTTGTTCTGTCCGGTAATGATGATGCCCTGTATCGGCCTCTTTGCGTTAGCGCAGAATATGGCTGTCAGCAACATTGCGCCCGTCAGAAGGATATGCTTAATGGTTTTCATCTATTCAATCCTTTTTTCCCAAAACATCTTTTGAATTCACTCTCGAAGTTCGGAGTCAGTATCCCTTTCCCCATTGCCTCATGAATCTCCTGCATCGTCCAGAAGCGCCCTCCGTCCAGCTCTGCTGCCGATGGGCATATCTCGCCATCGTATGTGGTACGGTTCACATAAACCAGTTCACGCTCGCGCTGGCTTTCAAAGACATACATGTCCAACTGCTCCGGGCAGAACTTCGTGATGCCTAATTCTTCCCTCACTTCCCGATGCAGAGCCTCCTCCGGCGTCTCGCCATAGTCGATGTGTCCGCCCACAGCCGTGTCCCACTTCCCTGGCTGAATGTCCTTCCATTCCGGCCTTTTCTGCAGATAGATGTCACCCTTGGAATTGAAGACGTGGAGATGCACTACGGGATGAAGCAGCTTGGAGCCACTATGACACTCGCCCCTTGTGGCAGAGCCAATGACCTGTCCGCTCTCATCCACAACAGGGAATAACTCTTGCTGGTTATCCATTCATTGATGCTTTATGCTTATGGTTTCAAATGACTGGTACTCTGGTTGCCTGTGACGGCATTGGGTGTCCAGTTCTTGAAGAAGCGCAGCACTTTCTCCTGACTGTAGCCCTGACCTTCTTCCAGGAAACTCGAATCCTGTATGTGAAGCACCCTACCCTCTCCATCCATGACGACGAAGACAGGAAATCCGAAGCGGCCACAGTTATGGAGCCTCTTCATCAGGAGTTTTGTCTGTTGCTGCTTCGCCTCGCCTTCCGACTTGCGCGGATTGTAGTTCACGTGGATATACACAAAGTTGGCGTCGATGAGCTTGCTGATGGCTGAGTCCTTCGTGATGAAGTCAGCGAACCGCAAGCACCACGGACACCAGTTGCCTCCCACCTGACAGACGACGAACTTCCCTTCCGACTCTGCTTTCTCTATGGCACGATCTATCTGTTCGATAGGGTTGATGTCCTCGTCATAGACCTTCTTCAGGGTATTCTGAGCCTCAGTTGCTATAGCGAATAGAAGTGCATGGAATACTAATAGAACCTTTATCGTATTCATACTTAACGCCTTGTCTTGTTGTGGTTAAAAAAGAACTACACGTCGAGCGTGTAGCCTTCTCTGTATTTATAGTGCAGCAGTTTGGTGGCTTCGGGGTCGTCCATGAACTTCTGCACGATGGGGTTCCAGCGGACAGGTCGGCCAAGCTGAATGGCGATGTTGCCGAGGTTGCAGACCGTGCATGAGGTGTGTCCTGTCTCGACGGGGCAGTTGGGGTCAACATGCGCCTTGACTGCATCTATCCAGATGCGTCGGTGAGCCGATTGCGACTCGTAGGCGCCCTTTTCCACTCCGAGGTCCATCTTCTCGAACTTCGGGTCGGAAGCACGGAACGAGCCGCGGCAAACCTTCAGCCAGCCGTTCTCGCCATAGATCTGCAGGCCTTGCTCGCCGCCATTGTAAGGCTCCTCTGTGATGATGACGCCATTATCGTACTCGAAGGTCAGCTGCTCAAACGGACCATAGCCCGCAGGACTGATCTTCACGGGGCCGCCGTTTCCGTCCTTGCCGATGCTCCATTGGGCGATGTCGAACATGTGAGCGCCCCAGTCGGTCATCAAGCCGCCACCCGTCTCCTTGTACCAACGCCATGCACCCCAGAAGCTCTCGTTGTGCTCCGCGTCGATGAAGGGGTCAAGCTCCTGATTGTACCAGATGGAAGTCGGTAGCGGACCGAGCCACTTGTCCCAATTCAGGCCAGCGGGCACGTCCTGCTTCGGCAGGTTGTAGGGCACTGGAGCCGCACTCTTGGGGTTCGTCGCCGTACGTCCACAATGGACTTTTATCTTGTCTATCTTGCCAAGGATGCCCTCACGGCAAAGCGTGGCAGCATGGATGAACTCGCCGCTGCTTCTCTGCTGACTACCTACCTGCAGGATGCGACCGTACTTGCGGACGGCCTTCACGAGTTGCTGTCCCTCGAAGATGGTGAGCGTGAGCGGTTTCTCGAGATAGACGTCCTTGCCTGCCTTACAAGCAGCGATGGCGATGATGGCGTGCTGATGGTCGGGTGTAGCGATAACCACGGCGTCGATGTCCTTTCGAGCCAGCAAGTCCTGGTAGTCCTCATAGACGTCCACCTTCACCTTCTTCTCGCCCTTCGACCCATAGTATTCCTTCACACGACGCTCGAAGCGGTCGCGCTTGATGTCATAGACGTCGCAGCCAGCCAGCACACGCACGTCGTCGAACGCCATGAAGGTGCTCAGCAGATACATTGCCTGCTGCCCAAGCCCAATGAAGCCCAGGTTGACTTTCCCGTTGGCCGTCGAGCCTTGCTTGACTTTCCCATTGGCAGACTTGGCAGGAGCTGCCGCCTTAGCCTGTACAAAACTCACGGGCGCCGTCATTGCCACAGCACCCAAAGCACTTGCTCGCAGAAAACTTCTTCTTTCCATATTTTATATATATTTGAGTTATTCCTTGGGCAAAGTTACAAAATAATTCTTAATTCTTATCTCTTTATTCTTAATTTCTTTGTATCTTTGCGGTCAAGATTCCTGTTTTTACACAAGCTTGAAGCTTAAACACGATTATTCCATGAAAAAACGACTTGAATTTCTCTTCGTTCTATTATTCCTCATCCTTGGACTTTGCCAAGGGCAGAACAACATCATCGTCACGCCGGCAGGCAAGATGGGACGGGCAGTCTCGGGACACTTTGCAGGCATCGTCGATGGCCAGCTCACGACCTGGGGCGGCTGCAACTTCCCCGACGTGCCTTGTGCAGACGGAGGACAAAAGGTGTTCTATCCAAAAGCATACGGCGCAAGCGTGGCTGTGCCGGGCGAAACAATATACATTGGAGGCATGGACGAGAATGGGTCTGACGCTTCCGTCAGCCCCTCTAACCTGCCCTCTTTACCCAAGCCTCTCGACAACTTTGCCGCATGTTTTGGCGTGGATAGAATCTTTGTGGCTGGCGGTCAGACAAACGGCATTCTCAACAGGGACGTCTATGCCCTCGATTGGCCCGATGGAAAGGAATGGGTGAAACTCTGCGAATTGCCTGACGAAGGCCGCCTTCAGCCCTGCATGGCAGTTCAGAATGCGCCCGAAGGTAAGGCGCTGTATATATTCGGAGGGTGGACCCCCCAACCCCCTTTAGGGGGAGTTGTTAATACCAAAGGCCTTAAGCTTAATCTAAAAACTTTTGAGTGGCAAGAGACTTCTTCCTCTACTATAAACGCCTCTCCCTTTAAGGGAGAGGTTGGGAGAGGGTCTGGGTCTGAAGCTCTCGTCGGCTCCTGCTGCGCTCCTTGCGGCTACAGCCACATCCTTTTCTTCGGAGGTGTGAACTACGACATCTTCCTCTCTGCCATTCAAGGCAAGCAGGACAGCCTCTACCTCAGACACGAGCCGTCGTGGTACAAGTTCCGCTCTGACGTGCTGGCTTACCACACGATAACCGACTCGTGGATGACCATCCCGGGCGACACGGCTCTGGCTCGTGCAGGTGCAGCCCTCACGCCTATTTATCAAATTGTAAATAGTAAATCGTCAAATGGTAAATGGTGTTGGTTCTATAGCGGAGGCGAGACGATGCCCGGCATCAGGTCGGACAAGATTTCGCGTATCGAGACGAAGCACGAGACCCACTTCGGCTGGCTCAACTGGACGGTACTTATCCTCTATCTTGTAGCCATGCTCGGCATGGGCATCTACTTCATGCGACGCGAGAACGGAGCCGAGGACTTCTTCAAGGGCGGCGGCCGCATCCCATGGTGGGCAGCAGGCATCAGCATCTACGCCACCATGCTTAGCGCCATTACCTACATGGCGATTCCTGCCAAAGCCTACGCCACGGACTGGACCTACTACCCGATGCTCTGGATGATTCCCGTCGTGGGCTTCCCCGTGATATGGTACTACCTACCCTACTTCCGCCGACTCAAAGCGGCATCTGCCTACGCGATACTCGAGGAGCGCTTCAACCTCGCCACTCGCATGATGGCCTCCACGCTGTTCTGCATCTTCATGGTGGC
>OMSJ01000078.1 GCA_900313705.1 uncultured Prevotellaceae bacterium
TTTTGTTGTACCTTTGCATGCGTTTTAACATAAGGTCGGTCTGGTAGCTCAGCTGGATAGAGCAACAGCCTTCTAAGCTGTGGGTCATGGGTTCGAATCCCATCCGGATCACAACTTTAGAAAAGAGAACGTCGCACCTTTTAGAGGTTGTGACGTTTTTTTTCTACACTTTAACATTTCTTTTTCCTGCTGCAAAACAAAAAAGTTGTATATTTGCAGAGGTTTCATGCCATTAAGGACTAATATTATGAAAAACATACGTTCATCCTTGTCGAAACTCATTTGCGGACTACTTGTCTTCACCTCTGGAATCTGTTCAGCACAGACTGTGCCTGACTTCGTGATGCCCCAGGCTGAGGAAGCCTTCATGCGCTACCTCAATTGGAAAGGCGGCGAGGAAACGCTTGTTTTCCCAATTCTCACGGATGTGCACACCGGATGGTATAGCGACAGAAGTGAAGCCTACAGGCACCTCGGATACATGGCAGCTACAGACCGGCTCTTCGGGTACGACTTCATGGCCAATCTTGGAGACATCGGTCTGAATGGAGGAGAAGCCCGCAACTCTTCGGAAGCCGCAGACAAGGTCGTCATGCAGACTCGCCAGCAGATGGAACTTTTCCCCGGCGTATGGATTTATACACCAGGCAACCATGATTGGGACGGAGGAGCAGGACGACACTATACCAGCCAGTTCCTTTCGGACGCTTTCCAGAAGCCAAGTGAGCGATATTCCAGCGGCAACTTGCATATCGCAGTAGGCAAGGCTTATGGCTACTACGACCTGCCCGAAAAGCACGTCCGCATCATCTTCCTGAACAGTCAGGGGTCTGAGACTCTTGGCGATAACTACTACACCTTCGACAACGAGCAGCTTGAGTGGCTGATTGGCGTATTGAAGCGTACAAGCAAAGGAACTGATATCTTGACATTCTCCCACTACATGCCCCATCCCATAGGGCGCTGGATGAGTGTGAAGGATGCCAAGCGGCCAACCTGCGAAGTGCTTTGCCATCTGCTGGCCGACTACGTGAATCGCCGGAAGGGTGGGGAGCTTGGATTGAAATGGAACTTCAAGCGCAGCAAGGGTCGGCTGGTAGGCCTCCTGTGTGGCGACACCCATTGCAATCGGCACATCAAAGATGATGGCGTAAATTACTACATCACTCAGGGGCTGGGTTTTGTGGATCGCGCGCAGATGCTTCCGGGCCAAACACATGCTGACTACGACTTGAATGCTTCCCTGTGTTTCGATGTGATAGCCTTGAAACTGAAGAGCAAGCAGGTACATTCCTTCCGAGTGGGAGCAGGAGGCAAGGATTACGATTTGGAGTTCACGTACTAATCCTTTTCATTGGTTTTCATTGGAGCAGCCCCAAAAATATCAGCATTTGAAGTGCTCACATTACCTTCATCTTTTTCGAATGATTTAAAACCTACAGGGACAAGACTATGTTTTGTGGCGAAATAAGATATGAAGAAACTATGTCTGCTCTGAAAGCCTATACTGGATTGTCATATGCCGATTCTCAAATCTTCAATTTCATGAACATGACAGAGAAGCAGAATGAGTTCTACTACATAGACGGGAAGCGAATAAAGACAAGGTGGTGCAAAGATAATAAAAGTGTTGCGCACAGGCAACAATTTACTAAATAAAAGTTGTTTCTTCGCAACACTTATAACGTTTTCGATGCGCTTATTAGAGGCTTTATTCGTATAATAGGTATTTTTGCCTCCTTTTCTGAAACTCCGCCACTTCTTCCTGCCAGCAGGCTCGTATATCTGTTTCGCTGCATTCCTTCTCAATCATTTCGCGGACGTAGGTTTGGCCCAGCAGTTTGTCGAAGAAAGAAGTGAAGAATCCGTCTGCCTTGCCCTCAGCCTTCATGCATTTATAAGCGTCTATGACGTAGGCCAGACTCATCTGCTGCTTCCATATCGTGTCGTAGGGAATGGTCGAGAGGTCCTTGCCGTAGCACTTCTCCCCAAGTAGCGTCGGGCGTGTCGCACCAGGTACGCTTTGCGGGGTAAATGAGTAGGTATGGCAGGCACGCATCTCGGGATGTCCATACTGTTGGAAGGGTTTGTCTGTGCCGCGCCCCATGCTGACCACAGTACCCTCGAAGGGGCATAGGGAAGGGTAGAGGTAGATAGCCTGCATGTTGGGCAGATTTGGCGATGGCGCCACGGGCAGGGTGTAGTGTGTCTGGTGGGTATAGTTCTGGCAGGGGATTACCGTCAGTTTGCAATCGTTGCCTTCGTTCAGCCATTTCTCGCCAACTGCCATACGTGCGAGTTCGCCCAGAGTCATGCCGTGTACGACGGGGATTGGCAGATAGCCGACTCCGCTTTTCAGCTTCATGTCCAAGATTGGCCCATCCACATAGTGCCCGTTAGGGTTAGGACGGTCCAGTATGATGACTTCTCGCCCGTATTTCGCACAGGCATCCATCAGGTGGCACATAGTCACGTAGTACGTATAGTAGCGTAGCCCAACGTCTTGGATGTCAACCAGCAGCACATCGAACATCCCGATAGCTTCCTCTCCGAGGTGCTTCTTTCTGTTCTGCCCATAGAGCGAAAGGATGGGGATGCCTGTCTGCTCGTCCACTTCGTCCGCCACTATCGCTCCCGCATCGGCTCTGCCTCTGAAACCGTGTTCGGGCGAGAAGATGGCCGTCATCCTTACGCCCTTTTCCACAAGCACGTCAAGCACATGCCGGTGGTCTTCTCCCACCAGCCCGGTTTGGTTGCTGAACAAAGCTACACGTTTTCCCTTGATGAGAGGCAGGTAGAGCTCAGTCCGCTCGTCACCAGTTACCACACGCTTTGCTACTTCCGTTTCATGCTTCGGAGAAAGCCTGTTGTCCATGCCTTTTTCCCAATTATAGCTTATTGGGTTGCAAAATGCTGGCATGAGAACAAACAAGGCGGCACACAATAAAAGGTTCTTCATTTCCGGTCTTCCTGTTAGATTTTCCAAGGGGGAACTCTATAGTTCGTTGTGAGTATCTTCTTTTGATACCGCAAAGGTAAGGCAAAAAAAACTGAGACTCTTTGTCAATACTTCTTTGGAAACCTCCATAACGGTCGGAATCTGATGCAATAGAATTCGTTACACCACCACTCCAGTCCGCATCACTTCACGATAAATTGGTGAGTCCTCACCGTTCTCAAGGAGGATGGGTTCTATGTAGAGGCTCACCTTATCCACGTCGTGACAAAGGCTTGAGGACGTGTCCCACCATGTGCCTTCCTCTATCTTAGGCACGATGACGGCCACGTCGATATCGCTCCACTCGTTGGGGCAGTCCTTGGCGTAGGAACCGAACATCATCACCTTAGTAGCAGGGTCAAAGCGCGGAGCGATGACTTCCTTATAGCGGCGCACGAGTTCCAGGGCAAAATCCTTGGGTAGGATGCCTTGTATCGTGAGAGGTGTGAAATTCACCGGATCGATGACTTTGTCTTTAGTTTTTCGAGTATCCATGCGTGCATCTGTTTAGTCTGTTCTAATATCCATGCAGTTTTCTCGCGATTGAGAGAACGGGCGACCTCACACTTGTATTCCTGATAGCGAGCCTCAATATTCATCGGCTTGATGAGTTCGAGGAATTTCAATTGCTCTTCGCTCAACTTCGTATATAGACCGCAACCTTGAGCTATCTTTTTGTGGTCGTGAAGGTAGGGCGGGTCGTCATCGCGGCATACGCACCAGTAGGCCTTAAGCGTTTTCTCAATGACTTGATGGCACATGAAGCCCGTGTAGAGCCAGTGACCGAGTTTGTAAAGATCTTCGGCCACCACCAAATCTTCGGCTACGATGTCCAGCCATTTATTTGCTCTTTCTATGTTAGGCATAAAGGATATTGCATTATGTTTGTGTGTGCAAAAATACTAAAAAGGTGTCAAAATGAAGAATGAATTGCTGAAAAACTTTATTGCTGAGTCAAAAATAGCAGCACTTCGTCTTCTTTTCGTCCTTGTTGCTGTAATAAAGTCCATCATTTTATGTACGAGTTATCAATTCAACAATTATCATCACATATACATTATTATTTTGTATTATTATATAGGATGTGGCGCGTTGTTTTTCCTTTTAATGAATGCTACCCTTACTTTTGATTTTATTAATTTTGTTTTTTGAATATAACGTCGTACCTTTGCAGTCAATTTGACAGGACAACACTAATGTCGAGCAAACAGAAGAAGAAAAACAAACAACGCTGGTTCGTTCCAGCCGGGCTAACCCCGACGGAGATGGACCTGCGGATAATGGAATGGGAAGCAAAAGGCAAGCTCGTTCCGACACGTGACCTCATCAAGACGCAAGAACAGATAGCAGGCATCCGCAAGGCCGGTGTGCTTAACACCGCTGTGCTCGATGCTGTAGCCGAGAAGATACGCGAAGGCATGAGTACAGCCGAGATAGACCGCATCGTCTATGACTACACGACACAGCATGGCGGCATACCTGCACCCCTTCACTACGAAGGGTTCCCCAATAGCTGTTGCACCAGCATCAATGATGTTGTGTGTCACGGCATCCCTTCGGAGGAAGACATCCTCGAGGAGGGCGACATCATCAATGTGGATTGCACCACAATCCTCGACGGCTACTATGCCGATGCCAGCCGCATGTTCGTCATTGGCAAAACATCTCCTGAGCGTCAGCGCTTGGTGGATGTGGCGTGGGAGTGCCTGAAGATAGGCGAGCAGGTATGCTCTGAGCCTTACGTCTTCGTGGGCGACCTGGGCAATGCCATCGCCCGACATGCGCACAAGAATGGCTACACAGTCGTCCGTGACCTTTGCGGGCATGGCGTGGGACTTGCTTTCCACGAGGAGCCGGATGTGGAGCACTATGGCAAGAAGGGCAGCGGCATGTTACTGGTGCCAGGCATGACGTTCACCATCGAGCCGATGATAAATGGCGGCGACTGGTATGTGTGTGGCGATGAGGAGGACGAGACGGAGTGGATTGTCCTGACCGAAGACGGCGAGGACAGCGCACAGTGGGAGCATACGTTCCTGATGACGGAGAACGGGGTGGAGGTTATTTGTAGTTGACAATTGAAGATTGAAGATTGAAAATTGAAAGTTGATATGGCAACATACATATTGGGCATAGAGAGCAGTTGCGACGACACATCAGCGGCAGTATTGCGCGATGGCATTCTGCTGAGCAACGTTACGGCCAGTCAGGCAGTACATGAAGCTTACGGCGGTGTGGTGCCCGAACTGGCGAGCCGTGCCCATCAGCAGAACATTGTGCCTGTCGTGGACGCAGCCTTGAAGCAGGCCGGCATAGAACGTGAGCAGCTCACGGCCATTGCCTTTACACGAGGTCCCGGCCTAATGGGTTCTCTGCTTGTGGGTGTGTCCTTTGCAAAGGGCCTTGCTGCATCGCTCGGCATTCCTATGATTGATGTCAACCACCTGCATGGACATATCTTGGCACATTTCATCCATACCGAAGGCGACGACTACGTATCGCCCGAGTTCCCTTTCCTTTGCCTGCTTGTCAGCGGAGGCAACAGCCAGATTGTGCTCGTCAAGAGTTACAAGGACATGGAGATTATCGGGCAGACCATCGATGATGCTGCTGGCGAGGCCATCGACAAGTGCTCGAAGGTGATGGGTCTGGGCTATCCTGGCGGTCCTATCATCGATAAACTCGCGCGACAAGGCAATCCCGAAGCCTTTGCCTTTGCGAAGCCTAACATTCCAGGCTATGACTACAGCTTCAGCGGCTTGAAGACAAGCTTCCTATATAATCTGAGGGATTGGATAAATGACGACCCTGACTTCATCGAGCATCATAAGTGTGACCTTGCTGCTTCGCTCGAGAAGACTATCGTAGATATATTGATGAAAAAGCTTCGGCTGGCAGCAAAGGACCTGAAGATACGTCAGGTTGCCGTGGCAGGAGGCGTGTCTGCCAACACAGGGCTGAGGAATGCCTTCCATGACTATGCCAAACGATACGGTTGGAAAGTGTTCATCCCTCGGTTCAGCTACACTACGGATAATGCCGCAATGATAGCTATTGCCGGTTACTTCAAGTACCTCGACAAGGACTTCTGCCCGATGTCGGCTCCGGCCTACAGTCGGGTTGCACTAAATGGTTCTGAGAAAGGATGACTTGACAGTTGCCTTCCGACTTTCCGACTTGTTACTTTTTCTTGTAATAGCGCACATAGTCAATCTGATAGCTGTAGGGTAGCTCATGGGGATTGACGCGTCCCACCCAGTAGCCTCCTAACTGCATGTCGAGCAGCAGATACATCAGTCGGTCGTAAGGAAACTGCTCAGGGCCATGCTCTGGTTCCCTGCGGTAGGTGAATGTGAGGCGGTCGTTGATGAGGAAGCTGACACTATCCTTGTACAGTTCCACGCTATAGACGTTCCAATCTCCCTTGCGTATGGGGGCGGTGTGGTGCCAGGGCTGACTCTTACGTGCGATGGTATCGTACTCGGTGACGGAAGAGTGAATGGTCTGGTGGGCAAAGTCATCGTAGTTCAGGCGCTCCATGATGTCTATCTCGCCGCCGTGAGGCCAGGGTCCTTCTGGCAGAAGCCATGCAGCAGGCCATGCACCGGAGGCATCGTCCATCTTAAGCCGGATGTCAATCCTGCCGCGATGGAAGAGCACCTTCCCGCGAGTATAGACGCCGCCGGTCAGGAAGCGGGCCGTGTCCTCAGGCAGGAAATCGTTGTTGAGGCCATAGAGGGTGAGCTTCCCTTTCCCGACTTTGTAAAGCCGGTCATCGGTGCTCATGTATTTGTTCCATTCCGGAGGGTTGGGGAAGCGTGGGATGCGTGTCCATTCGTCAGAGAGCTGCCGCCCCTTGAACTCGTCGTGCCACACCAGCTCCCAGCCTTCGCGCTTTGCTGAGGACCGTTTCCTGGTCTTGGCCTGCAAGGAGGACAGCGTGAAGAATGTTGCAAAAAGAAGGATGAGCAAGTGAAGACAAGTCCTTTCGTGTTTCTTTGTAGGAACCATGCTTTTTCCTTGTTAGTTTTTGCAAAGGTACGGAAATTCTTGCAAGTCACATCATCCTGCCACCCCTTTTTGTGTTGTGTGACGATAGCGGGACAGATGTGTTTTATTTCTTGTTGACGTAGATGTAGTAGCTGATGCCGCGACGGACGTTCTCGATGACAGCTTCCGACGAGACGGTGGCTCCAGTCACGACGTCCACTTTGCACTTCTCTGCTGTCTTGACGGGCATTCCGTTCCATTTCTTCATCAGCCCTTTCTCTACCATGTCGAAGTATTTCGGCGTCTCTTCGTTCTCGAGAGCTTCGACGCGGAGCACCTTTCCCCCTTTGATATATACCTTGACTGGCGTACAACCCACATATCCCTCAATGTCCGTGGCGAGGGATGATGTGTTGATGACGGTTACGTCTTTCTCTTTAGTCATTATGGGGTCATCCGATGTCTGGCTTGTCAGAAAGAGGAAGGCTCCGATGAGCGTGAATATGGTTTTGTAGTTCATGTGGCTATTGTTTTAATGCTTATGATAATCCGCTAAACTGTCCTATGGAAAAAAGTACGTGTACTTATCGCCATAAGTACGTGTACTTATTCGTCTAAGTACGTGTACTTATCTGCATAAGTACGTGTACTTATCCGCCCTCTTCCCAAAGAGAGGGGAGGAAGTGGTGCTTTTGTGGATTGTCATTTTGATTTTTAACTCCTTTTCTTCCTTGTCATCTCAACGAGCCTGCTCATGTGTGTCGGTATGGGCAGTTGCTGTGGACATTTCTTGAGGCATTCGCCACAGTCCTGACATCTGTTGGCTCTGGCTTTGTCTGGGATGGCGGCACGGTAGTCGTCCAGATAGGCTTTGCGCTTTTCTTCGTAGTCAGGTGCCGAACTGTCGGGTAGGGGAAGTCGGCCTTCGACCACAGCCTTGTTGTAGAAGGCAAAGTTGCCGGGGATGTCAACGCCGTACTTGCAAGGCATACAGTAAGCGCAAGTGGTGCAGCCGATCGTGTCGAGTCCCGACATCTTGTCGGCGATGCGTGCCAGCAGCTCGTTATCTACAGTTGTGCAGGGTTCAAGTGGGGAGAACGTTTCAAGGTTCTCTTTGAGATGTTCCATGCGGTTCATGCCGCTCAGCGTCGTTAGGACGTCGGGGTGCGAAGCGACCCAGCGGAAGCCCCAACGGGCTGGGGTGTCGTCCTTGCGGGCGCGGCTCATCTGCTCGCGGATGTCGTCGGACACATTGGCAAGTCCGCCACCTCTTAGCGGTTCCATGATGACACATTGGATGCCAAGCTTATCAAGTCTGCCGTAGAGATACTCTGCATTGGCGTCGCCGCGACGGCGGCCTCCTCCACGCTTCTGGGCATAATGCCAGTCGAGGTAGTTCATCTGTATCTGAACGAAGTCCCAATGATACTTGTCGTTGTTGTCAAGCAGCCAGTCGAACACTTTTACATCTCCATGATAGCTGAAGCCGAGGTGACGGATGCGACCGGCCTTGCGTTCTTCAATCAAGAAGTCCAAAATTCCGTTGTCGATGAACCGCCCCCGGAGATTGTCCAAGCCGCCGCCACCGACGCTATGGAGAAGGTAGTAGTCGATGTAATCGACCTGAAGCTTGCGGAACGAGTTCTCGTACATCTCCTTCGACTTTTCGAAGGACCACAAGCTCTCGTTCTGGTTGGACATCTTGGTGGCTACATAGTATTTGTCGCGAGGATGGCGGCTCAGAGCCAAGCCGGTAGCCGTCTCATTCGAGCCGCCGCTATACATGGGGGCTGTATCGAAGTAGTTAATGCCGTGGGCCAGCGCATAATCCACCAGCTCGTTCACCCTTTCCTGCTCGCGCGGCAGACGCATCATGCCAAAGCCAAGCAGAGAAATCTTTTCGCCCGTCCCGTTCTGGGTGCGATAAGTCATCTTCGGCGCTTCCGGTGCATCGTCGCCCAGCGCGCTCATGGCTGTCCTGGGCGAAGCCATTACCTGCAAAGGCCCGATGGTCATCAGCGACAATGCCGCCGCAGAACTAAATCCCAGTCTCTCAAGGAACTGGCGCCGTGTCAGTTCCTGCTTGTCCTTACTATTCTTTTTCATGTCCAAGTTTTTCTTTATTAGACATCAAAAAGACAAAAGGGTTTAATCAGCCTAAAGACTTGATGGTTGCTTCGAGGGCAGCTATCTTGCTCTGCGCGTCGGCCAGCTTCTTGCGTTCCAGCTCGACGACCTGAGCGGGAGCGTTCTGCACGAAGCGCTCGTTCTGCAACTTCTTCTCGATGCCAGCCATGAAGCCTTGCAGACGCTTGATTTCTGCTTCAGCCTTCTCGCGCTCGGCCTCTGTGTCAATCAGACTGCCCAGGGGAACGGCGTATTCATCGGTGCCGACGAGGAAGGCTTGTGTGCCTTCGCCCTTCTCGGCGACGGCTTCGATGCCGCTGAGACCTGCCAGCTTCACGATGATGGCAGCAAGGGCGGGAATGCTTGTCACACCCTGCTTGGCCGAGCCGACAACCTGCAGAGCCAACGGCTCGCGGGGCGAGATGTTCTTGCTCTGGCGGATGGCACGGACGCCGCTCACAATCTGCTTCATCTCCTCGACCTGAGCGATGAGCTCGGCATCTTTCTTCGTAGGCTCAGCCGTCTTGAAGACCGATACCATGAGCGACTCGCCGTCCTTGCGGTCGGCAATGTGCTGCCAGAGTTCTTCCGTGATGAAGGGCATGAAGGGATGGATGATGTGCAGGAGCTGGTCGAAGATGTCGAGTGTGGCACGGAGTGTTTCGGCATCAATCGGAGTCTGGTATGCCGGCTTAATCATTTCGAGGTACCAGCCGCTGAACTCGTCGGTGAAGAGCTTGAAGGCAGCCATCAGCGCTTCGTTCAAGCGGTACTTGCTGTAGAGGTCGTTTATCTCAGCATAGGTGGCGTTGAGCTTTGCCTGCATCCACCGGACTGCTTCGCGATTTGATTGACCATTGACCATTGACCATTGACCATTATTGTCCGCTGTGTTTTCGGGCGTAGCCGAATGGTCAATGGTCGAGCGTCGTCGTAGAGGATGTCGTTGCCTGCAGGAGCAGCCAGCATCATGCCCATACGGACGCCATCGGCACCATATCTCTCGATGAGCTCAAGCGGGTCGGGCGAGTTGCCGAGGCTCTTGCTCATCTTGCGGCCGAGCTTGTCGCGAACGATGCCCGTGAAGTAAACGTTGCGGAAGGGGATGTCGCCCATGTACTCCTCGCCAGCCATAATCATGCGGGCCACCCAGAAGAAGATGATGTCGGGGCCAGTCACGAGGTCGCTCGTGGGGTAGTAGTAGCTGATTTCCTCGTTGCCGGGGTTGTTGATGCCGTCGAAGAGCGAGATGGGCCAAAGCCAAGACGAGAACCATGTGTCGAGGGCGTCTTCATCGCGCTGGAGCATGTCCATGGTGATGTCCTTGCCAAACTTCTCCTGAGCCTTGGCAAGCGCCTCTTCCTTCGTTAAAGCCACAACGAAGCGCTCTTCTTCCTCGCCGTTCCCCACTCCTTTTGAGGCATCGGGGGTTGAGGGGCCGTTCCCCCCTCCTTTGGAGGGGTCGGGGGAGGCTGTAGGGATGAAGTACGCCGGAATCCTGTGTCCCCACCAGAGCTGACGGCTGATGCACCAGTCCTGGATGTTCTCCAACCAGTTGCGATAGGTGGTGACGTACTTCGTAGGATAGAACTTGAGTTTGCCTTCGAGCACGGGTGGCAGAGCAATGTCGGCCATGTGCTTCATGGAGAGGAACCACTGCTTGCAGAGGCGTGGCTCGACGGCCGTGTCCTGGTTGCGTTCCGAGTAGCCCACCTTGTTCTCGTAGTCCTCCACCTTCTCGAGCAGGCCGGCAGCATCCAGGTCCTTGACAATCTGTTTGCGGACAGCCATGCGGTCCATGCCCACATAAAGGGGCGATTGGTCGGAGATGGTGCCATCGGGGTTGAAGATGTCGATGGTCTCCAGGTTGTGCGTCTTGCCCAGCTGGTAGTCGTTCACGTCGTGGGCTGGTGTCACCTTCAGGCAGCCTGTGCCAAACTCGATGTCGACGTAACGGTCCTCGATGACAGGGATGACGCGGCCCACCAGCGGCACGATGACCTTCTTGCCGCGCAGCCATTGGTTCTTCGGGTCTTTGGGGTTGATACACATCGCCGTGTCGCCCATGATGGTCTCGGGGCGAGTGGTGGCAACTACGGCATAGTAGCCTTTCTCGTCCTTGTGGATGATGTTGCCCTCGGCCTCTAGCTTATCTAGTTCTTCTAGTTTAACTAGTCCCTCTACATAGTATTTCAGATAGTACAGCTTGCTCTTCTCGTCGCGGTAGATGACCTCCTCTGCGGAGAGCACAGTCTGCGCCTTGGGGTCCCAGTTGACCATGCGGAGACCGCGATAGATGAGACCTTTGTCGTAGAGGTCGCAGAAGACTTTGATTACGCTCTCGCTGCGCTTCTCGTCCATCGTGAAGGCCGTGCGGTCCCAGTCGCAGCTGGCTCCGAGCTTGCGGAGCTGCTTGAGGATGATGCCGCCGTGCTCCTCCTTCCACTGCCAGGCGTGAGCGAGGAATTCCTCACGGGTGAGGTCTTCCTTGCGG
>OMSJ01000147.1:0-4883 GCA_900313705.1 uncultured Prevotellaceae bacterium
GCCTAAAAATTATTTTCAAGCCTTGAAAATATATAATCAAGGCTTGAAAATAAATAACCAAAGCTTGAAAATATATTTTCAAGGCTTGAAAATAATTTTGTTCCCAGCCTAATAGAGTTTTGTCACCAGTCAGAAAGAGTTTTGTTGTCTGTTTGATGAGGTTTGGTTCCCAGCCTGAGAGGGTGATGTCGCCTGTTTGAAAGGGTTTTCCGACAGCCTGTTGAAGCTTTGCTGCCTGTCTGCAATCCCTTTTGCGAAGTGCAGTTCGGGGAATATAGGAAGAAGGGGATGTGCCATGTTGAGCAGGCACATCCCCTTCTTCTTGTGACATGCGGACTTGCTTGGAGTGCGAAATCCGTTGTCTTATATGGAGTGGTATTAACTGTAACGCAGGATTTGTCCCGGACGCAGGATGGTGGTACGCTTGATGTTGTTCAGTCGGCAGAGGTTGTCGATGGTGGTGCCGAACTTGCGGGCAATGGATGAAAGCGTCTCGCCGGACTGTACCTTATGCATGTGAGTGCGGGCTTTTGCCCTCATCTCCTGCATTCTCTTCTGCTGGAATGCTTCGCTTTCGGCCTCCTTTTCCATGAGGGCTCTTGCGGTCTCCTCGTCCATTTCCTCTTCTCCGCCATCGATGTTGCCTGCAGAGGCGAGCATCGTGCCGCGACCGTTTGAGCAGAAGAGGTAGAAGTCACCCTTCACGTCCTGTTCCTCGAAGTCGAAGAGCTTCTCGGGGTCAATGAACTGTCCGAGGAAACGCGTCTCGAAGTGTAGGTGTGAGCCAGTGGAGCGTCCTGTGTTGCCGCCTAAGCCGATGATGTCACCCGCGCGAACAATCTGGTCGGGCTTCACGAGGTGTTTGCTCAGGTGTCCGTAAACGGTTTCCAGTCCGTTGGCGTGGCGAATGACAATATACTTGCCGTAGCCTCTGCGGTAGCCTTGGTCCTCTACGACGCGCACTTTGCCTGAGAATGCTGCGCGGATGGTGTCGCCCACGAAGACCTTGATGTCCGTCCCGTAGTGCTGGCGGCGGAAGGAGCGTCGGTAGCCATAGTGGCTGGTCACCATACGGCTTTCGCACGGCATGTGGAAACGGCGCAGGTCAATCTTGTATTCAGAGGGGAGTGCTACGTTATAGTCGCGTGTGTATTCGTTGTTCCAGGTGGGGTAGAGAGCCGCTGCGGGGAACTGCAGGTCGGCCATTGTTTCCTGTTCGCTGATGTGAACCAGCGAGATGCTGTCTATAGCTCGCATCTTGCGGTCGATGGGCGCGACGCTGGCCAGTCGGTCCTGAGCCAGGACGAGCTGTAGCGGCGCAAGGGAGAACAGGAGCAGGGTGGTGAGTATTTTCATGTATCTGCGGTTATCGGTTGTAGTGGTTTTAGCTTTGTTGTCTTTCTCTTCTGCCAATCAGGACAGGTCCACTGAGTAGAGGCGGTCCATATTGAGGTCTCCGAAGTCGAAGAGTTCTTCAGCCTTGAAGAAGCGCTTGATTTCGATGGCGGCAGAGGTTGGAGAGTCGGAAGCGTGGACGATGTTCTGCTGGTTGCTCATGCAGTAGTCGCCGCGTATGGTTCCGGGCTCTGCCTTGCGGCCATTGGTGTAGCCTGTGATGAAGCGCACGACCTCGATGGCGTCTGTTCCCTCCAGGCACATGGCGATGACCGGTGTGCGCATCATGGAAGCCTTTAGTGCGGGGAAGAATGGTTTTCCCACGAGGTGGGCATAGTGTTCGTTGAGTATCTCATCATTGAGCTGCAGCATTTTCATGCCGACGATACGCAATCCTTTTTTCTCAAAGCGACTCGTGACTTCGCCTATCAGACCTCTCATTACAGTGCTCGGCTTGAGCAGCACTAGGGTTCTTTCCATTGCCCCTTCTTAACCTTCTTGTTTAGTACAGGAAAGGACGTTTTCTACGTTTCCGGCTGCAAAGGTACGACATTTTCTCGTGATTGCCAAATACTTTTAGTATTTTTAACGACTTGTAAGGTTTTCTGTTATTTTCTAAACTTCTTATTTTCACATTCTCTTATTGTCTGCTCTCACTTAATCGCGACCTTGACCGTCTTCTCGCCAATCTTCACGATTGCAACGGAGCCAGGCAGAAGAGAAGTATTTAAGGTTGCGCCGCCATTGCACGAAGTAGCTGAGGCTTGCTTCATGCCATTGACGCTAAAGACTGAAATCTCTGTGCCGTCCTTTGCTCCCTGGATGCTGATGGTTCCGCCATGCGACTGTATCAGTACAGGCAGAGCTTTTACTTCTGCAACGGCATCCTCAATGCCTTCCGTTTGTGGCTCCACGTCTATCCAGCAGAGGGTAGCTGTTGCCACTTCGGAGTTCTCATACCCTGCTTTGGTTGCATAGACGGTGATGGTGTAGGTGGCAGTCAGTTTAACTTTGGCAGTATAGCCTTTCTTGATGTCGTCATCTGTAATCTCATAGACAAACTCTACACCTTCGGTCTTACAGTCGAACGACAGTTCGCCATTGGAATAGCTGATGGTAGGCGTGGCACACTTCTCAGGGTCGGGAAATTCACTGCCATCTATTGTCTTTATGTTCTTAAAGTTTTTCCATACATTGTGAGTCCTATAAGTTCCTACGGATTCGGCAGGCACTTTAAGTGGTACATTGAAGTTGGAGAATGTGTTGATATAGATAAATGGTGGTGTTGCTGGTAGTGCGTTGATTACGGATAGTACGCTACAATTAGCGAACGCTTCTTGATAGATGAACTCCACAGTAGAAGGAATGGTGAGACTCTCTAGATTCCAGCAATCGGAGAAAGCCTGGCTCTTGATTATCTTTAAGCCTTCTGGTAATTTTAGGGACACTAAACCGCTGCAGCCCATAAAAGTGCATTCGTTGATAATAGTTATGCTTTTAGGGATGTTGACGTAGGTTAGGCTAATGCAACCCTGAAAGGCAGAACTTCCGATGCTTGTCATGCTGTTGGGGATGGAGACGGAGGTCAGGCCTGTGCAATCCATGAAGGCCGCGCTGCCGATGCTTGTCACGCTATTAGGGATGGTAATGGAGGTCAAACCCGTGCATCCAGAGAAAGCAGCGCCGTCGATGTTGGTCACACCTTCGGGGATTGTGACTGAGGTCAGACCTGTGCAACCACTGAAGGCTTCGTTGCCGATGCTTGTCACACCACTTCCGATGGTAACGGAGGTTAGACCTGTACAACCACTAAAGGCATTGTAGTCGATACTTGTTACGCCGTTGGGTATGGTGACTGAGGTCAGGCTTGTGCAACCACTGAAGGTCCAGTCGCAGATGTTTGTCACTCCAATGCCGATAGTAATGGAGGTTAGGCCGCTGCAATCCCTGAAAACGCAGTTGCCTATGCTTGTCACACTTTCAGGGATGGTGATGGTGTAAAGGCTACTGCAACCATAGAAGGCAGAGAAACCGATGCTTGTCACGCTGTTACCAATAGTGACAGAGATCAGGCCGCTGCAGTTTTCGAAGGCACAGTCACCGATGTTTGTCACGTTGTTGGGTATGGTGATGGAGGTCAGGCAACTGCAGCCATCGAAGGCAGATTCACCGATGCTTGTCACGCTGTTAGGGATGGTGACGGAGGTCAGACAGGTGCAGTCAGAGAATGTATAGTTGCTGATGCTTGTCACGCTGCCAGGGATGGTGACGGAGGTCAGACTGCTGCAATATGAGAAGGCAGATTCACCGATGCTTGTCACGCTGTTGGGGATAGTAATGGAGGTTAGGCCTGCGCAAAACTGAAAGGCAGATTCGCCGATACTTGTCACGCTGTATGTTGAACCATTGTAAAGAACAGACTCAGGGATATTGATGATACCCTTGTATTTGTTAGGATTACTGGTTACCTCTGCCTCCTTTATCTTTGATACGAGGTTGTAATAAATGCCATCAATCTCTACTGTTTCAGCACTTGCCAAAAGGGGAAGCAATACCGACAAAAGAAGTAATAGATTTCGTCTCATATTGATTAGTTTTAGTTAATATATTACATGTTAGAGGAACAGACACATTATAAGTTGCTTATTGCTTCTTCAGCCTGTAGATGAGGCGGTAGGTGCCGCTGCTGAGTTCGATGGGTTCTGCGGGATTGTATCGTGTCAGCTCTGGGTCGGGCTTGCGGGAGCGCTCTTTCTCGTTGAAGACGGGGCCGGTGCGGTTGAGTCTGGCGGGTGCCATCTCGCCTCGGGACAGAGCACGGTGGCTGTCGTGCCGGCGGGAATGGTGAGGCGCAGGTCGAAGGTGCTGGCCGAGCGCTTCCAATCGACGCTGATGTCGCCGTAGGGCGTCGGCTTGAGGGCGCGGACGAATGTCAGGCTGTCCGGCAGTTGCGGCTGGATGGTGAAGTGTCGGTATCCGGGCCGTGAAGCGTCGCCCACGATGCCGGCCAGTGCCTGATAGAACCACGAGCCGATGCCGTTGTAGCAATTGTGGATGCGGCTGCGGCGCGCGTTCCAGTGCTCCCAGGTCGTCGTCGCCCCGTTGTCTATCATATAGAGATAGCCGGGGAAGCTGTGTTGCCTCAGCATGTCCGCCATGAGCTGCACGTTGCCGGCGCGGGTGCACCATTGTGTCAGGATGGGGATGCCCACAAGGCCCGTGAAGAGATGCCCGTCGAAACGTCCGTAGGTCTCGCGCTTCAGGGCATTGTTGACCTTCTGCTGCAGGTCGTCGGGAACAGCGCCCACGAAGAGCGGGAAGCTTTGGTCGAGTTGCAAGCCGTTGGCATAGGTGGCATCCTTCTTATTATAATAGGTAGCATGGATGCGCTGGTTGATGTCCGTCTGCTTCTGTCTGTAGAGCTGCGCGTCGTCGGCCTTGCCAAGCAGCTCCGCAGCGTTTGCCATGATGCCATAGACCCAGCTCAT
>OMSJ01000147.1:4922-8657 GCA_900313705.1 uncultured Prevotellaceae bacterium
GTCAGCAGGCCGTCGGGCATGTACTGCTCGGCGTAGGCAAGGTAGCGTTGCATGTTGGGATAGTACCATTCCAGAAGCCTAAGGTCGCCGTACTGCTGGTAGGTCTGCCAAGGTGCGTTGGCGATGAAGGCACACCAGAACGGTCCGCCGCCGCATTGCCAGAAGGCAGGCCCCACGTGCGGCACCTCGCCGTCGTCACCCTGGGCATCGGTGTAGCCCTGCAGCCAGTTGCGATAGAGCGGGTAGAGGTCGTATTGCAGTTGCGCAGCCAAGATGGAGGCATTGCCGTCGCCGCCATAGCCCTGCCGCTCGATGTGCGGACAATCGACCATGTAGCCGCCGAGTGTCAGGCAGCGGAACGTGTAGTGCACCATGTCGTGGATGGCACAGAGGTCCTTGTCGCTGCAGACAAACGACGCGCCCTTCTCGTAGCCCGTATGAATGAGCAAGCCGGCAATGTCCGACAGGGTGGGCTGGCGGTCAAGCCCCTCTATCTTGATGTACCGGTAGGCGTGGTAGTTGAACTTGTTCTGGAAAGTCTCGTCGCCTTCACCGCTTGCGATGTAATGGTCCGTGAAGACACCCTCGTCGAAGTCGCCGCTGAGGGCCAGCATGTCGCAGTAGCTGATGGTGATGCGCTGTCCCTTGCGGAGCTTGCCAAGGCGGATGCGTGTCCAGCCCACGATGCTGCGGCCCATATCGACCATCCACTTGTTGCTGTCGAAGCGCGAGACTTGCTGTGCCTGCACTTCCATCATAATCTTGTTCGGCTCGCACATCATCGGCGTTATCTCCTGAGCAGGGAGCTCCATCGTGCTGACGCCTTGCCAGGAGACGGCATCGAGTGTCGAGGAAGAGAAGTCAGGCAGGAGCTCAACCGCATTGACCACTTCGCCGCCAAACGTCCACGCGCCGGCGATGCCATCATCATAGTAGCCACTTCCTCTGGACTGCCATGTCCCGTCCGTCGCTACGAGTGTCTGCCATCCGCCTGCCTCCTCCTGCTGGTCTATCTGCATCAAGGCGTAGGGCCCGCCTTCATGTACGCCGACTATCTTCGGGTTGTCGTAGAAGCCGCCGCCAAGCCAGACGACGAGGTCATTGCGGCCTTTGCGCAGCTTGCCTTCCAGACTGTAGGTCATCGCTTGATGCCGCTTGCTGTACTCCACGACGGAAGGCGTCAGCACGTCGTCGCCGATGCGTTGGCCGTTGAGATATATCTCGTGGTAGCCCAGCGTGCTGATGTGCAGGAAGGCAGGTGCCTTTGTGTCCGTGCAGTCAAACGTCTTGCGCAGGAGCGGCTGCACCTTGCGGTCGGTTCGCTCCATGCCGATATACTTGCCGCGCCACAGCGTCTTGTCGAGGATGCCGACGGAGAACTTTGCGCCTCGAGCCCAATCACCGGCCTTGCCGTTCTCGTCCCAGACCTTCACTTGCCAATAGACGACGCTACGGCTCTCGAGTGCCTTGCCGGCATACGTCACCCAGACCGACTGCTCACTCTCCACGCGGCCGCTGTTCCACAGGTCTGCCTTCTCTTCTGTCAGCAAGTCGGGGCGCGAGGCAGCAAGAATCTGATAGGCCGACTGCCGCACGCCGTTATGGTCTAACTTGAGCTTCCAGCTCAGGGCCGGTGTCGTTGTGTTGATGCCCCAAGGCTGGTGGAGCAGCTCGCAGCGCAGGTCGTAGGCCGTCAGCGCCGCCTGTACGTAGGATGCTGCAAGCAGAAGCGCAATGGAAAGTATGTGTTTCATATTCTTCATATTTACTAATTCTCATGCAAAGGTACAAAATAATTCTTCATTCTTCGCTCTACATTATTAAATTCTTTGTACCTTTACACGCGAAATCATCAATAATGTCTTTCTCAGCATGACCAATCTTCTCGTCTTCTCCGCTTTAGGGCTTTACATAATGCTGCTTGTCCTCTTCACGAGACTTGTGAAGTCAAGCGGCGACAACAACGCTTTCTTTCGTGCAGGCAGGAAGTCGCCGTGGCTGCTTGTAGCCTTCGGTATGATAGGGGCGAGCATCAGCGGTGTGAGCCTCGTCAGCGTGCCGGGCTGGGTGAATAAGACAGGCATGACGTACATCCAGATGTGCCTGGGCTTCTTTGCCGGCTTTGTCACCATTGCCTACGTACTGCTTCCGCTGTATTATCGGCTTCGGCTCACCAGCATCTACGGCTACCTTGCCGAGCGCTTCGGACGTCGTAGCCACCTGACAGGCGCCTGCTTCTTCCTGCTCAGCAAGCTGACGGGCGCTGCTGCACGCCTTTTCCTGACCTGCACCGTGCTCCACGAGATGGCCATCCGTCCGCTGGGTCTTCCCTTCGGCTTCACCGTCGGCATCGTCCTGTTAGCCATTTTCCTCTATACACGGAAAGGCGGCATCGAGAACATCGTCCGTACAGATGCCTTGCAGACGCTCTGTATGCTGCTGGCCACGGGTTGCATCGTCTGGAGCGTGTCGATGAAGATGAACCTCACGTCTTCCTGCATGGACACCATTATCCAAAGTCCCATGGGGCAGATGTTCTGTTGGGACCCGTCGAGTACGCAGTTCTTCCTGCGGCAGTTCATCAATGGCATGTTCATTACCATCGTTATGAACGGCATCGACCAGGACATGATGCAGAAGAACCTGACCTGCAGTTCCCTTCATGCCGCACAGAAGAACATGTGCCTCTATGGTCTTTGCATCCTGCCCGTCAACCTGCTCTTCCTTGCTCTCGGCGTCTTGCTCTACACCTTTGCAGCCCAGCAAGGGCTCGCCGTTCCCGATGCCGGCGACCGCCTGCTGCCGATGCTCGTGGGCAGCGGAGCACTGGGTACCTTCGTCGTCTTCCCTTTCACCATCGGCATCGCAGCAGCGGCGCTCTCCAGTGCCGACAGCGCTATGACGTCGCTCACCACAAGTATCTGCGTGGACATCCTTCGGATAGAGCAGGACGAAGTGGATGCAGAGAGAGCCTTGTGCACTCGGCATCGCGTCCACCTGGCAGTCGCCTTTGCCTTTGCCCTCTGCATTGCCGTCTTCCACTTCGCAGGCAGCGGTACCATCATCGACACCATCTATCGCTTGGCAGGCTACACATACGGCCCGCTGTTGGGGCTCTTCTGCTTCGGCCTCTTCACACGCAGAAAGGCAAACGACCGTGCTGTGCCCTACATCGCCGTCGTCTCCCCTATCGTCTGTGCCTTGCTCGATTACCTCGCCCCACTTCTGTGGAACTACCGCTTCAGCTACGAACTCCTGCTGCTCAACGGCGTCCTGACCTTCCTGGGCCTGCTTGTCACCAGCCGTCGCATGACTGCTTCTGCCATCAATCTCAAGGATAAACTTGTGTAATCTGCAAGAAATGTGTTTAGTGCCAAAGTCGAGGCGCTATCGAAGTTCTTGAACCTTGACAGATTTATAACGTAAGGCCACAAAGATACTCAAACGTCCGACGCTGGCAAAGCTGATGTTCTGGCTTTTGCCTGAGCAGTTCGTGTCAAACATCATCTTAGGTTACCTCGGCTACGACTCTAGCAATGCAGGGGTATGCTTGTATCAAGAGTGGGTGCTGCGTAAACCTTAGCCCATTTGCATTAACCCCAGTCGGTCATCAGGCAGGCACATCGTCTGACAAATTATTGGTGTCCGGTAAATAAGCGCCGAAGGCGCGATAGACCACAGACGGGGGTGCTAACCCCCGGTACAGGAACATCAACAAAACTAAGCCCTGAAAGG
>OMSJ01000070.1 GCA_900313705.1 uncultured Prevotellaceae bacterium
GATGGTCTCGTCCTGTCCGTGGAGCATGTCGAACTTGCCGCCGCCATAGAGTCGGCATTGGTTATACTCGTAGAGGCTCTCGAAGGTGTACTTGATGCCGGCGAAGTTCGGGATGCGTCCGTCAACGGCTTCGAGGAACTTCACCATCGGCAGGAAGGCGCCGTTGAAGGCAGGGATGTGGTAGAAGTAGAAGGGTAGGGCAGGTGCTCCCGCAGCAATCTCCTCGCAGTACTTCACGAGTTCCTCGATGCGGCCAATCTTCGGGAACGGAGGCGCCATGGCTCCGATGCCCCAGGCACCAATCTTCTGGGCGTGCTCGGCAAGCTTGCGGCTCTCGCGAACACAGCAGCTGCCCACGTGTACGATGACCTTGAAACCCTCGGGGGCTGCAGCAATCCAAGCCTCGGCCAGTTGCATGCGTTCCTCAGGCGTGAGCATATAGCCCTCGCCACTACTGCCGTTGATGAACACGCCCTTGAGTCCGTTCTTCTGCAGCATCTTAGCGTATGCAGGGATGGGTTCCAGGTTTACATCGCCATTCTCATAGAAAGGGGTAAACGGCGCGTCAATAAGTCCGATGATTTTCTCCATGATAAGATAATTGTTAGTGTTAGTATTGAGTAATAAGGTTAGATTTTGTGAACAAAGGTAGCGAATTATTTTCAATTATATGCATCGAAGGATAATTTTTCACTTTTCACTTTTCACTTTTCACTTTTTTTTGTACCTTTGCAGCCGTTTTCCAAAACCTACACATTATTTATATATATGGAACTTGACATGCTGACTGCTGTATCACCCATTGACGGACGATACAGGAGCAAGACCGAGACATTGGCTGCGTACTTTTCTGAGTATGCCCTCATCCGCTATCGTGTACGGGTCGAAGTGGAGTACTTCATTGCCCTCATTCATCTGCCTCTGCCTCAGTTGCAAGGCATTCCTGTCGGCGATGAGCAACTGCGCGACATCTACCGTAACTTCACGGAGCAGGATGCACAGCGTGTCAAGGACATAGAGGCTGTCACTAACCACGATGTGAAGGCCGTGGAGTACTTCATCAAGGAGAAATTTGACCAGATTGGCGGGCTCGAACCTTACAAGGAGTTCATCCACTTCGGACTCACCAGTCAGGACATCAACAATACCAGCGTACCTCTGAGCATCAAGGAGGCTCTGGAGCAGGTCTATTATCCTCTTATCGAGGAGCTGATAGCTCAGCTTCAGACGTATGCCGAGGAGTGGAAGGATGTGCCGATGCTGGCCAAGACACACGGTCAGCCTGCCAGCCCAACGCGACTGGGCAAGGAGGTGATGGTCTTCGTCTATCGCCTGCAGCGTCAGCTCGATATGCTTCGCAGAAGTCCGCTCACTGCTAAGTTCGGCGGTGCTACGGGTAACTTCAACGCCCACCATGTGGCTTTCCCCCAGTACGACTGGAGAGCTTTCGGACGCCGGTTCACGAGCGAGAGTCTCGGCCTTGAACGCGAGGAATACACGACACAAATCAGCAACTACGACTGCCTTGGTGCCATCTTCGATGCCATGAAGCGCATCAACACCATCATTATCGACCTCGACCGTGACTTCTGGCAATACGTCTCGATGGAGTACTTCCGCCAGAAGATAAAGGCTGGCGAGGTGGGCTCCAGCGCAATGCCGCACAAGGTCAATCCCATCGACTTCGAGAACTCGGAGGGCAACCTCGGCATCGCCAACGCCATCCTTGCGCACCTCAGTCAGAAGCTGCCCATCAGCCGCTTGCAACGTGACCTGACGGACAGTACCGTGCTTCGCAATGTCGGCGTGCCCATCGGCCACATGCTCATCAGCATCCAGAGTACCCTGAAGGGCTTGCGTAAGCTTGTCCTGAACGAAGAAGCCATCCGGCGCGACCTGGAAGGCTGCTGGGCTGTCTGCGCCGAAGCCATCCAGACCATCCTCCGCCGAGAAGCTTACCCACATCCCTACGAGGCGCTCAAGGCTCTCACACGTACAGGTAAAGGCATCGACGAGGCAACCATAAAGAACTTCATAGAAGAATTGAACGTCAGCGAATCCGTGAAGGAGGAACTGCGTGCAATCACTCCATACACATACACAGGAATATAAGCTATTAATGACAAAAGATTAAAAACACAGAAAAGCAAAAAGAGTTAAGAAAAACACTGTTTGCCCCTTGGGAAAAGGGGCTAACAAATTGTAAATGGTTAATGACTAAATTGTAAATGTTAAAATGACAAACGAAGAAAACTGGAGAGACAAATTCTCTGAATCTGAGAATGGCGGTCACCGCGACGGCTATCGCCCTCAAGGCAACAACGATGAAAGATACGGCGCAAGCGGACGCCCCATGCGTCCACGCATCAATCGCTCAACATACAACTCGCAGCCGCGAGAAGGCGGATACCAACAGCGTCCGCACTACAATCGCGAAGGCGGATACCAGCAGCGCGAAGGGGGCTACCAGTCCCGTCCACGATATAATCGTGAAGGTGGTTACCAGCCCCGCGAAGGCGGCTATCAGCCCCGTGAAGGTGGCTACCAGCAGCGTGAAGGCGGCTATCAGCCTCGCCCACGCTATAACCGCGAGGGTGGTTATCAGCAACGCAATAGCAGAGACGGATATTCACAAAACGGTGGGGCCAAGAGAGGCTACCGCCCACGTACTGCAGACTATAATCCTCATGCCAAGTACAGCATGAAGAAGCAGATAGAATACAAGGAGACACACTACGACCCAGACGAGCCAATCCGCCTCAACAAGTACCTGGCCAATGCCGGCGTATGCAGCCGTCGCGAAGCAGACGACTTCATTGAGGCAGGCGTAGTGAAGGTCAACGGTGAAATTGTCACGGAGCTCGGCACGAAGGTAAAGCGCTCGGATGTTGTCCTCTTCCACGACCAGCAGGTCAACATCGAGAAGAAGGTCTATGTTCTGCTCAACAAGCCAAAGGACTACGTCACGACCAGCGACGACCCACAGAACCGCAAGACCGTGATGGACCTCGTCAAAGGAGCTTGCCGCGAACGCATCTATCCCGTAGGCCGCCTCGACCGCAACACGACAGGCGTGCTGCTGCTCACCAACGACGGCGAGCTGGCAACCAAACTCACACACCCCCAGTTCCTCAAGAAGAAGATCTATCACGTCTATCTCGACAAGAACGTCACAGCCGCCGATATGCGTCAGATAGCAGATGGCATCGAGCTGGAGGACGGCGAGATACATGCAGATGCCATAGAATATGCCAGTGAGACAGACCGCAAGCAGGTGGGCATCGAGATCCACAGCGGCAGGAACCGCATCGTGCGCCGCATCTTCGAGCACCTCGGCTACAAGGTCATCCGTCTCGACCGCGTCTATTTCGCCGGTCTGACAAAGAAGAATGTTCGCCGCGGCGACTGGCGCTTCCTCACGGAACAGGAAGTCAACATGCTGAGGATGGGAGCCTTTGAATAAGTGAAAAGTGAAAAGTGAAAAATATTATGAAAAGAACAAAAGTAATTGATGCCCTGAAGAGCACAGCATACGGAAGTGACATTTGTGTCAAAGGCTGGGTGCGCTCGAAGCGCGGCAGCAAGGGCATCTTCTTCATTGCCCTCAATGACGGCAGCACGATAAAGAACGTCCAGATTGTAGCAGATGAGGCTAACTTCCCCGAAGAGACCGTCAAGCGCATCACGACAGGCGCTTGCCTGAGCGTCGTCGGCAAACTCGTAGAGAGTCCTGCCGCTGGTCAGGCCAGTGAAATACAAGCCACTGGCATCGAAATCCTCGGAGACTGCGACAACACCTATCCTCTGCAGAAGAAAGGAGCTTCATGGGAGTTCCTCCGTACGGTAGCTCATTTGCGTCCACGCACCAACACCTTTGGTGCCATTCTGCGCATACGCCACAACATGGCAATGGCTATCCATACCTATTTCCATGAGCACGGCTTCTACTACTTCCACACACCGCTCATCACGGCCAGCGACTGCGAAGGAGCAGGCAACATGTTCCAGGTCACTACAAAGAACCTCTACGACCTGAAGAAAGACGAGCAGGGCAAGATAATCTACGACGACGACTTCTTCGGCGAGCAGACCTCCCTGACTGTCAGCGGCCAACTTGAAGGCGAGCTCGGTGCAACAGCACTCGGAGCCATCTATACCTTCGGTCCCACATTCAGGGCAGAGAACAGCAACACGCCCCGACATCTGGCAGAGTTCTGGATGATAGAGCCTGAGGTTGCCTTCCTCGACCAGGAAGAGCTGATGGACCTCGAAGAGGACTTCATCAAGTACTGTGTCCGCTGGGCGCTCGACAACTGCAAGGACGACCTCGAGTTCCTCAATAAGATGATAGACAAGACCCTCATCGAGCGTCTTGAAGGTGTCTTGAAGGAAGAGTTTGTCCGCCTGCCTTACACCGAAGGCATCAACATCCTTCAGGAGGCCAAGAAGAACGGCAAGAAGTTCGAGTTCCCCTGTGAATGGGGCGATGACCTGGCAAGTGAGCACGAGCGTTACCTCGTAGAAGAGCACTTCAAGAAGCCCGTCATCATGACTGACTATCCGCGTGCCTTCAAGTCGTTCTACATGAAGCAGAACCAGGAAACTGCAGACGGCGGTTCCGTCGGCTACAAGGGAGCCGTTGCCCCTGGTCCCACCATGCAGGGCACCGACGTCCTCTTCCCGCAGATTGGCGAGATAATCGGAGGCTCAGTCCGCGAGGAGAGCTACGACAAGCTGATGGCAGAGATTCATCGTCGCGAGATGGACATGACACACCTCTGGTGGTATCTCGATACCCGCAAGTACGGCAGTTGCCCACATGCCGGTTTCGGCCTAGGCTTCGAGCGTCTCATTCTCTTCGTCACCGGTATGCAGAACATCCGCGACGTCATTCCATTCCCACGTACACCTAAGAACGCTGAGTTCTAAAGGATTCAATACCGCTCAAAAAAAGTCCCTGTACTTAAGACCATAAGTACAGGGACTTTTGCTTATAAGTACGTGTACTTATCGACGTAAGTACACGTACTTTTCTAATTACTTAGCTTCGCTCGAGCTTGCTCACGCTCAAAGGAGCATGAGCAAACTCTGAGAGAGAGAAGTCTTACTTGACGAGAACCTTCTTGCCGTTCATGATGTAGAGACCCTTCTGGGCCTTCTCAACACGCTGGCCAGCAATGTTGTAGATGACAGCAGCCTTCGCAGCTTCCTGGAGAGAAGCGATGCCCGTGCTGGTTTCCATCCATACGATATTCGACTTGTTGCATTCGCCGCCACCGTAGTAGATGCTCTGGATGCCAATCTTCGTCCAAGAAGCAATCTCTTCTGCACCCTGGTTCAGATAAACACGAGTACCACCTGCGTAGATGTCATAGCTGTCATCGAAGGTGTAGGGAATCTCTGTCATGTCTTCTGTGAGCTTTTCATACTGGTCTGCAGAGAGTGTGAGCTGCTGCTCTTCACCGTTCTTCTCAACCCAAATGGTGTAGAAGAGCTTTGTGCCAATCAAGTCATTGCCGTCAACATCTTTTGCAAAGATGACGAAGTCAACGCGGGGATAGTTGGCATTAGGAGCAAACTCTGCAATTGCGGGATCGGCAGGTGTAGCTGCGAATTCCTGCATCTTTGTGATAACGACATCACCGAAGGTCTGGTAGGGCTTCAGCGACTTGCTGCCCTCGTTGAGTACCATTGTCTGAGCGGTGGTGAAGGTGTTGTTCTCAGCGTCGTAGTTCAGCACGAGGTCAACCATGTTGCCTTCTTCATCAACAGCAGTGATATTGTACTTGAAGGTGTACCATAATATCTCCAGTTGACCCATGTACTGGCCTGAAGGAATGGTGACAGTCTTGCCGTCTTCGCTCAGAGTACCCTTAGCCCACATGTTAGCTGTGTTGTCAGAGAAGCCCTTGAAGTAAACGTCATTGCCGTCGAAGCCAACCTGAGTCTGATAGGTGTACTCTTCCACGCGTGTGCTGGAGCTAATCACGTTACCGTCATCGTCATATTCATTATCTACGATATATTCGTTAGCCTTTAAGAGGTAAGTCTCTGTAGCAAGGTCTTCGGGAGCTGTAACAGGATCGATGACGATGGGTTCGCCTGCATAGATAACCATGTCATACCACCAGCCATAAGCTGAAATCTCACTGGGACTATCACCATTCTCAACGATAAGGTCTGTTACCTGAGTCAATCTCTTAGCGTCTGCATCGTATGCAAACTGGATGTCGCATATAACATCATTCGTGCTATCATAGCCAAGCATGAACTCCAGACCATACTCATCCTCGCCGACGAACTGTCCGGTGGGGAATGTGGCAATACCTGTTTCGGGGTCGATGGTACCCTTCATCCATGCATCTTCGAAGTAGAAGGGGATACCCTTCACATAGATGTCGTTACCGTCGAAGGCAACTTCTGTAGCACGCTGGATCTCATCGGAGCTTTGGTTGTCTGCAAATGTACCCTCAATGGTCCAAACCTCAGGCTCAACACCTTCGGGCAGCACAACGAGGTCGTAGTTAACTGCGGCTTCCTCTACTTCAACATCGATGCTGTTGATCTGCGTGTTGGCAGCGATGGTGATAACAACTTCCTGAGCAGGTTCTGCGCCCTCTGCGGGAGCCCATGTGGCAACCTTGTTTTCTGCATCGTCAGTCAGAGTACCAGGAGTAGCGGTGTTTCCTGCATTATACTTATTATAGTTGATGGTCATTGCGGTAATGGCATTGCCAACGGGAACGGTGAATGTCAGTGTGCCGCTATACATACGCAGCTGAGGACCGGCATTGGTGCTCCAGAAGCGGTTCTGGGTAGTAGCAGCTTCGGTCTTCTCTGAAATGACAAGTGTTACGTTGCCTTCAGAAAGAGTGAGCGGTTCGGTGATGTCGCCATCGGTGCTGACATTGCTTGATGTCGGAACATCCATCTCGTTGAAGTTGAATGTGCCACCGAGCACGACGGGTTCTGGCTTCTCGACGTCAGCCCAGGCAATCTCGCTCTCGTGGGTTTCGCCGCCACCTGTGTAGATGCTCTTCACGCCGATGCGGTCGTACATCTCGTTGAAGTTGTAGTTTATGTAAACAACCTTGTAACTGCCTTTGTCAGCGAAGTCCCAGCCATCGGTGAAGGTGTAGGGGATAATGGTCATGTCCTCTGTCAGCTTCTCGCATACTTCGGGAGTGAAGACGATGGGCTGAATGTCGCCCTCGATGTCAGAGTAGAACTGGTAGAAGAGGTTGGCTTCCTTGATTTCGTTGCCGTCAACATCGGTAGTGGGAACGGTGAATGCGATGTATCCGTAGCCATTATCCTTATTGTAGTTGCCAATGGCATTGATTTCAGGTGTAGCAGGTACGGCTGCAACGTCTTCGATGACGGGATAAGCAAACTCACCTGCGTTCAATGTGATTGTAGCGGGATCGTAAACATTTGCTATTTTCATAAAAGAGGGAGAGTAAATCATCCAATTGCCATTGAAGGTAAGGGTGTTCTCTGTACCAACGCCCGTGAGGGTTTCAAGATAGTACTGTCCACCGGAAATCAAAAGGCCGGAAACATAGATATAATCCCAATCTTGGCCGCCGTAGAACATTGGCTGAGCGTCGATGACAAAGCTCTTGTCTTCCTTCACGGTTACATTGATGGCTGTTTCCATGCCTCCGAAGTTATAAACAAGAACATTCTTAGGGCTCTCGGGGTCCTGGTTGACAAGAACGGGAATCTCCTGTGCTTCGTCGCCTTCGCCCCATGTCATTGTGGCATTGACGGGCATTGCTGTGGACAGGCAGTAGTCACCCCACTGGCTGCCGGCATATTCGCCTTCGCCACCGATAACCGAAACCCAGATGCCATCGAATGCGATGTAACCATCCTGGAAGACATAAGCCTTGATGGGATCATCCTGGTTCTCTGACGATGCATTGGCAAGGATGATTGGACCGTAAGTCTCGTTTACCAGAAGGGTCTGTCCTCCGGCAATTGTCACCTCGGCTACCACGCCTGCTGCCTGCATCTCCTCGCTGACATTCATGGAGAAAGATGCCTCGATTGCCTCAGTAGCATCGGGAGTGAAGCCTTTGATGGAGACGGTGTTCAGACCACTCATCTCGAATGAGATGGGAGTGCCGCCAGCAGCGGGGATAGAGGGCTCGAGTTGGCCTTCCTCATTGGCTGCATAGTACTGAGAGCAAAGCATCCACTGAACTGACAGGAGGTCTGCGATTTCGACCTTCCTGGGAGCCTTCTTCATGGTGGACCTAACGCCCTTCAGCACCTTGTTGTCTGTGGGGGCCTGTACTCTGATGGCTTTGGCTTTCGGTGTCGTCTGCTTAGCCACACTTGTCACTGCAGCATTCGCGTTCAGCGCCTGCATACCGCGCTTCTCGGGACCTGCTGCCATTGCTGCGACAGCGATGAACGCTGCCATAAGCATAGATGTAAACTTTTTCATAAGCTAAAGTTTTTGTTAATAAATAAAGGTTAATTGTCTTCTTTTTCCAATTGGGCGCAAAATTACAAATTCCTTTCCAAATAATCAAGTGAAACTACCTTTTCTTTTCCTTATTTTATATTATTTGAAACAACAGACCGCCATTTTGTCCTTCTTTGTGTCATATTGTCGCCTTAATTGAGGGAAGATAGACGAAAAGTTGGAACTTGCACAAGCTTTGTAAGTATGGTTTGTGAAGAATAAGTTCAGAAAACGTAGAAACAAACTAAACACCATACCATTATGAATTACAACAACAATCAGAATCAGCAAGGCGAAGAGAAGAGCCTGCAGAAGTATGCTCGCAATCTCGTGGACGAAGCCCGTGCCGGGAAGCTCGACCCGGTCATTGGCCGTGACGACGAGATACGCCGCGTCCTGCAGATCCTTTCGCGCAGAACGAAGAACAATCCTATCCTTATCGGCGAGCCCGGTACGGGTAAGACAGCCATCGTAGAAGGTCTGGCCCACCGTATCCTTCGCGGCGATGTGCCTGAGAACCTGAAGAACAAACAGCTTTACAGCCTCGACATGGGTGCACTCGTGGCAGGTGCCATGTACAAGGGTGAGTTCGAGGAGAGGCTGAAGAGCGTCGTCAAGGAAGTGACGGAAAGCAACGGCGGCATCATCCTCTTCATCGATGAGATACACACACTCGTCGGTGCAGGCAAGGGTGAAGGTGCCATGGACGCTGCCAACATCCTGAAGCCGGCTCTGGCTCGTGGTGAAATGCGGAGCATAGGTGCCACTACACTCGACGAGTACCAGAAGTACTTCGAGAAGGACAAGGCGCTGGAGCGACGCTTCCAGACCGTCATGGTCGATGAGCCAGACACGCTCTCAAGCATCAGCATCCTGCGAGGACTGAAGGAGCGCTACGAGAACCACCACAAGGTGCGCATCCAGGACGATGCCGTCATCGCTGCCGTACAGCTTTCGCAACGCTACATCACCGAGCGCTTCCTGCCCGACAAGGCCATCGACCTCATGGACGAAGCGGCTGCCAAGCTCCGCATGGAGCGTGACTCTGTGCCTGAGGAACTCGACGAAATCAGCCGTCGGCTAAAGCAACTGGAGATTGAACGCGAGGCCATCCGTCGCGAAAGCAAGGACGACCCGAAGCTTTCGAAGATAGAAGAAGAGATAGCCGACCTCCGCGAGCAAGAGAGCAAGATGCGTCAGCAGTGGGAGAACGAGAAGCATCAGGCCGACCAGATTCAGACCCTCAAGGACCGTATGCAGCAACTCCGCATGGAGGCAGAGCAGGCAGAACGCGACGGTAACTATGCCCGTGTGGCAGAGATACGCTACTCTAAGCTTCCAGAGCTTGAGAAGCAGCTCAAAGAAAGTGCATCCGTCAGCAATAAATTACTGAGGGACGAGGTCACAGCCGACGACATTGCCGATGTAGTGAGCCGCTGGACTGGCATTCCCGTCTCGAAGATGCAGACGAGCGAGACCGAGAAACTGCTGCATCTGGAAGAAGAACTTCACAAACGCGTCATCGGTCAGGAAGAGGCCATCGCAGCCGTCAGCAATGCCGTTCGCCGCAGTCGTGCTGGCCTGCAAGACCCGAAGCGACCCATCGGCTCCTTCATCTTCCTCGGCTCAACAGGTGTCGGCAAGACGGAGCTGGCAAAGGCCCTGGCAGAATACCTCTTCGACGACGAGACCATGATGACGCGTATCGATATGAGTGAGTACCAGGAGAAGTTCAGCGTGACGCGGCTCATCGGTGCTCCTCCAGGATATGTCGGCTACGACGAGGGCGGTCAGCTCACCGAAGCTGTACGCCGCAAGCCCTACCAGGTTGTTCTCTTCGACGAGATAGAGAAGGCACACCCCGACGTGTTCAACACCCTGCTACAAGTGCTCGACGACGGTCGCCTGACAGACTCGAAGGGCCGCACCGTCAACTTCAAGAACACGATTATCATCATGACGAGCAACCTGCTGACCGGAGCCGACCTCGACAAAGGCGAGGAGGACGTCCGCAATATGCTAGTCCAGCGCGGCATCCGGCCCGAGTTCCTCAACCGTATCGACGAGATTATCGTCTTCCATCCTCTGAATTGGGGTGAAGTGAAGCAGATAGTCCGCCTGCAGGTAGAGAGCGTGAAGAAGATGCTCCATGAGAATGGGCTTTCGCTCGACATCACCGACGAAGCCATCGACTTCCTTGCAAACGAAGGCTACGACCCGGAGTTCGGCGCACGTCCTGTCAAACGTGCCATCCAGCATCTCCTGCTCGACGATCTCTCGAAGGCACTCCTTGCAGGCCGCCTCGACCGCAACCGCCCCATCAAGGTGGATGTCAAAGACGGCAAACTCACGATGGAGTAACGGCTTATGGGCTTAAAAGGCCCTAAATAGCCAAAAGACCCTATGGAAAAAAGTACGCGTACTTGTCGCCATAAGTACGTGTACTTATCCGACTAAGTACGTGTACTTATCCCCATAAGTACGTGTACTTATCTGACCACTTCCCAGAGAGGGGGAGCAAAAGGGTGCTTTGGCGGAGCGACGAAAAGCCAAAGGACAATCAAACACAAAGACACGAAGACACGAAGAGCTACGCCGCTGAACTGAAGACACAAAGATTCCCCGGCCATAACCTTTGTGTCTTTACTTTGTGTTTATTTAAGTGCAGATACAGCAATCGCGTATTTCCGTTCTCCTGCTACGGAGACAGAAATACGCGATTGCTTTTTAGCATAGGCACGAGGCCCTATGAGCTTCCTTATTATTGTCCTTGAAGCTTCTTTACTGCATCGTTGATAGCCTGATTGGCCTGATTGGCGGCACCTTGCACGGCCTCGTTAGCCTTGTTCTGAGCGTTCTGCACAGCTTCGTTGGCCTTGTTCTGAGCGTTCTGCACAGCCTGGTTAACTTGAGCCTTGCCAGCCTCAACAGCGGCATCGGCCTGTGACTTGGCAGCCTCGACGGCAGCATCTTTGGCTGCTACGGCGTCGCTCTCCACAGCGGCTGCAGCATCCTGAGCTGTGCTCTCAGCGGCTGCGGGAAGAGCCTGTACGGCGTTGATGATGTCAGAAAGCGTAAGAGTGTTGACGTTCAGCTCCTGAAGCTTGCTTGCATTCTGTTCAACAAAAGCTTTAATCTGGCTGGCATAAGCTGCTGCCTTCTCTACATCGCCGTTTTCGACAATCTCCTGCAGTTCGGCCTGTACGGTTTCCACAGCTTCGGTGATGGCCGTAGCGTCGCCGCTCTGCACTTTCTCTGCGAGGGAACTAACGACTGCTTCGGGTGTTGCTTCCTCGAAGTCGAGGCTTTCTTCTGCTGTGTTTGCCTTGTTTGTGCAGGCGGTTAGACTCATAGCAGCAATAGCTGCCATCGTAAATAACTTTTTCATGATTGTTTTGATTTAAGAGTTAATAAATAGGTTTATAACTGTTTTCATTCTTTTATCTCTATTCCTTCCGGCACCTCTATCTGCATGGGGTTTATGTTGCAACGAAGCACGTTGCCGTGCAAAAATACATCAAAAACAACAAAACACAAAATATAAACCGATTATTTGTGCAAAATTCCCGAAAATTGTAATTAAATACACGGATTGCCTTGCTTAACGGTTGAGCCAATCGGCGCTATCTTCCACCTAATAAAAGCAAGTTTATAAAAGGTGCGTTCTGATAATTAATGTGAACTGATTTCTGGATTACACCATAAAGAATAATTGGAAAAGAAAGCATCGCCCCGCAAAAACCTACCTTTTAACCGAAAAACTTTGAGGGATGAAGGTTTTTTTGTATATTTGTACGCGAAAACTGATAAAATAGGATTATGGCAAACATACAGGAACGTGCTGAACTGCACAAAACGATATGGAAGATAGCGAACGACCTGCGTGGCTCGGTCGATGGCTGGGAGTTCAAGGCCTACGTGCTTGGCTCTATCTTCTACCGATTCATCTCTGAAAACATCTGCGACTATTTCAACAAGCGTATGCACGACTTAGGATATGCCGACTTCAACTATGCCGACATGTCCGACGAGCAGGCTCTGGGAGGCAAGCAGGATGCAGTACAGACAAAAGGCTTTTTCATGTTGCCCTCGCAACTCTTCCAGAACATAGTGAAGACATGCGACCGCGACGAGAACCTCAACGAACACCTTTCCAGCATCTTCCGCAGCATCGAGGCTTCGGCTATGGGAACGGATTCGGAGGACGACCTGCGTGGACTCTTCTCGGACTTCTCGGTCGATGATACGAAACTGGGTTCGACCGTCATCAAGCGCAACCAGTTGCTGGCAAAAGTCTTGAAAACGGTCAGCACGATGGACCTCGGTTCGCGCTACGACGACACGCAGAACGACACCTTCGGCGACACCTACGAGTTCCTGATGCAGATGTACGCCAGCGAGGCAGGCAAGAGTGGCGGCGAATTCTTCACGCCACAACAAGTGTCGGAACTCTTGGCCAGGCTGGCTTCGTGGCACAACCCCGACATCCAGAAGGTTTACGACCCAGCCTGCGGCTCGGGTTCGCTCCTGCTGAAGTTCGCCAAGACGATAGGAAAGGAGAACGAGCACCTGAAGTACTACGGACAAGAGGTGAACCCGACGACCTACAACCTCTGCCGCATCAACATGTTCCTGCACAACGTGAACTTCGACAACTTCGACATCCGCTTGGAAGACACCCTTTTGCGTCCTCAGCACATGCAGGATGCGCCCTTCGACGCCATCGTCTCCAATCCCCCTTACTCGCTCAAATGGGACGGCAAGGAGAACCCCATCCTGATGAACGACCCGCGCTATGCCCCGGCAGGCGTGCTTGCCCCCAAGAGCGCAGCCGACCTGGCCTTCACCATGCACATGCTTTGGCACTTGAGCGAACGCGGCACAGCAGCCATCGTAGAGTTCCCAGGCGTGCTCTACAGAGGTGGGGACGAGAAGAAGATACGCCAGTACCTCATCAAGAACAATTATGTGGATACCGTCATTCAGTTGCCAGCCAACCTCTTCTTTGGTGTAGGCATAGCCACCTGCATCATCGTGCTGAAGAAGAGCGCCAAGACAGACTCGAAAGTGCTCTTCATCGACGCCAGTAAACTCTTCGCCAAGAACGGCAACAAGAACCTGCTCCTGCCCGAGCATCAGGACAAAATCATGCAACTCTTCCAAGCCCGCAAGGACGAGCAATACTTGGCCAAACTTGTCTCGAACGACAACATCCTGGAGAACGAAAGCAACCTCTCCGTTTCCTCGTATGTGGAGCAAGAGGACACCCGCGAAGTCATCAACATCGAGGAAGTCAACAGCAGCCTCGAAAGCCTGATTGCCGAAGGCACAGCCCTGAACGCAAAGATAGCAAAGATAATAAAGGAATTGGGGGAATGAGTATGGTAGAGTGGAAGAAGTTAGAGGATTGCCTCGATTTTGAGCAGCCAACACCGTATTTGGTTAAATCAACTGAATATGATGATGCTTATAAAACACCTGTTTTAACGGCAGGACAATCATTACTTTTGGGCTATACAAATGAACAAGACGGCATCTACAGAGCGAGCAAAGAGAATCCATGCATTATCTTTGATGACTTTACGACTTCATTCCATTGGATTAACTTTGATTTTAAGGTCAAAAGTTCTGCAATGAAGATGTTGCGCCCCAAAGAAGGCGTAAACTTTCGATATGTATATTATGCTATGCTTGGAATAAACTTCGTCCCAGGTGGACACCAAAGACATTGGATTTCCAAGTATTCACAATTTGAAATCCCCCTTCCTTCATTATCTGAGCAGGAGCGTATAGTTGGGATATTAGATACTTTTACTTCTTCGATAGAGAACCTGAAGGCTCAAATTTCCCTTCGCCGCAAACAATACGAACACTATCGCGACAAACTCCTCGACCTCGAAGGAAAACCAGGAGTAGAAATGAAAACGCTGGGGAAGATTGGAGATGTATGCATGTGCAAACGCATAATGAAAGAACAAACATCTGACAATGGTGAAATTCCCTTCTTCAAGATAGGCACGTTTGGAGGACAACCAGATGCTTTCATTTCAAGAGAATTGTACGAAGAATACAAGACTAAATTCTCTTATCCGAAGAAAGGAGAAATACTAATATCAGCGGCAGGCACAATAGGAAGGTCTGTTATATTTGATGGTGAAGATGCTTATTTTCAAGACTCAAATATTGTATGGATTGCAAATAACGAAAAGCAAGTCATAAACAGATTCCTATATTATTTATATCAAATAGCAGAATGGAAGACAGACGGAGGGACAATAAAAAGGTTATATAATTATAATTTGAAGAATACCCCCATTCCTCTCCCTTCCCTTGAAGAGCAATCCCGCATAGTCTCTATCTTGGATGAGTTCGAGGCGAGCATCAAGAATCTGGAGGCTCAGCTCGAAGCCCGCGAAAAGCAATACGAATACTATCGGGAGAAACTGCTGACGTTTGAGAGAGAATAGCAAAAGAGTGAAAAATAGTGAGACAAGTGAAATAGTGAAAACTAGTAAGACTAGTAAGACTAGTAAAACTAGCGATTAATAAACAGCGATTAATAAACAAAAACAATAAAGGAAACCAACATGCCAGAACAAAACAATAACGCTACGGGGGCCAAGCCACTCCCCAAAGTGCTGCTCAACGAGGTGCAGTATCAAGACCTCTTCTTCTACCAGAAGAGCGAGGTGCTGTACGTCTTGACCTTTCACTTCTGCAAGCGCTTCCTCCCGGAGCATGGCGACCGAACTGTCGATCAGATGGTGCAGGCGGCCCGCTCTGGCAAGCAGAACATCATCGAGGGGCTTGCCGACGGCATGACCTCCACAGAGATGCAGTTGAAACTGCTGAATGTGGCCCGCTCGTCGTTGAAAGAACTCAGGGCTGACTACGAGGACTACCTCTCTACCCGTCACCTTGCCGTTTGGGATGCCTCACACCCTCGCTACGACACTATGCTGCGCTTCTGTCGCAAGCACAACAAGACGAGCGACTACGAGCTTTACTTCGTCCGCTGGAACGATGAGGAGCTGTGCAATGTGGCTCTCACCCTGCTCCACATCACAGACAAGATGATGAAGACCTACCTGAGCGGACTCGACCAGCAGTTCGTCACACAAGGGGGCATCAAGGAGCGCATGTACGCAGCAAGGACGGGCTACAGAAAAGGCCAGGACGAGGAACTGCAGCGTCTGAGAGAAGAGAACAAAAGCCTCCGCCAGCAAGTGCCCATCCTGGAGCAGAAGATAGAAGCACTGGAAAGGGAAAAACACCACCTGGAAGTGGAACTGGCAAAAGCAAGGGGGGGATATTAACTAGAGCTAGTGAGACTAGTTTTGACTAGTTCTAACTAGTTTTGACTAGTTTTAACTAGAGATAACCATAACATTTCATTTTATGGACGACTACAAGATTATAGTGGAAGAGCAGCACCAGACCGTAATGGCGCATTACGAGGTGCAGGACAGGCCTGCTGAGGGCTACCAGAGCGAGGCGCAGCTGGAGACGGCCCTCATCAACCAGCTGATGGCGCAGGGCTATGTCTATCACGTCATCCGCGACGAGAAGGGTCTGCTCCGTAACCTTCGCGAACAGCTGGAAGCCCTGAACGGCATCACCCTGAGCGATAGCGAGTGGGCGCGGCTGCTCCCCATGATATCGAACGAGCAGATGAAGATTGAGGACAAGACCGAGATGCTGCAAGGCAAAGGCTACATCCTGGCCCTCACGCTCGACAGCGGGGAGACGAAGAACATCCGACTCATCGACAAGCAGAACATCCACAACAACCGTCTGCAAGTCACCAACCAATATGTGGAAGAGGGAGGGGCATTCAAGAACCGCTACGATGTCACCATTCTGGTGAACGGATTGCCCTTGGTGCAAATCGAACTGAAACGTCGGGGCGTTCCCATCAAGGAAGCCTTCAACCAAATCAATCGCTATCAGCGCGACTCGTTCTGGGCAGGAAGAGGAATGTTCGACTTCGTGCAGGTCTTCGTCATCTCGAACGGCACAGAAACGAAATACTACTCCAACACCACTCGCTACGCCAAAGAGAGAGAAGGAAGCAAGGGGCAAGGAGCAAGGGGCAAGACCGACGGCAATACCTTCGAGTTCACCAGCTACTGGACCGACCAGGAGAATCACAGGCTGACAGACCTCCGCGACTTCACCACCTCGTTCTTTGCCAAGCACACCATCCTGAACATCCTGACCAGATATTGCGTCTTCAACGTCGATAAGCAATTGCTGGTGATGCGTCCCTACCAAATCGCAGCCACAGAGAAGATACTGCTGCGCATCCAGACCGCCATCAACAACCGTTGGCAAGGCACAACAAAGGCAGGAGGCTACATTTGGCACACAACAGGATCGGGCAAGACGCTCACCTCGTTCAAGACGGCACAACTGGCCTCGCAAATGCCAGAAGTCAAGAAAGTGCTCTTCGTGGTGGACAGGAAAGACCTGGACTACCAGACGATGAAGGAGTACAACAACTTCGAGCGAGACTGCGCCAACTCGAACACCTCGGCCCGCGTGCTGCAAAGGCAGATGAAGGACGACAATTGCCACATCATCATCACGACGATTCAGAAGCTATCGAACCTGATGAAGCCCAGCATCTACGACACAGACGAACAACTCCGCGAAATCCTGCAGAAGCAGAACATCGTGCTCATCTTCGACGAATGCCACAGAAGCCAGTTCGGAGAGATGCACCAACTCATCACCCGCAGGATGAAGCGCTACATGATGTTCGGCTTCACAGGTACGCCCATCTTCGCCATCAACGCCAACAAGGGCAGCAAGTACTCCACCACAGCCCAACTGTTCGGAGGCGAAACAGACCAGGACGGACAGCCCACGAAAGCCCTGCACACCTACACCATCATCAACGCCATAGGCGACAACAATGTGCTCCGTTTCCATGTGGACTACGACTCGACCATGAAGATGAAGAGCGATGTAGAGCGCAAACAAGTGTGGGGCATCGATACGGAAGAAGCCCTGCACGACCCTCGCAGAATCTCAATCGTCACACGCTACATCATAGAATCCTTTGCCACCAAAACCAAGCAGGACAAAGACATCTATACAATGAACCGTCTGCTGAATGTTCAGGATGTGGTCAAGAAAGGCAAACATGTAAAAGAGAAGAAGCATACCTACAAGACACAGGGCTTCAACAGCATCTTTGCCGTGGATAGCGTGAAGGCAGCCATCATGTACTATAACGAGTTCAAGAAGCAACTCGCAGCAGAAGGCGCTCCAAACCTGAAAGTGGCCACCATCTTCACCTATTCAGCCAACGAGGAAGAACAGGACGAATGGGGCTTCGAGGACGAGAACCCCGAAGGAACGGAAGGACTGGACCTGCAAAGCAGAAGCGCTCTGGAAGCGGCCATCAAGGACTACAACAAGATGTTCGGCTGCAACTACTCGACAGATGGGGACAACTTCCAATCGTACTACAAGGATGTGTCGCTCAGGATGAAGAACAAGGACATAGACATCCTCATCGTGGTGGGTATGTTCCTGACAGGCTTCGACGCCAAGACGCTCAACACGCTTTGGGTCGATAAGAACCTAAAACTGCACGGACTCCTGCAAGCCTACAGCCGTACGAATCGCATCCTGAACTCTGTGAAGGATTGTGGCAACATCGTCTGCTTCCGAAACCTGAAGGACGCTACGGACAAGGCACTCTCCGTCTTTGGCGACCCGAACGCGAAGGGGCTCGTCTTCATGAAGACCTACGAGGAATACTATCGCTTGGGCTATCAGGATGTGAAAGGGCGCGACCACTTGCCCTATGTGGAACTGATAACACAACTGCTCAGCCTCTATCCGTTGGGCGAAATGAAAGATATGCTTGACGAGGAAGGACAGAAAGCCTTTGTCCGACTGATGAGCGAAATCTTGAGGCTAAGGAATGTGCTGAGCGTGTTTGATGCCTTCGACGAACAGGCGAAGATAGTGAGCGAAATGGACTATCAGGACTACAAGGGTTGGTATTTGACCTACTACACGAAAATTAGAGGGGCAAGGAGCAAGGAGCAAGAGGCTATCAACGACGACCTCATCTTCGAGATAGAACTGGTCCGTCACGACCAAATCAACATTCACTACATCCTTGCCCTCGTGCAGAAATATCACGACTCGAACTGCTCGGACAAAGAGATTATCGTGCAGATTCGCAAACAGATGGATGCAAGCCCGGATATGCGCGACAAACGCGAACTGATAGAGCACTTCATCGAGAGGATGACTCCAGAGAAGGGCGAAGATGTTGGCGCACAATGGGAAGAGTATATCGAACAAGAAAAGAAGAAGGAACTGAACACCATCATCGAGGAAGAAAACCTGAAGCCCAAAGAAACGGCAGCCTTCGTGGAGCGTGCTTTCAGGGACGGTTATGTCACAGAAACGGGCACAGGAATCGCCAAGATTCTGCCACCTTCTAACCCCTTCCTGCCAGAAAGTGGAGAGAAGAAGCAAACCGTCATAGAGAAACTGAAAGCCTTCCTCAGCAAGTTCCTCAACACCTCGGGAAGAGACGAAATAGTTTTCTACAACACCTCAGAGCTAGAAGGAACCTATCTGCAAGCAGCAGAGATATAGCAAAATGAACTGCAAAATCCTGGAATGACAACCGAACAACTCATACTCATCTGTCTTGTCGCCATCAATGTCGTAACTTTCTTCATGTATGGCATCGACAAGTGGAAAGCCAAACGCTCCAAGTGGCGCATCTCAGAGGCAACACTCTTGGGCTTGGCAGTCATCGGCGGCAGCATAGGCGCTTGGCTGGGCATGAGAGTGTGGCACCACAAGACCATGCACAAGAAGTTCCTGTTTGGCATTCCTCTGATAATCGTAGCACAGGTGGCCATGATAATATGGTTAACTAGCAGATAGCAAGATATGGCATATATAAGTTTTTAATTGATGAAAGAAGCCCCCGCGTTGAAGGTGATGGAAGCAGCAAAGAAGATCATGCGTTCTTCCGGCAATATGCACCAATGGGGAGAAGGGTATCCTTCGGAAGCAGTCATTACCTCAGACATGGAAAAGAGCGGAGGCTTTGTCATAGAAGATGAAGGCCGTGTTGTCGGCTACTTCGCTTTCCTGCCATCACCCGAACCCACATACCATAAGATATTTGATGGCAAATGGTTGGACGATGAGCTGCCGTATCATGTCGTCCACCGTATTGCCAGCTATCCAGACGCTCATCATATCTTCAGCGACATGATAGACTTCTGCTTTGCCCATGATGCAAACATCCGGATTGATCCCGCAGTCTCAGTCTCAGAGTCTCAGTTAGTTTTCAAGGTACCCCCACAACTCCACTATATATACATATATACTTAATTATTAATAAGTTATATGTATTATAAATAGGGTTGTTGAGTTGGATTGTGACCTTCTTTCTAACTGAGACTGAGATTTTAGACTGTTTTACCTTTTCAATTTTTCATTTTCTTCTACAAGGCCAGCAATCATGAGGAGTTCTTCGGCAGCCTCGCGGCAGAAGTCCCTAAAAATGAAAATAAATTGCAGTCGCTTACGAAATAGCTTACAAGAAAAGGCAATCGCTTACATTTCTTGCAAA
>OMSJ01000002.1 GCA_900313705.1 uncultured Prevotellaceae bacterium
GGCATCAAGTACACCTTCGAGAGCCTCTACGAGTATAACCAATGCCGACTCTATGGCGGCGGCAAGTTCGACATGCTCCACGGACAGGACGAGACCATCCTGCCCTGCCTCGCCATGGGCGGCGCACAAGGCGGCATCGGAGGCACCACGAACTACAACGGCAAGAACCTCGTCGGCATCATCGAAGCATGGAAGCGAGGCGACCTGGAGACTGCCCGCAAGCTGCAGGACTATTCGCAGCTCGTCATCAACGTCATCTGCCATTTCCGCGGCAACATCGTCGGCGGCAAGCGTATCATGAAGCTCATCGGCCTCGACCTCGGTCCCAACCGCACGCCCTTCCAGAACATCACGCCAGAGGAAGAGATTCAACTCAAGAAGGAACTCGACGAGATAGGCTTCTTCCAACAATGTAACGAGTTTTAGGGCACGTCGTGAGTGAGGGTTGCCAGACGCGACGCATGTTCGGCCACGACTACGCCGTGCCGGGGACATACGAAGTAACGATGGTGGTTACCGAGCGGCGCCCTGTCTTTGGCGAAGTTGTAGGCACCACGAGAGGCGACGGCGAAAGGCCCCACCTCAAGCCATCCGCGCTCGGACAGGCTGTTCTCGACACAGAGGTGCCGAAGATACGCCAGCACTATCCCATGGTCGATGTATGGCAGGTCTGCCTCATGCCCGACCATCTGCACATGATAGTCCGCATCAACCAGCCCCTGCCCCAAGGCAAGCACCTTGGCATCATCATCGGTGCCTTCAAGGGCGGCATCAGCCGCGCCTGGTGGCAATCAACGGCCGCCACCGCCCCTGGCGCCCCTCTCCTCTCGTCTGCCACCGTGCCTGTGGCGTCAGCCGCAGGCTCCGCCCCCTCTTCCCGCCCGTCCCTCTTCGAGCCTGGCTACAACGACCATATCCTCATGCGCGACGGCCAGCTGGAGAACTGGAAGCGCTACCTCCGCGACAACCCGCTCTGCTACATGATGCGGCGCGAATACCCCGACCTGTTCCAGCGCGCCCTGTGCCTCACCATCGGCGGCGTGCGCTACAGCGCCTTTGGCAACCTGCTCCTCCTGCGACAGCCCGAGAAGCACCAGGTGTTCTTCCACCGCCGTACCGACGGCATCCCTACGGAAAACTCCGACTTCTGGAGGACTGAGAGCCAACGGCTTCTTGCGGCAGCCAATAGTGGCAACGTGCTCGTCACGCCTGGCATCTCGGAATGCGAGAAGCGCATCAAGAACATGGCTCTCGAGCAAAGACTGCGATTGATACACCTGCAGGCCACGCCCATTGGCAAATATTGGAAGCCCGAGCGCAGCCGCTTCGACGCCTGTGCCGCAGGTTCGCTCCTCATCCTCGCCCCGTGGCCCGAAGATATGCCCGACTTCGAAAGCGACTACGGCCGCTTCCATTACCTCAACACGCTGGCCGAGGCCGTCTGTGCCATCAGCCATAAGACCAGCGTGGCTGTGCAAGGCTTACGCCATGCACACGGGGGCTAAAACCGATTAAAAATGTTTGACCTATGATAAAGAAAAAGCTTGTAATTATTGCCCTGTGCCTCCTTGCCCTCGCGACACAGGCAGCGAAGCCTGTCAAGGTGGCTTGTGTGGGCAATAGCGTGACCTACGGCTACGGTCTTCAAGACCGCGAGCACGATTCCTACCCGGTTCGCCTGCAGCAGATGCTGGGCGAAGGCTACGAGGTGGGCAACTTCGGACACTCGGGTGCTACCTTATTATATAAGGGACATCGGCCGTACATCGGTCTGCCGGAGTTCCATCAGGCGCTCGACTTCAAGCCCGATTGGGTGGTTATCCATCTTGGGCTGAACGACACAGACCCGCGCAACTGGCCCGATTGGAAGGAGGAGTTCATCCCGAACTATCGCGCCCTGATTGATTCCTTCCGACTGGTGAACCCCGAGGCTCGCATCCTCGTCTGCAAGATGACGCCCATCTTCGACCGTCACCCGCGCTTCCAGAGCGGCACGCGCGACTGGCACGCTCAGGTTCAGAAGGCCATCGAGCAGGTTGCACATGGAGCCGGAGCACAACTCATCGACCTCTTCACGCCCCTGCACAATCGTCCCGACCTCTTCCCAGACGCCCTCCATCCCAATCCCGAAGGCGCGAAGATTCTGGCGAAGACCGTCTATTCGGCCCTCACGGGCGACTACGGCGGCCTGCATTTGCCGCCGGTCTATTCCAGCGGAATGGTCTTGCCGCGCGACGAACCTCTCCTGTTGGAAGGTCGTGCCAATGCTCGAAGCAAAATAAGACGCGTGCTGAGCAAGGACGGGAAGGTGGTGGATGAAGGTGAGACCTTCTCGCGCGCCGATGGCACATGGTGGATGGAGATGTCCGAAATGAAGGCTGGCGGCCCCTATACGCTTACCATTACCGCCACGCCTCTCAACCCCGACCATTATCGCTTCTACTATCCCGAGAAGTATCCCTATCTGCTCAAGAACCTGACGAAAGCCAAGCCGCAGACGCTCACGATAGACAGCCTTTACTTTGGCGACATCTGGCTTGCCAGCGGACAGTCGAACATGGAGCTTCGCGTGGACCAATGCAACACGCTCGAGCAGGACCTTGCCGACGCCAAGCGTCTCGCCAACCTACATATATATAATATGCCTGCGCGAGCAAGGACTGATGCTGTGGAGTGGGACGATAGCGTGCTCGCCTACACGAATGAGCTGCGCCACATGGAGTTCCAGGGATGGAAGACGGCTTCGCCCGAATCGGTTCGGAGTTTCTCGGCCGTCGCCTTCAACTTCGGACGTGTGCTTTGTGACAGCCTGCCCGACGTGCCCATCGGTATCATCTGTAACGCCGTGGGAGGCTCTACGACGGAGTCTTGGATAGACCGCTCGACGCTCGAATGGGAGTTCCCCAACATCCTGCGCGACTGGCGAAACGGCGACTTCGGACAGGCTTGGGCACGCGGCCGCATGACGCAGAACATCGCCCACGCCCTCAACAAGGAATCGGCTGCATACAATCCCCTCCAGCGCCATCCCTACGAGCCTGCCTACCTCTTCGAAGCAGCCATCGCCCCGCTCGGACACCTGCCCATCCGTGGTGTCATCTGGTACCAGGGAGAGAGTAATGCCCACAACATCGAGGTACATGAGAAGCTCTTCACGCTCCTTGAGCAGTCGTGGCGCAAGTTCTTTGCCCAGCGATGGAGGAGCGAGTTCCACAAGAAGCATCCCCTGCCCTTCTATGTCGTCCAGCTCAGCAGCCTGCCGCGACCCTCGTGGCCTGCCTTCCGCGACAGCCAGCGCCGTGACGTTCACTACCGCACGAAGCGTCCTGTCGGCGAGCGTCTTGCCCTGCAAGCCTTGAAACACACCTACGGCTATGAATTGGAGAGCGAAGGCCCGACCTTGCGCTTTGCTGGCCGCGGAAAAGACAACGACATCTTCCTGCATTTCGACAATGCCGACGGCCTCACCTGCACAAAGGGCTTCGAGATTGCAGCTTACGACGGCATGTTCCATCCTGCCGACATCAAGATAGAGGGCGACAAGATTCTCCTCTCATCACCTGCCGTCAAGTATCCGGTGCTGGTCCGCTACGGCTGGAGCGGCTTCACAGATGCCGACCTCCGCAACAAGCAGGGCCTTCCTGCCTCGACCTTCTATACTAAAACCAGGTAGTCAGGCGTTATAAATCCACACTTCGCACCTGCATCAAGGAGGTGATTTTTCATATTGTACATGTCAAGAAATTTCGCACGAACACTTCTTCTGACAATGTGTTTTTGCCCGCGTGGCACTTTGCGCCACAAAACACAGAAAATGGGCTTAAATCGAACATATACTGATTATCAGCTGGATGCAAAGGTGAAATAAGGAATTATACGTTAATAAAGTACCTGATTCATGTCCACTATTGTTAAGGAGTACAAATTTAGTGGACAAAAAGAGCATGGAGTGACGGTGAAAAGAACGTGGACTTATCGCAATAAGTACGTGTAGTTATCGCGATAAGTCCACGTACTTATAGGAGACCAGGCCAGTTTCATCCGCCAAAACCCCGTTTGAATTGAGCAATATATGTAATGGTTTTTGATTCAAAGCCGACAGGTTCAAAAAAAGAGAGCTCCTTTAAGAACTCTCTAAATGCGTTTTCAGCTTATATGCGGATTGGCTGTCGCCTATCCTTGAGCCTCTTGTCGGATTCGAACCAACGACCCCGAGATTACAAATCACGTGCTCTGGCCAACTGAGCTAAAGAGGCGGGTGGGAAAGCTTGCTATATCGCGCCGCTACAACCTGCTGCCCTTGCTGCGGTCAAGCCCTGGGGGATTCACAGGGAGCATGCCGTATAGGACTTTCCCGTGTTTTGCGGCTGCAAAGGTACAACAAATAAATGAAATGTGAAATGTGAAATGTGAAAAATTATTTGATAAGACGTTTTTTTGCCTCCTTATACATTATATTAATATGGAATTTCGTAACTTTGTGCGCTCATATTAGGCCTAATGAAAGAAAAAAAAGAAATTCCTTCTACGATAGAAGTTGCCGGATGGATGGCTCTGCCCATTGGCTTTATGTGGTCCGCTAACTTCTTCTGCACCATGTACAGCGCAAGTCGCCCAGCGCTATCTGTGTTGGGCACAGCTCTTGGTTTCATCAGCATATATGTGCTCTACAAGCAGTTGACTAACTTCCGCCGCCTTTACCCCACAGTAAGCTGGTTGCACGTCCTGCGCCTGTCGTTTGTTACTTGTTTGCTGGCGGGACTGCTCACCGATGCCGCCGAGTATGTGTACTTCCAGTTCTTGGACAACGGACGGTTCCTCTCGCAAATGGCCAACGCCATGCAAAGCGAGGAATATCGTCAGGCTTTGCAGCAGATAATGCCCGGGGCTAAGCAGGAAGAGGTTGTGAAAGTGATACAAAACATGAGCGTCCGGGACATCATCATACAAATGATTATGTACAACATCCTTCTGGCCTTGCCAGTCTCTCTGTTTGCGGCACTACCAGTAAGGAAGCCAAAAGTGGATGGTAAATTGTAAACGAAAAAAAGAAAAAAGACAAAATGGATATTAGTGTAGTCATACCTCTATACAACGAAGACGAATCGCTGCCTGAGCTTTTCAGTTGGATTAAACGGGTAATGGAGGCTCACAGCTTCTCCTACGAAGTCATCTTTGTCAACGACGGGAGCACCGACCGCTCCTGGGAAGTGATAGAAGGGCTAAAGGCCGAGAACCCCGAGACGGTGCACGGCATCAAGTTCCGCCGCAACTACGGCAAGAGCCCCGCCCTCTATTGCGGCTTCGGCGCTGCACAGGGCAACGTCGTCATCACAATGGATGCCGACTTGCAGGATTCGCCAGACGAGATACCCGAGCTCTATCGCATGATTACGCAGGACGGATATGACCTGGTGAGCGGATACAAGATGAACCGTAGCAAAGGCGACCCGCTCTCGAAGACGATTCCCACCAAGCTCTTCAACGCTACCGCCCGCCAAGTAAGCGGCATACATAACCTGCACGACTTCAACTGCGGACTGAAAGCCTATAGGAAAGAGGTCATCAAGAATATCGAAGTCTATGGCGAGATGCACCGCTACATCCCTTATCTGGCCAAGAATGCAGGCTTCACACGCATCGGCGAGAAGCGCGTTCACCATCAGGCACGCAAGTTCGGCAAGTCGAAGTTCATGGGCCTCAACCGTTTTGTCAATGGCTACCTTGACCTGCTCTCGCTCTGGTTCCTGGACAGCTTCGGACTCAAGCCCATGCACGTCTTCGGCTTCATCGGCACCCTGATGTTCCTCTTTGGCCTCATAGCCGTAATGATAGTAGGCGGCACCAAACTCTACTGCATCACGAAAGGCATCCCCCACCCCCTCGTGACCAGCAGCCCATACTTCTATATCGCACTCACCATGATGATACTGGGCACGCAGCTCTTCGTGGCAGGCTTCCTGGGCGAGCTCATCAGCCGCAACGCACCAGAGCGCAACAACTATCAGATTGAGAAACAAATATGAGACATCGCCTCCTGTTCATATTGTCTGCCATCATGCTCTTCGCAGCATGTGAGACGTACGACTGTACGCTCTACAACTACGTAGGGATGTACGGTGCTTTCTATAGAGAAGGAGCGGCTGTGTCCCTGAACGACACCCTCACTATCACTACCGGAAAGGCAGGGATGGTACTGCTAAACAGCTCAGTAGGCACGTCTAAATTCAATCTTCCCTTAAGCTATTGGCAAGAAGAAGACACGCTCGTGTTCAGCGTCAAAGGCAACGGGTACTTCCTGAGAGATACGGTATGGGTAGCAAAGACCAACCTCGTACACTACGAGGCCCCCGACTGCCCCTCGACACTCTTCCACACCATTCAGGAAGTACGCTCTACACACGAATTCATCAAAGACATAACTATCATACGCTCCTCCGTGAACTATGAAAAGACCGATAACCTTCAGATTAACCTGCTTACTGCTTCTGATTAGCCTGACCAGCCTCTCGCTGCAAGCTCAAGAGAAGGAGAAGAAGGAAAAAGCACCCCTGCTCAGCGGCGTTGCCGTCAGCGCAGACCTCCTTGGCTTTGCCCAAAAGGTCATCGGCTCTAAGTACACAAATATGGAGGTAGGCGCACGAATCAACTTCATCGACAAGTACTTTGTCGTCGCAGAACTCGGCATAGGCGATTGCCATCGGGAAGGCGCTGAGACAGGCAACACCTTCGACGCCACTGCACCCTACATGCGCTTCGGCTTAGACTACAACTTCAACAAGAAGCACAACGGCAACCGACTCTTCGGCACCTTCCGCTACGGCTTCAGCAGCTTCAAGTACGACATCGGTAACGAAACTTTTACCGACCCCGTCTATGGCACGAGCGGACCGCTTAAGCTGGACGGAGAGAAGGCTACCGGACAATGGCTGGAGCTCGGCGTAGGTATAGAGACAAAGTTGTGGAGCATCGTGCGACTCGGATGGAGCATACGATACAAGATGAGACTCGACTTAAGCTGTCCCGACGGAGGAGAGCCATACTTCATCCCTGGCTTCGGAAAGAACGACGACAACGGATGGGGCGGTAGCATAAACCTCATCTTCGATGTAGGTAAGACAGCAAAGAAAGCAAAGAAAGCAAAGAAAGAAAATAAGGAAAAATGAGGAAATACTTAGTGCTCTTGTCCATCATTGCTATTGCCTGCCTCTTGCTTCTCCCTGCTCTAAGGAAAGAAGCAATCAAGGCAACCTTTCAGCATAACGAAGGCACAGTCTTCGGAACCCTTTATCATGCCAAGTATCTTTACGATAAGGACTTGAAGAAAGAGATTGAAGCAGAACTCCAAAAGGTAGATGCCTCGCTATCCATGTTCAATCCGCAAAGCACCATAAGCCGAATTAACAGAGGCGAGACAGACGAAACAGATGAGATGCTGAACGAAATACTTAAACTCTCATTCACCATCAACAGCGCCACCAATGGAGCCTTCGACCCAACCGTAGCACCATTGGTCAACGCATGGGGATTCGGATTCAAAAGCGGCACGCTGCCCAACAGCAGAGAGGTTGACAGCCTGCGAACCCTGGTTGGCCTTTCCGCAATCCACCTAAACAAAGGCAAGCTTACGAAAGACAATCCGCTCTCGATCCTCGACCTGAGTGCCATAGCCAAAGGATATGGCGTTGACCGCGCAGCTCAAGTCTTACGCAACCACGGCATAGAGCACTTTATGGTCGAGATAGGCGGCGAGGTCGTTACAGAAGGATGCAACGAGAAAGGCGAACACTGGCACATCGGCATCAACAAGCCCGATGACGACTCAACTTCCACTAACACAGAGCTGCAGGATATCATAGCGCTTTCAGGGAAAGCTATAGCCACCAGTGGAAACTACCGCAACTACTATATCAGCGAAGGACGGAAGATAGCACACACCATCAACCCAAGGACAGGCTACCCCGCACAGCAGGACATACTCTCGAGTACCGTACTCGCACCCACCTGTGCCGAAGCAGACGCCTTTGCCACAGCCTTCATGGTCCTGGGCATGAAAGAGGCAAAACAAGTGCTCAATGAGCAGAAGCAGTTGGAAGCATACTTCATCTACTCCGACGAGCAGGGGAACTACCAGACATGGTGCACCGACGGATTCAGGAAACTCATCGTCGAATAAGTATAGAACAAAAGATTAGGAATTATGCAGGACCTCAGTACACGCTACGCACTCTTCACCAGGCTGCCCTTGTTGCAAGGCGTAAGCAGCAGAGAGTTGCTTGGATGGGAGGAAGCACTACGTCTCGACATAGACGAGCTGCCTGCTTCACGTCTGCCCCTCATACGGCAAGGCGACACGTGCACTACCCTACTCTATCTGGTGGATGGCACATTGCAAAGAGATTACCGTTCCCCCGACGGCACCTATGCCACACGCTCCCTGCTCAAAGCTCCTGCCGTCATAGAAGTTGACAGGCTCTTCGGACTAACACCCACCTACGAATATACCTATCGCGCTAAGACAGACGTCAAGATGCTCAGCATACGCAAGCCCCTGCTTGGCAGTCATCTGCTGAAAAGCGAAGTGTTCCGGCTCAACCTGCTCAACACCCTTTCGGCTTGCGCACAGAAGAAAGCCAATGCCCTCCTTCCCCACAAGATGGGGACGGCAGAAGAGCGACTCCGGCACTTCATCGCCAATCTGTTCAGCGAAGGCGAAGGCGAAGTAGAACTCATCATCCGCATGAAGGAACTAGCACAATTCACTGGCGAGACGCGCCTCACGATTTCTCAAATCCTCAACCTGTGGGCTGAAAGAGGAAGCATCCTTTTGGGCAGAGGCCACTTCGTCATTCACGACATCCAATCGTTCCTCAACAACAAGTAACAAGACAACCAGAAATGAACATACTTCTCGAACACTCTTTCCAAACGCTACACGGCACCGCGCCTTTCTCCAAAATCAAGCTCGAGGACTACGAGCCAGCCATCCTTCAGGCGATGAAGCAGGAGGACGAAGCCATAGCGTCCATCATCAATAACCCCGAGCCACCGACTTTTCAGAACACTATCGCACCACGCACAGGAGAACTGTTAGAGCGCGCGACAAGCATCTTCTTTAATTTAGTCAATGCCAATACGTCAGACGATATGGATGCTTTGGCACAGAAGCTCTCCCCAATGCTGACCGAGCACTATGCCCGCATCATGCACAACGAAGCCCTCTTCCAGCGCGTCAGTCAGATATGGAACAATCCCGGGAACTTGACCAATGAAGAGCAAAAGCTCCTGAATGACACCTACGATGCTTTTGTCCGCAGTGGTGCACTTCTCAGCAAGGAAGGCAAAGAACGGTTCGCTGCCATAGAGACGGAATTGGCACAACTTGGCTTACAATTCAGCCAGAACGAACTGAAGCAGACTAACGACTATGAGCTTCACATCACCAATAGCGACGACCTCGCAGGTCTTCCCGACACAGCAAGAGACGCTGCTGCGCTGGCTGCCAAGGAAAAAGGCATGAAGGGATGGCTTTTCACACTTCATGCCCCAAGCTACGGCCCCTTCCTCACCTATGCCGACAGCAGAGAACTACGTAAACAAATGTATATCGCAAAGAACACACTCTGCTGTAAAGGCGACGACTGCGACAACCAAGAGATTGTACGCAAGATTGTCAACCTTAGGAAAGAACTGGCCTCGCTGCTTGGCTATAAATGTTATGCCGACTATGCTCTGGGAAACAGGATGGCCAAGACAACTCATCGCGTCAATGACCTCATCGAGAAACTCTATGATGCATACATGCCTGTGGCAAGGAAGGAGGTTGAGGAAATCGAAAAGGAGAATCACGAAGTAGAAGCATGGGATTGGGCTTACTACAGCCACAAAATGCAACTCCGCAAGCATAACATCGACAGCGAAATGCTTCGCCCATATTTCAAGTTGCAGAACGTAAAGGAGGGCATCTTCGGTCTTGCCACAAAGCTCTACGGGATTACGTTCCGCCAGCAGACGGAGATTGAAGTGTATCATCCCGACGTGGAAGCATTCGAGGTGTACGATGCCGATGGCAGCTTCCTTGCCGTCCTCTATGCCGACTTCTTCCCACGTCCAAGCAAACAGAGCGGAGCCTGGATGACGGACTTCCAGGAGCAGTATGTCGATGAAGCAGGCATCGACCACCGTCCGCACGTCAGCATCGTACTGAACCTTACAAAGCCTACAGAAGAAAAGCCATCGCTATTGACTTTGAGCGAGGTGGAAACTTTCTTGCACGAGTTCGGTCATGCCCTGCACAGCATCTTCTCTAAAGTACATTACAAGGGTTTGAGCGGTACAAACGTCCTGCGCGACTTCGTAGAGCTGCCCTCACAGTTGATGGAGAACTTTGCCGTCGAACCGGAGTTCCTTCACACCTTTGCCTTTCACTACGAAACAGGAGCACCTTTGCCCGATGAACTCATAGAGCGAATCCGACAGAGCCGCAACTTCAACTGTGGCTATGCCTGCATCCGACAGCTCAGCTTCTGCATGCTCGACATGGCTTACCACACCCTCACTGAACCGCTTACGGACGACATCAAGGACTTCGAACGCAAAGCCATGAGCCGCACGCAACTGCTCCCATCGGTTCCCGATGCAAACATGAGCGTACAGTTCTCGCACATCATGAGCGGTGGTTATTCGGCAGGCTACTACAGCTACAAGTGGGCTGAGGTGCTGGATGCCGATGCCTTTAGCCTTTTCCTGGAAAACGGCATCTTCGATAAGACGACAGCAGAACGCTTCCGTAGCGAAATCCTTTCCAAAGGTGGCACAGCCGACCCCATGCAACTGTATGTGAACTTCCGAGGTAAGGAGCCCGACATCAAAGCTCTCTTGAAGAGGAACGGCATTGTCCCAGACAAACAACGTGAGCTTGACCGCCGATACCTGCGCATGGCTAAGATATGGAGCGAGAACAGCTATTGCCAACGCCGCCAGGTTGGAGCGCTTGTCGTCAAGGACAAGATGATTATCAGCGATGGCTACAACGGCACGCCTTCTGGCTTCGAGAACGTCTGCGAGGAGAACGGCGTGACGAAGCCTTACGTCCTCCATGCTGAAGCCAACGCCATCACAAAGATTGCCCGTAGCGGCAACAATAGCGACGGATCGACGCTCTACGTCACCGATTCACCCTGCATCGAATGTGCCAAGCTCATCATACAGGCTGGCATCAAACGCGTCATATACGGTCGCGAGTACCGTCTCACCGATGGTGTTGACCTGCTTCGGAGGGCAGGAATAGAAGTCACGTTGATAAAGACAGATTCTGTCTGACGATTCCAGACACTCAGATTATTCAGACATACAAGACTACTCAGAAGAAAAATGAACAAGCACCGCTTCACACCACTACTGATTGCTATTGGCACTATAGCAGGCATCTTCATAGGTTCCTTCTATACAAAACACTTTTCCGGCGGACGTATCAACATCATCAACACCGGCACGAGCAAGGTGGGATATCTGTTGCAGCTCATCGACAACAACTATGTTGACACCGTTGACATGAACACTCTCATTGAGGATGCCATGCCTCAGATACTCAAGGAACTTGACCCGCATAGCGGCTACTTTGGCCCTAAGGAGGCTGAAGAGTCGGTCGAAGACCTGAGGGGCAGCTTCAGCGGCATCGGCGTACAGTTCACGATGGAGCAGGACACCGTCAACGTCATGTCCGTCATCCACGGCGGCCCGAGCGAAAGAGTGGGCATCCTGGCAGGCGACCGCATCGTGACCGCCGATACGATATCGCTCGTCGGCATGGACACAGACAGCGTGATGAAACACCTCAAGGGCGTGAAGGGTTCGAAAGTCAAGCTTGGCATCAAGCGACACGGCACAAAAGACTTGCAATACTTCACCGTCGTGCGTGGCGACATTCCCGTGGTCAGCGTGGATGCCTATTATATGTTGGACGAAAAGACGGGCTACATACGCGTCAAGAACTTTGGCGAACAGACCTATGCAGAAATGCTTGTCGCTCTGGCGGAACTCAACATAGAAGGCATGGCGCAACTCATCGTTGACCTGCGAGGCAACCGAGGCGGATATATGCACATCGCTATCCAGATGGTCAACGAATTCTTGCCAGCAGGCAAACTGATTGTCTATACAGAAGGCCGTAAGAGTCCGCGAGAGGAGTTCCGTAGTGACGGTCGCGGCAAGTTGCCCATCGTGGTGCTTGTGGATGAAGGCAGCGCCAGTGCCAGCGAGATATTCGCCGGAGCAGTCCAGGACAACGACCGCGGCACAATCGTGGGTCGTCGCACCTTTGGTAAAGGCCTCGTACAGCAACCGATGGAGTTCCGTGACGGCAGCGTGGTTCGCCTTACGGTTGCACGTTACTATACGCCCAGTGGCCGCTGCATCCAGAAGCCTTACGAGAAAGGGCATGATGAGGAGTACGAGAACGACCTGATTGCACGCTACGAGCGGGGCGAGTTCTTCTCGCAGGACAGCATCCATCAGGAGGGCGAACAGTATCAGACGAGCATCGGACGTATTGTTTATGGCGGAGGAGGCATCATGCCCGACATCTTCGTTCCCGAAGACACGACTGGTGTCACATCCTATTACCGCGAGGCCGTATTCACCGGTCTCATCCGCCAGTTTGCCTTTGCCTATTCGGACGAGAACCGTGCTAAGCTTGCGTCTCTGCGCACGTCGGAGCGCATGGAGCAGTTCCTCAGAAAAGAGAACCTGCTGGAGAAGTTCGCACAGTTTGCTGAGAAACGCCATCTACGTCGCCGCAACCTCATGCTCCAGAAAAGCCGCCGCCTTTTCGAGCGCAACATCTACGGCACTATTATATATAATGTAGGTGAAATGAAGGACTACCTGATGTTCATCGGCAAGGATGACCCCACAGTCATCAAAGCCCGTGAAATACTCGAAGAAGGGAAGTCGTTCCCTGTAAATGAAGAATAAAGAATGAAGAATGAAGAGTTAGCTACCGCAATGAATGGCCAATGGCCAATGGTCAATGACCAATATAATCACATCGCCATCTGCGCCCATGTAAATCCTGACGGTGACGCCATTGGTTCATCGCTTGCCTTGAAGCACTACTTTGAGCGAAAGGGCAAGGAGGCAACGGTTGTCGTGCCCAACATCTTCCCCGACTTCCTCAAATGGATGCCTGGGGCAGACTGCATCCTCATATACACCAATCCCAAGCATCAGGAGCAGATTAAGTCTGCTATCGGAAAGGCAGACCTCATTGTCGTCTGTGACCTCAACCAGCCCAACCGGTTTGCAGACCTTGAAAAGGACATCATGCAAAGCCCGGCACCGCGCTTCCTCATCGACCATCACCTCGACCCAGCCGACTTCTGTCAGGTCACAGTCTCCCATCCCGAGATGTGCGCTACGGGCGAAGTCATCTGCCACCTTCTCCATCAGCGAGGTGAACTGGATGACATCTCCATCAATGAGGCCATCTGCCTCTATACAGCTATGATGTGCGATACCGGTGCCTTCTCCTTCAACTCCAATCGGGCTGTCATCTATGAGTACATCAGCCACCTCCTGGCGCACGGCATCGACAAGGACCAGATATACCGCAATGTCTTCTGGACAGCTTCCGAGGCACGGCTGAGGCTCCAAGGCTATCTGTTGTACGTCAACATGAAGATGCTGCACGACCGCCATACTGCCATCATAACGCTCACCAATGATGAGAGGCGACGCTTCAAGGTCAAGAACGGTGACACGGAAGGCATCGTCAACATGCCCTTGCAAATACTTGGGCTGAGGCTCAGCATCTTCATCAACGAGGATACCGAGCATCCCGGCACCATGAAGCTGAGTCTGAGAAGTGTCGGCGACTTCCCCTGCGACCAGATGGCATCGCGCTTCTTTGGTGGCGGAGGTCACAAGAATGCAAGTGGCGGCAAGCTCCAATGCTCCATGCCCGAAGCCATAGAGAAAGTCAAAGCAGCCATCGACAGCTATGCTGACATGCTAAAATAGAGAAACAAACAACTTCGATAACAATACAATAAAATAAAGCCTATGTTTTCCGGAATAATAGAAAGTATGGCGCGAGTGGTCGCCATCGAACACGAACAGGACAACATCCACTTTACGCTGACATGCTCTTTTGTCGGAGAACTGAGCATCGACCAGAGCATAGCTCACAACGGTGTTTGCCTGACTGTCGTCCGCTTAAAGGATGACACCTACACCGTGACCGCTATGCGAGAGACGCTGGAACGCAGCAACCTTGGCTTGCTGAAGGTGGGCGACGAGGTGAACGTAGAGCGCTCGATGCAAATGAACGGACGCCTGGACGGGCATATCGTGCAGGGACATGTGGACCAGACGGCAACCTGCATTGCCGTAGAGGACCAGCAGGGCAGCCACCAATACACCTTCAAGTACGAGAGCACCCGCGAGATGGTCAAGCACGGCTACTTCACGGTCGATAAGGGGAGCGTCACCGTCAATGGTGTGAGCCTCACCGTATGCCGGCCAACAGCCGACACCTTCGAGGTCTGCATCATCCCCTATACCTACGACAATACGAACTTCCATGCCATCAAGCCCGGTTCAGTCGTCAACATCGAGTTCGACATCATCGGAAAGTATCTGGCAAGGATGAATGAGTTGACTAATGAGAAATAAAGACTAATAAATCGAAATAATATGAAAAGACACAACCGTTTCCTTCCCTTTAGGGGAATCAGAGAGGGACTGCTACTCGCTCTCCTTTTATTGTCAGCAGGAATTCACGCCGGTAAGCACATTCCCATTTGGCCCAAGGGCAAGATGCCCGACACACAGCCTCAGCAGATTGCGGCAATGACTGCTGAGACACGCGAAAAGGGCTTCAATCCCAATGCCCACCGTATGCCTTATCTGGAATGGATGAGCCGTCCGACGAAGCCAAATGGCGGCTGCCTCATTCTCATCTCCGGTGGCGGCTACGAGAATACTTGCGACAACAGCCTTATCTCGCTCTGGACAAAACGCTTCACCGAGCTTGGATTCCAGTGCGTCAACTTCGTCTATCGTACACCACGACCCGAAGGACTGCCCATCTATAAGAGTGCATGGGAGGACGGACAGAGAGCCGTCCGCATGGTGCGCAACGAAGCCAAGAGGCGCGGCTTCAATCCCGAGAAGATAGGCACCATCAGCATGTCGGCAGGTTCGCATCTGGCCTTGCTGCTTGCCACCAGTTCGCAGACGTCAGCCTATTCGCGCATCGACAGAATCGACGACATACCCTGCCACCTCAACTTTGCCATCGTCAACGCTCCGGCCTATGTCCTCAGCGATAGCAAAGACGGCACGCCCAATGTGCGTTCTGGCTATGGACCTGACGTCAAGCTCGACTCCATCTTCCGCTTCGATGCCAAGACATGCCCCATGAGCCTCCATCATGGCGGGAACGACCCGTACAGCCCCAACGCCTCGACAATGGTCTATCGTCAGCTTCGCAAGAGGAATATCCCGGCTGAGCTTCATCTCTATCCTGGCAAGGGTCACGGAGCCTTCGGTCTGGAACGCAGCATAGAGTTCCTGCAGCAGATGGGCTTGCTGACGCCGCTCGATCCGGAGGTTGAAATTATGAAGCGCTTCGACAACGACAACGACCGCGCCAAGTACGTCAAAGAGGAAATATGGCCCACCAACCAGATGCCTTATCTCCAGAACGACCAAGGCACGCCCTACATAGAATGGCACATCCCGGCCAACCTCAAGACGAATGCCATACAGATCATCTACTCAGGTGGCAGCTACATGGGCAACGGCCCCGACGGCTTCGAGGTTGCTCCCGCCCGCCGCTATCTCAACAGCCTCGGCATGGCTGTCGTGACATTGCGCTACCGCACACCTCGTCCCGCCCCTGAAACGGGCTTGAAGAAACACATCTCAGCCTGGCAAGACCTGCAACGCGCCATCCGAGTCGTCAAGAGCAAGGCTGCCGACTACGGCCTCAATCCCAACAACATCGGCATCATGGGCAGTAGCGCCGGCGGACACCTCACCCTGATGGGCGTGACCTCATCCGTACAGCAGTCCTACCTGCCTATCGACGACCTCGACAAGCAGCCATGCAACGTGCAATGGGGCATCGGCATCTACCCTGCCTATGCCCTGACGGACGGCGCTGAGGAGTACAACACATCGAGCGGAACAGACGACAGCGCGGTACTGGCTCCTGAGTTCAACTTCGACCTGAATACCGTACCGATGCTCTTCGTTCATGGCGACGAGGACCACTGGGCCGCGATGAACTCCGTCAAGACCTGGGAGAAGATGCGTGCTATGGGCATACAGAGCGAGCTCCACATCCTTGCGAAGCGCAACCATTGCTTCCAGAAGACGGCATCTCCAGGCACAGGCAGCTACACCTACCTCGAACGCATCAGCGAGTTCCTGAAAGAGATGAAAAAGCTTTAACCCCTAACCCCGCAAACACAAAAAGGTATCCTCTAACCCCTAACCTCTAACCCCTAACCTCTAAAGAATGATTACCATCATCGCTGCTATTGCAGAAAACAATGCCATCGGTCTGAACGGCAAGCTGCTCTACTGGCTTCCTGCCGACCTGCGCCGCTTCAAGGCTCTCACCACAGGCCACACCATCGTCATGGGACGCAAGACCTTCGAGAGCCTGCCGAAGGGTGCACTACCGAACCGCAGGAACATCGTCCTGTCGCGCAGCAAGCGAGACTTCCCCGGCGCAGAGACCTTTGCTTCTCTGAACGAAGCACTCGCCGCTTGTAACCACTCCGAGGGGGCTGAGGATGTCTATATCATCGGAGGTGCAAGTGTTTATGCCGAAGCTTTGCCGCTTGCCGACCGCCTTTGCCTGACGGAAGTCCACGACACGCCTAAAGATGCCGACGCTTTCTTCCCAGAGTTCAACCGAGAGGAATGGAACGTCACCTTCCGCGAAGCACACGAAAAGGACGAAAAGCACGACCAATGCTTTGACTTCGTTGACTACTGCCGCCCATAATGTTCAATGTTCAATGCTTAATGTTTAATGAAACAATACTTAGACCTACTGCAAAAGATTCTTGACGAAGGCGTCAGGAAAGAAGACCGTACCGGCACGGGCACCATCAGCATTTTCGGACATCAGATGCGCTTCAACCTGAGCGAAGGTTTTCCCTTGCTCACGACAAAGAAGGTACACCTGAAGAGCATCATCTACGAACTGCTCTGGTTCCTGCAAGGCAACACCAACGCCAAGTGGCTGCAAGAGCGAGGCGTACGCATCTGGAACGAATGGGCCGACCCTGAGACTGGTGACCTCGGACACATCTACGGCTACCAATGGCGCTCGTGGCCAGACTACAACGGCGGCTTCATCGACCAGATACAACAGGCTGTCGATACCATCAAGCGTGACCCCGACTGCCGACGCATCATCGTTTCGGCATGGAACGTGGCCGACCTGAAGAACATGAACCTGCCGCCTTGCCATGCTTTCTTCCAGTTCTATGTAGCTAACGGGAAGCTGTCGCTGCAGCTTTATCAGCGGAGTGCAGACTGCTTCCTCGGTGTGCCCTTCAACATCGCCTCGTATGCGCTGCTCTGCATGATGATGGCACAGGTCTGCGGGCTCCAGCCGGGCGACTTCATCCATACGACTGGCGACACGCACATCTACCTCAACCACCTCGACCAAGTGCACCTGCAGCTCTCGCGCCAGCCGCGCCAGCTGCCCAGAATGGTCATCAACCCCGAAGTGAAGGACATCTTCAAGTTCCAGTACGAAGACTTCCAACTCGAGGACTACGACCCCTACCCTGCCATCAAAGGCGTCGTCAGCGTTTAACAAAACTAACACTAACAAATACAACAGGAAACTATGAAAAACCTAAGTCTTATATTTATGACATTATGGGCAGCAACGCTGTCTGTGTCTGCACAAAAGAACAATGTCTTCGTTGGCAAAGGTCTTGTTTATGAAGGTCGTATCGTCAACGAATCAGGTATCCCAATCAAGGATGCTATTATCAAAGCCATTAATAAAAACATATCTGATACCACAGAATATGACGGCTCGTTTTCTATGACATTGCCTATTGAGGGAGACTCTATCGTCATCACTAAAGAGGGCCTCGCTACATTTAGCAGAGGTGTTGACACGTGTACAGTCCGAAAAACAAAAGAGTTAATAGAAATTGGTGGGAAGATGGTCGAAAAAAACGTAGAAATAGTAGAACCACCACTTTTATCCGAGAGAGTCATCAGAATGAAAAATGGTTTCATGGACTATTATGAATATAAGAAAATGGAAGTAGTAGTCCTTGGTCCCTTGACAGCCTCGCGCATGTCAGTAGGGGCTTACGCCAAGAAGATGTCAGAGACGGCTACGAAATACTTTGACGCAGGACTCAAGTTCCTGTCAGATGAAACGCCGGACTACATGAAGGCCTTCGCCTGTTTCAATCGTGCCGCCAATATGGAAAACGACCAGGCTGCCTACCAGTTGGCAAAGATGTACGACGAAGGTCGCGGCATTCCGCAGGACTACATAAAAGCTTTCAAATGGTATCAAAAGGCGTCCGGAATTCTGGGAGTCCCTTTGCGCATCGCTGTCATGTATATGGAAGGCATAGGCACGAAGCAGAACGACATCATTGCCCGTAATTGGCTATACCGTGCCATCTCTGCTGGCGACTCGACAGAAGCCCCGAAGCTCCTGAAAGAGTTGTATGCCAAACACGCAGACGAGATGGGCGATTCGGAATCTGATAAAGTCTATGACTTTGTAGAGACGAAAGCCCAGTTCCCCGGAGGTGATAAAGAATGCTTAAAGTTCATCAATTCTCAACTGAAATATCCCGCCAAATGTCAGGAAATGGGCATTCAAGGCCGTGTCCTCGTTTCCTTCGTTGTCAATAAGGACGGCAGCATCGTTGACATCAAGACCTTGCGTTCACCCGACCCACTCCTCACCAAGGAAGCAGAGCGCGTCGTCAGCCTGATGCCCAAATGGATTCCTGCCATGCAGGGATGGAAGAATGTCCGCTCGTGCTTCCAAATGCCCATCATGTTCAGCTTAAGATAGAACTCTTTCATGTATTTCACAGGAATAATCATCGCCATTCTGACCTTCCTCACGATTGGCATCTGGCATCCAATCGTCATCAAGACAGAATACTACTGGGGTACGCGTGCCTGGCTGCTCTATCTCATCATAGGCGTGGCCTGCATCGTCGCAGCCCTGTTCATCGCGAATGTTTACCTCTCGTCGTTCCTCGGCGTGTTCGGAGCTTCAGCCCTATGGGGTATCGGTGAGCTCTTCGCACAGAAGAAGCGCGTAGAGAAAGGTTGGTTCCCGAAGAATCCCAAAAGAAAGGTATAAATCCATATTTCTTCCTCAAAACAGTTTAATTTGTGGGACAAAAATAGAGCAAAAGGATAAAATTATACAGAAAAGAGGAATTTGTGATATATTTCTTTAGATAAAGTTTGGCATGAATTAATAAAAATGCTAACTTTGCGGTAGAAAGACATCAAAATGTTCAAATCATTTCTAAATAATCTATACATCAAGATATGGTCTGGGCAGAAGAAAGTTGGCCCACACAAGAATGTCCTGTTGAAGCGAAGCTGCGAATCGTTTGGTGATACGGTTTACGACCTGAGATGGTCGTTGAAGTACATCCATAAGAACGGCGAGACCTCGCACACGGTCACCCTTACCGAAAGAGCCAGCAAATGGAACCTGAAGAAGGTCATCCACCACATCGAGAAGCACAAGCTTCCGAAGGAAATCGACGCCCTCATCCGCCGCAACACGCATACGGACTGAAGGTTTTTCATTGCTAAAACATTCCCCTTAGCCTTTTGTTCCACAGACACAAACGTTTCGCCGCAGGTTACAAAATCGTTTCATGCTGACGAAATACTTCTTTTAGGCTGGCGACAAAATTATTTTCAAGGCTTGAAAATATATTTTCAGGCTTTGGTTATTTATTTTCAAGGCTTGATTATATATTTTCAAGCCTTGAAAATAATTTTATAACGTGCCTTGTAGCATTTATGAACATTTCATAATGCATTTGGCAGGTAAGATACATCTGTTTGTTTCCTTAATTTGAACTTAGACGGAACATGACGGGTAAGTTGAACCTGGAGCGGACAGTCTTACCACCTTGCACGGCAGGCTTCCACTTGGGCATGAGGCTTATGACGCGCTCTGCCTCTTTCGAGAGGGCAGGATGTGGCGACTTCGTGGCCTTCACTTCAACTATTGAGCCATCTCTGTTGACCACGAACGAGACGATGACACGCCCTTGAATGCCTTCTTGCATGCATTTCACAGGATATTTTACTTGCGAAGCGAGGAACTTATAGCATTCGTTCTGTCCGCCTGGGAACTCGGCATTTGTCTCTACTATGTCATAAATTCTGTCGTCGTCCGGGGAAGCGGCCTGAGCTTCACCGGCTGCAGGGGCATTTGCCTTCAGAGAGTCTGGCTTCTGAGGCTTGTCGGTGTTCAACCTGAACATGACGGGCAGGGTGTACCTGGAACGGACAGGCTTACCGTTCTGCATGAATGGTTTCCACTTGGGCATGAGGGCGACGACGCGCTCTGCCTCCTTGGTGAGGAGTGGGTCGGGTGAACGCATGGTCTTTATCTCATCGATGGTGCCGTCTGTATCAATGGTGAAAGAGACGATGACACGCCCTTGGATGCCCTTTTCAATACATTCTGCCGGGTATTTCACATTGGCAGCAAGGAACTTGAAACACTCCTGTTCGCCACCGGGGAACTGGGCATTCTCCTCGTAGTCAACAAAAACATGGTCTTGTTCATTTACCTTCTTGTCGTCCTGGGCATTCGACGTGAGCGATGCTACCCAAAGGACAGATAAAACGAATAACAGCTTTTTCATAATCTATGTGTGTTTGATGGTTTTTCTTTCGCAAAGATACAACTATTTACGGAATAGCAAGTCCTGAGGGATGGAAAATTTACTTCATGGCTTTTTCCATAATCATGGCAGCAGCTATAAGAATGATAAAAAGCAATATGGTCAGCAGGTAGGTCAGCGAGATTGCAACGAGGTTAATCAGAACACTTTTGGACCATCCGATCCCCAAGAGTTGCTTGTACATGATGACTGTGTATGGCATGCTGATGAACTCATATATCATACGCGCTACTGGCTCAGCTTCGGGTATGAGATAAAGGGGAAGTACGGCTGTCCCCACTATCTTATCTATGCACGCCGAATACATCAATGTGTAGAAATGCTCCGTCAGGTTGAGCGGATGCCTGGTGCCGTCGGGACGCAGGAGAGTCTGCTTGAAGAAAAGAAGGCGGTAAGGGAACACGGCGGTGAGCGATATGCAGAAAGTTCCGTAGAGCTCATTTGAAAAGATCTTTCTGACATAATCTATGACAAACTGAATGGAAACATATTTTCCACCTTCTTCATACAGGTTGTCCCAGTTTGTATCTGACAGGCTGTTTAAGATGTCCGAGTTGACGCCCAGCACAAACGAAAATATGGCAAAGACCGTCAGGAGGAAGAGGAACAGTTGCAAGGGATTGTAATACCTGACGCGCTTCCCCAGCAGGTAGTCGTGCACCATGTACCCAGGACGGGTGAAGAGATCGATGCAGGTGCGCATGAACTTGTTGTCGCCGCCCACGAAGGAGTTCACGAAGTCGGCTGCAGTTTCGGTTATCTTCAGCCGTTTGGTCGAAGCTTTCTGCCCGCAATGGGGACAGAATTCTCCCTTGAATGTGTTCCCGCAATTCAGGCAAACGGTGTTTTTACTTACGGCTTTCCGCTCCATCCTAACCAGCTTTATGTGTTAAACCTCTCAGACATCCCATTGCTCTTAACCAACTCAGTTGTAGGTGTGTATGCTTGTTCCTTGTGCAGAAGGAAGATAGTTGATGCCCCACCAGCACATCTGCAGGAGCAGGAATGCCACGACAAGCATCGAGAGGGCCATTCGCTCATCGTGACGGGGAAGACGGCGATAGTGCAGATAGACGAGGTAGGCAAGCCATGTTATGGCAGCCCACGTCTCCTTAGGGTCCCATGTCCAATAGTGCCCCCAGGCTTCCTTTGCCCAAAGTGCACCGAAGAGCATACCGGTGGTAAGGAAGGCAAGACCCACGCGGACAAGGTTGTCTAATTGAGAATTGAAGATTGATAATTGATAATTGGAAGCTAGAGATTGCCCGTTTAGATGCGGCTTGACAAGCGCATAAACGGCCATGAGGGTGGCTGCGCCAAGCACAGCATATGCGAACATATAGACGATGACGTGCGGGGCAAACCACGGGCTTTGCAACGCAGGCATCAGCTCCTTGGAATGAATCTCAGGCTTGAAGATGTTGATGCAGATGAACACCAGGGAAAGCACCGTGGAGAACGAAAGAACCCACCGGTACTTCCATCGGGAATAGACAAGCAGTCCCACCAGCGGCAGGAAGAAGGAATACCAGAGGCGCGTCTCGCCCATCGTGCGCAGAGGAGGTCGCTCAAGGGAAACCCACATGGACAGGATGAAGCCGAAGAAGAGCAGAAGGCCGAGAACAGTTGCCGCATAGGTCAAGGCAGTCTTTTTCCGCCATGCTGCGAAGGCACCTATTGCCCATAGCAACACCGCGCCCGTTGCAAAGATGACAAAATGTTCCCAAGTCACCATAATGGTCAATGGTCAATGATTAATGGTCAATGGTCAAAGCATCTTCAGAGCCAGCTTGATGACGCGCTCCACAGGAGCATTAGGCTCGTCGGTAAGAATCTTCTGTACCACCTTGTGTGCAGGAGCCGGACTGAATCCCAGCATCGTCAGGGCAGCAACTGCCTCGTCCATGACTTCCTTGTTAACCAATGGAGCGGCATCCGTCTGAGGCGATGCCGACTCTATGCCAAGAGAGCCAATCTTGTCGCGGAGGTCCACGATGATGCGCTGGGCAGCCTTGGGGCCGATACCCTTGACGGACTTGAGCATCTTGTCGTTGCCCTCGCTGATGATGCCTGCCAGTTCGCTCACAGTCATCGACGAGAGTATCATGCGGCTCGTGGCAGCACCGACTCCGCTCACGCTGGTCAGCAGGAGGAACAGCTCGCGCTCTGCTCTTGTGCTGAAGCCCCACAGTTGGTAGGCATCCTCGCGAATTGACTCGCTAATCCACAACTTCACTTCCTGTTTCCCCTGAATGGCAGAGAAAGTGTTCAAGCTGATATTCACTCCATACCCCACCCCATGACACTCGACTGTCGCAAGCGCGGGAGTGAGGTCGGTAAGGCTTCCTTTCAGATATTCTATCATATTCTGGTCGTTTAGTCGTTTTGTGCTGCCTGGGGAGGTATATCCCACAAAAACAGCTACAATTCTGCTGCAAAGGTACAAAAAAGCAGGGAAAAGAAGAAATAAGAGAATAAGAAATTAAGAAAATGTGCTTTATATACAATAAAAGGTATCGTGTGTACGTTAATATAAAGACATGAGCGCGCGAAGAATCATATTTGCACTAACCATATTGCTCGGCATCAACATCCTGCTGGCAATGGAGCATGGCACCCAGAGCATGGGGCAAGAAGCTCCTGTTGCTCCGGCTGATACCGTAAATGACGGCAGCAAGCCGCGCTTCTCCGTACGCAAGACGGGAACGGAAGACACGAAATCCCTGCGTAAGAAGGCTGCTGACTTGAAAGACCCCGATAACCTGAAGACTGAAGTCATCTACGACGAAAAGGATAACACCTACTCCATCGGCACTTCGTTCTCCGACTCAGACGAAGCAGGCGGCAAAGGACGAAGCGGAGGAGCAGGCAGAAGCACAGCAGGGCGAAACCAAAGCCAAAGCACTTCGGGACAAGCTTCTTCCACCGGAGCAGCAGGAGCTACGTCAGGCAGCATCCTGCCTGGGCGAACAGGCTTCACCCTCGGCACAGCAACTGGCTTCCTCAATGCCCCAGTGCTGATGACACCCGAAGAGTACCAGAGGTGGTCGCTGCAAAACAGTATGCAGCAGTATTGGCGCAACAAGAATGAAGAAGCCTTCGAAGCTGCAGGAAAGAACAAGTTCGACTTCACGGACATGCACTTCGACCTCGGTCCCGCAGAGAAGATATTCGGCCCCGGCGGTGTGCAAATCAAGACGCAAGGCAGCGCTGAGCTCAAGATTGGTGTCAACATCAAGAAAGTGAACAATCCCGCCCTTGCCGCATCTCGCCGCAAGACAGTTGGTTTTGACTTTGACGAGAAGATAAACCTCAGCCTCAACGGAAAAGTAGGCGACAAGGTCAACCTCAATCTCAACTACAACACAGAAGCCACCTTCGACTACGACGCCCAGAACCTCAAACTCAAGTACGACGGCAAGGAAGACGAAATCATCAAACTCATCGAAGCCGGCAACGTATCGTTCCCCAGCAACATCAGTCTCGTCCCAGGCGTCAGCAGCCTCTTCGGCTTGAGAACAGACATGCAGTTCGGCAAACTCAAGATTCAGTCGGTTGTAAGCCAGAAGAAGAGTGCCAGCTCAAGCGTCAACAGTAAAGGCGGCGACCAGACCACCAACTTCGAATTCAGCGCCACCAACTACGAAGAGAACCGCCACTTCTTCCTCTCCCACTTCTTCCGCGAGCGATACGACAAGAACATGGAGACGCTGCCAACCATATCAAGCGGCATCAACATCAAGCGCGTGGAAATCTGGGTAACGAACAAAAGCGGCAAGAGCGAGAACAATCGCAACATCATTGCCCTTGCCGACCTGGGTGAGCCAACCTACATCAGCAACACTCTGTGGTCAGGCACAGGCATTAACGTACCCAGCAACCGCTCCAACTCTGAGTACGAGAACATGGTCAACAACTATGCCGAAGCCCGCGACATTTCACAGGCCACCATTATCCTGGACGGTATAGGAGGCGGAGACAGCTTCCACGGCAGCATCGACTACGAGAAGCTGCAAGCTGCACGCAAACTCGCCAGCACAGAATATACCGTCAACAATGCCCTGGGCTACGTCAGCCTCTCCAGCACCCTGCAGGTAGATGACGTCCTCGCCGTCGCATACGAATACACATACATGGGCACCACCTATCAGGTAGGTGAGTTTGCCGGCGACCTCACCGACAACTCGAAAGCTCTCTTCGTCAAACTGCTCAAAGGCACAACCGGAAGTCCTGGCCTGCCTACCTGGCGCCTGATGATGAAGAACGTCTATTACCTCGGCACACAAAAGGTGATGAGCGACAAGTTCCGCCTCGATATCAAGTATCAGAGCGACTCAACCGGCGTTTACCTCAGCTACCTGCCTGAAGAGAAGTTCAAGAACACCATCCTGCTTAGGGCACTCAATCTCGACCGTCTCGACACAAAGAACAATCCACATCCCAACGGCCAGTTCGACTTCGTGGAAGGCTACACCATCAACAAGGGACGCATCATCTTCCCCGTTGCCGAGCCTTTCGGTGAGCATCTGGCCAAATGGATAGGCGACCCGGCACTGGCCAACAAATACTGCTTCCGCGAGCTTTACGACAGCACCAAGACCATTGCCAAGCAGATGACCGAGCACGACAAGTTCATACTGACCGGACGCTACAAAGGCAACAACCCGGGTGAAATCGACTTGGGCGTGACTAACGTGGCTAGAGGCTCTGTCATCGTCACCGCAGGTGGCACAACACTTACAGAGAATACCGACTACACCGTCGATTACAACATGGGGCGTGTGACCATCATCAATCAAAGCCTCATTGATGCTGGCACAAACATCAGCGCCTCAGTGGAAAGCAACGACACCTACGGTATGCAACGTAAGACGATGCTCGGCCTGAACCTGGACTACGAGATCAACAAGAACTTCACGGTCGGCGGTACGCTGATGTACCTTAGCGAACAGCCCCTCACCACGAAAGTCAGCATGGGCAGCGAACCGCTGAAGAACACGTTGTGGGGCTTCCACATCAGTTGGAAGAAAGAGAGCCAATGGCTTACCAACATGATAGACAAGCTGCCGCTCATCCAGTGCACACAGCCCAGCTTCATTGCCTTCAACGGCGAGTTCGCACAGCTCATTGCAGGACAGAACCACAGCGTCCAAGGCGATGCCTCCTATCTGGACGACTTCGAGACAAGCAGCATCAAGAACAGCCTGACGCAGCCAACATACTGGAGCATGTCCAGCACGCCAAGCATGTTCGCCGAAAGTAAGATGTCGGGCGATGCAACATACGGCTACAACCGTGCGTTGCTTGCCTGGTATTACGTTGACCCCATCTTCACCCGTCGCAGCAGTACGCTGACGCCCAGCCACATCAAGAGCGACCTCAATCAGCTCTCCAGCCATTACGTCCGTGAAGTCTATGAGCGCGAACTCTATCCTCAGAAAGCTCAGAACACCTACACAAGTGCCACTGGTCTCAACGTCCTGAACCTTGCCTTCTATCCTCGGGAACGCGGCGCCTACAACCTCACCACCAATGTTGATGAGGCTGGTCACCTCAATCACCCCGAAGAGTCGTGGGGCGGCATGATGCGCAAGCTCGATAATACCGACTTCGAGGCGCAGAACATCGAGTACATCGAGTTCTGGATGATGGACCCCTTCATCTATAAGCACGACAAGCCGGGCAATCATGGCGGCGACCTCTACTTCAACCTGGGCGAGGTGTCGGAAGATATTCTCAAGGACGGCAAGAAGTTCTTCGAGAGCGGTATGCCCGTGGATGGCAATCCGCAATACTACACGGAAGGTTACTGGGGACGCATCCCCAACAGCAGTAGCGTGACCTATGCTTTCAACAATGAGGCAGGAGCACGTGCCAGGCAGGACGTCGGCTTCAACGGACTGAACGATGACGAGGAGCGTGAGTTCAGCCTTTATGCCAACTACTTGCAGCAGATACAGGGCAAGGTATCGCCTGCAGTCTTTGACAGTATCTATGCCGACCCAGCCAACGACAACTACCACTACTATCGCGGCACAGACTTCGACGAGCGGCAGACATCTATTCTCGACCGCTACAAGCGTATCAACATGCCCCAAGGCAACAGTGCCGACTCCGATACAAGACCCGAGAGCTACGAGACGGCATGGAAGTCAACGCCCGATGTCGAAGACATCAATCAGGACTATACCCTCAACGAATACGAGAAGTATTATCAGTATCGCGTGAGCATACGCCCGGAAGACATGGTTGTCGGACGCAACCACATTGCCGACAAGCGTGTGGCAAGCGTAAAGCTTCGCAACGGCAACACGGAGGAATGCACTTGGTATCTCTTCCGCATTCCGTTGGAAGAGTATGAGAGCAAGGAAGGCAATATCAGGGACTTCACGAGCATCCGCTTCATGCGTATCTTTATGACGGGCTTCGAGGAAGAGACCATTCTGCGCCTTGCTACGCTCGACCTCGTTCAGGGCGATTGGCGCACGTACCAACAGCCGCTCTACAACGGCAACAAACCGACAGGCAGCGGCGGCACCCTGGAAGTGAGCACCGTCAGCATCGAGGAGAACAACGACAAGCAACCTGTCAACTACGTGCTGCCTCCTGGCATCACACGTATCACTGACCCATCGCAGGCACAGCTTGTCGAAGCCAACGAGCAGTCCATGTGCATGGTAGCCAGAAACCTGGGCGGCAACGAGTCGAAGGCCGTTTACAAGAACTGCAACTACGACATGCGCCAGTACAAGCACTTGCAGATGTATGTCCATGCGAATGCCTTGGCTGAGAACGTGACGGAAACCGTGGACGGAGAGTGCAGCGTCTTCATTCGTCTCGGTTCGGACTACAAGAGCAATTATTATGAGTACGAAGTGCCTTTGAAGCTCACGCAGGAAGGTTACTATGATACCTACAGCGCACAGGGCTGCCAGGCAGTCTGGCCTTCAGAGAACATGGTGGACATCAACTTCGACATCTTCACTTCGCTCAAGAAGCAGCGCAACGCTCAGGCCAGCATTGGTGTGACCGCCATGAACCGCCTCTTCTCGACGTACGACGAGAACAATCCCAACAACCGCATCTCCGTCATGGGCAATCCCACGCTGGGCGAGGTAAAGACCATCATGATTGGCGTGCGTAACAACAGCGGCAAGACCAAGAGCATCGAGGTCTGGGTCAACGAGCTCCGCTTGCAAGAGTTCAGCAACAACGGTGGCTGGGCAGCACAAGGCAACCTACAGGTGCAGCTCAGCGACCTGGGTTCTGTCAATGCGTCGGCCAAGATGATTACCTCTGGCTTCGGCGGCATAGAGCAGAGCGTGGCGCAACGCAAGAACGAGGACAACCTCAACTATGCCATTACGACGAACTTCGACCTTGGACGTCTCTTGCCCGAAAAGGCTAAGCTCACCTTCCCCATCTACTACAGCTACAGCAAGGAGAAGGTTTCGCCCAAGTACAATCCCTTCGACACAGACATGCTCCTGAGCGATGCCCTCGACGCTCTTGCCAACGAGCAGCAGCGCGACTCACTGCGCAGTCTGACTTCACACACAGAGACGAACAAGAACCTCTCCTTCAGCGGCGTAAGGCTCAATATAAGCTCTCGCAAGCACCCGATGCCCTATGACCCCGCTAACTTCACTTTCGGCTACAGCCGCTCCACGCAGTTCAAGGAAGGACAAACCACCGTCTATGAGCGCGAGCTGAACTGGAAGGCCAACATCAACTATTCGTGGAGCCCGAACTGGAAGCCCATCGAACCATTCAAGAACCTCAAAGGCAAGAGCAAGTGGCTCGACATCGTCAAAGCTCAGAACATATCCCTGTGGCCGCAGAGCATCACCTTCTCGACGGACATGAACCGCAACTACTACGAGTTGCAGGAGCGTGACCTGGAGAACCCGGGCGACCTCTCTGCCCTGCCTGCCACCTTCAGCCAGAACTGGACGTGGAACCGTAACTTCTCGCTCAAGTGGGACGTCTTCAAAGCTCTGCACTTCTCCTTCCAGAGCGGGACGAGGGCTGAGATAGAAGAACCATACACGCAGGTCAACAAAGACCTCTACCCCGACCGCTATGAAGCCTGGAAGGACTCGGTGAAGTGGAGCCTGCGCCACTTCGGACGACCCCTCGACTACAGTCAGAGCGTACAGATCAGCTACAAGGTGCCCCTCGAGAAGATACCTGTTCTCGACTGGGCTTCTGCCGATGTCTCCTACAATTCCAACTACTCGTGGAAGCGTGGAGCAGAGCGGACTGGCCGTCCGTCGCTCGGCAACACCATCAACACGCAGCGCACCATGAACGTCAATGGCCGCTTCGATTTGGAGAAGCTCTACAACTACAGTCCCTTCCTCAAGGAAGCCAACAAACGCTTCTCTGCCTCCAATGCACGTGCTGGAGCCAACCAGAAGCGACAGGAGAAGGAAAGGGAGGACAAGGCCAAGAAGAATGCGAAGGAGAAAGAGAAGGATGCCCGCAAGAAGGCCGAGCAGGAATCGATGGAAACCGGCGAACCTGTAGATAGCATCCTGGCAAGGCAGAAACTGCCCTCCAAGCAAGGCAATGCTGCTGGCGTCAGCACGAAGAAGAAGCCGGAGAACAAGGGCTTCGTCCAGGAGATAACGCTCTTCCCGGATTCCGACCTCGTCGTTGCCCACGGACAGAAGTCCAAGCGCATCCGTGTCACCGCACGCGACAGTAGCGGCTTTGCCTACAACATCAAGTTCAAGAAGGTGGACGAGAACACCATCAAGCTCGTCAAGACACCAGTCGATACCACCAAGGTGCGCCTGAACGTCGTGGCTTTGCCCAAGGCATCGGAACAGAAGTGGTACGGCTTGGCACAGACGGCTTCGCGCTTCCTGATGATGGTGCGCAACGTATCTGTCAGCTACCGCAACACCTACAACCTCGCTGTTCCAGGCTTCCTGCCCGAGGTGGGCGACCTGTTGGGACAGAAGCGCATGGACGGCATGTTCACGCCTGGCGTTGACTTTGCATTCGGCTTCGTGGATGACTCCTATCTGGACAAGGCCAAGAGCCGCGGCTGGCTCATCGGCAGCGATAGCGTAGCCACACCTGCTACGACAGCTCAGACCGAGGACGTGCAGGTGAAGGTAACGCTCGAGCCCTTCACCGACCTGAAGATTGACGTCAACATGAGCCACACCGACAACCGCAACAAGAGCATCCAGTACATGTACGGAGCACCACCCACCTTCAGCGGTTCGTTCAACATGACCACCATCAGCATCGGTACAGCCTTTGCAAGCACGGGCTCTGCAAGCAACGGATACCACAGCCGCGCCTTCCAGAAGTTCCAGGAAAACCTGGACATCTACCAGCAACGCGTAGAAGCCCGATACCAAGGGATAAACTATCCGAGAGGGACAGGCATGAGCGGCACGTTCAATCCGGAGAACGGTACCGTCAACAAGTACAGCGCTGACGTCATGGTGCCAGCCTTCCTCGATGCCTACACAGGCAGCAGTTCGCTCGACATCTTCCCCTCTATCTTCAAGATGTTGCCCAACTGGAGCATCAACTACAAAGGACTGAGCAACCTCCCGTGGGTGCGTGACCACTTCAAGAGCGTCAACCTCACACACGCCTACAAGAGCATCTATGCCGTCGGTTCCTACAACTCCTACAGTTCCTGGATAGAGTGCATGGGCTCAGGCGGACTGGGCTTCATCCAGAACACCACCTCAGGCATCTATCAGCCCAACAGCCTCTACGACGTCAGCACCGTCAGCATCAACGAGAGCTTCTCGCCCCTGGTCGGCCTCAACGCCACGCTGAACAACAACATGACGTTCAAGGTGGAATACAAGACCACACGCGTGCTCAACCTGAGCATGACCAGTGCTCAGCTCACCGAAACAGGCTCCAAGGACCTCGTCATCGGATGGGGATACAAGATCAACGACTTCCGACTGGGCGACTTCCTCCGCTCGAAGAGAGCAAGCGAACAGGTGGCTAAGAACAGCAGGTCGAAGGGTAAGACGCCTGCCAACCAGAAGGATGGCGAAGAGAATGCACGTCAAAACCAGAACACCCGTGGCAACTCCGGCAAGCAGAAGATTTCCCATGACCTGAACCTGCGTTTCGACTTCAGCTACCGCAACCAGAGCGCCATCAAGCGCGACCTTCAGACCAACCTCTGCGAGGCAACCAGCGGAAGCATCGCATTCAAGACAAGCTTCCAGTTGGACTACACCCTGAGCCGCATGGTTACCATGAGCCTCTTCTACGACCGCCAGCGTTCCGAGCCACTCCTCTCCAGCAGCAGCTACCCCACCGTCACCCAAGACTTCGGCATGACGATGAAGTTCTCCCTGACCAGGTAAGAAGCAGAGCTTACGACAAGCTGCGAAACACGAGAATTATCTTGACATCAAAATGAACCTTTCCGTGTTACTCGAGGCAGTAAAGCCTATTCCGTTTATCATAAGTACACGTTCTGTTTGCCATAAGTACACGTTCCGTTTGCCATAAGTCCACGCCTACTTTGCCGTCGAAGCGTGCTTGATTAGGCATTATTCTTTGCTCTGATTGACGAGTAAAAGCTCAATAGAGATACTCTATTAACTTTTTGTTGAAAAGGTAACCGAAGCAATATGCTGATAATCAATGCCCATTCGATTTAAGCGCTTCTTTTGAGCTTTGGGTAGAAAAGTGCCTCTCGGATCAAAAAAGGGGCTTAGAAACGACGTGTTTGCGAAATATCTTGACAGGAAGGTCTGACATTTCATCTTCTCGTAGTGTCTGCTTGGCAGAAAGCGTCAATGGATTCGTTTTGGCAGCAGAACACCCATATCAGCAACAAGAGAAACTCAAAGAAAAGTTCATCCTAAGACAAATAGGTCGAAAAACTTTGGTTATCCCTTTATCTTTCCAGAATTTTTTTGTACCTTTGCCGCGCTATGTACTAACGAAACTATTATTATTAACCTTAACAATATGAAACTAAGAACTTTACTAACAACGCTGCTCCTGACAACAGCAGGGGCAGTTTCTGCGGCTCTCACTTCGGGCTACTACCGCATCGTCAGCTACAACGGTAAGTACCTCACTGAGAACACCAGCAGCAACGCGCTTATCTGTTCCGACCTGATGAGCGACAACTACTCGCAGGTATGGTATCTGAACGTCTCCGGAACAAACGTAACGATCAAGAACGCCTTGACCGACAGGTATGTCAAGGGAGAAGGCTCCTACTCCGTCCAGTACTATACGGCTACGTACACTTCAACTTTCACTCTGGCCGAAAGCAACGGAGCCTACACCTTCCAGTATGGAGATTACTTCCATAGCGGACTGCATTGCGACGCCTCTCTGGACGTGGTGCAGTATGACATTAACGACAACAAATCCAAGTGGACGGTTGAATCGACGACAGTCGATGCCGCAGCCCTGGAAGCTCAGAGGTCAGCCACCAACGAGGCTTCGACTGCAGACCTGCTGAAGGTCTTCACATCGACTGCCTGCACGGAGCTCAAGAGCGGATACTCGGAGAGCGACCTCGCTGCCCTGCCCGACGCGGTTCAAACACTCGCTGCCAAGATTAAGAACAACTCCTGGGCAACCTACGGCGGATGGGACAAGACAGAGAAGACATTCCGCATTGCTGACTACAATGCATACAGCAGCCACACACGCTGGCAGGACATCCTGGGCCTCGGATACAGCTTTGCCCGTCTGACCAATCCCACCGGCATCTCCGTCAAAGCAGGCGATTACATCCAAGTCTATGTGGGAACCATCCCATCGGGACAGGCCGTAAACCTCGAAGTGGCAGGTGTGCGTCAGGCCGTGGGCACCACGTACCCACTGAGCCAGGGAATGAACGTACTGCTGATGGCAAGCAGCGGCAACTGCTTCGTCAACTATGAGGTGGACAACACCACCGACGGCAAAGCACCTTTTACCAGCATCAACAGTTATCCTGCAGTCACCGTACACATCGAAGGCGGTACAGTCAATGGCTACTTCGACCTCACGAAGGGCGACGACAACGACGACTGGGCTAACATGCAGACATACCTGATGAAGGGCGCTACGGTAGAGATGAAGACCGACTATCAGCTCTTCCACATGAACACCGACCTCGTCAAGGCCGCTTGCCCGACATCTATGACCGAGCTGCTCGGAGAGTGGAGCAAGATACTCCAGATGGAATACAGCCTGATGGGACTGGAGGACTACAACGGCTACTGGAACAACCTGCTCAGCGCCATCGACGTCGATGGAGATGAGTACATGTACGCCACCAACTACGGCACCTACTACAACACCAGCACCATCTCCACCGTAATGAACTACGCCGAGATGTTTGCAGGCGGAGCGCTTTGGGGACCTGCACACGAGAACGGACACATCTTCCAGAAGTACATCAACATGATCGGGCAGACAGAAGTATCGAACAACCTCTTCTCCAACGTGGCCATCTTCAACAACGGACACCTCACATCCCGTGCCTCAAACATCAGCACCACGTTTGAGAACATGGCAAACAACGTCTTCTGGAACGAGAGAGGCATTTGGGAACGCACACACCTCTACTTCCAGCTCTACCAGTTCTTCCACATCCTGGGCAACAAGACTGACTTCTACCCCGAGCTCTTCAAGGCTCTGCGCAACGACCCGATGGCACACTCAGGCTCCACCTTCACCGCTGCCACCGACGACTACCTCAAGTTCTACAAGAAGTGCTGCGAGGTCAGCGGCTACGACCTCACAGAGTTCTTCCAGGCATACGGCTTCTTCGTCTTACCGACCCTCTCCAGCTATGAGCTCGACGGTGTAACAAAGGATGCCTATATGGTCAACGACTATACCACATACTACCTCACCATCACGCAAGATGAGATAGACGCAGCCAAGGCATACGTAGCTGGTCTGAACCTGCCCAAGGCCAACATCATCTTCATCGAAGACCGCATCTCGGCTCCCGACGCCACCTACCCAGGAGCAGCAGGAGCAAAGAAGACAGCCTTCTCCAACGAATACCCCATCGGTCAGGCTGGCGAGACAGGACAGTACACAGACTTCGGTGCCACATGCTCAGCCTACAAGTATAACGTGACTAACAACAAAGTCACGATGGAAGGCACAGGAGCCGTCGGCTTCAAAGTCTATGACAGCACAGGCAACCTGCGCGGCCTCTACAACACCTACACCTTCACCCTGCCAGACGGCATCGGCACAGGCTACACCATCAAGGCAGCAGCAGGCAACGGCACAGATGCCACAGCAACCTTCGACGCCACCATCGGTGTCATTCCGTCCGACGTGACAGAGGACAACGGCGTAGGTGCTGGAGCAAAAGTCACAGCAGAGAATCAGTTAGTCAGCGGAAAGTTGTACTTACTGCGTAGCACAGCAACAGGCAATCCGTGGATTACCGACGCCGGAACCTATTATTCCGTACCCAACGGAGGAGGAACATTGGACACTTACTGCATGTATTACCTCATCAAGGATGGTGAAAACACATGGAAGATTAAGAACTACATGACAGGAAAGTACTGGGCCAAGCCTACAGCAGCGTCCACAACAAATCAAGGAGGATTGGTTCCTACAGACGAAGAAGGTGCAGGCAGTTGGACACTGAACTTCAACAGCAATGGCAACATTGATCCTCAATGTAATGGTTTCTATGTCAACCGCTCTTCACAGAGATTGCATAGCTGGTCATCGTCTTTGTCTTCGCAGATTTACGAAGTAGCTTATCCCTCCCTCTCCGAGTTTGAGGACAAGGACATTCGTGTCAGCTCTGACGCAGCAGCCTCCTTGCAGACAAATCAGTGGTATGTGATGTTCGACCGCGGGGCAAATCATGGCTATCTCTATGAGAACAACTCGAACCAGCTCTACAATACGGCCACTGTTCCCTCTGGCTCTGCTACGAGCAATGCCAAGTACCTCGTCCGCATCGTAGGCTGGAACAACGAATACTACCTGCAGACTGGTCTCGGCAACTTCTTCGGCAACATACAGCAGAGCACGACGGTTCCCACGACTGACACTGCTACGGAGAAGATTACCATCAAGAAGATCTCCAATACCGACGGACACTTCTACCTGATGTCTGCCGCAGGCATTGTCCTCGATGCTAACGCTGTAACAAACGGCGACGCCAATGTCGTAGGTTGGGGCAACACAGCTCCCACAGCCACCGGTGGCAACAACGACTGGGCATTCTATCCGGTAGAGTTCGTTGATTCTTGGGTTCCTGCCATCAACGAGGTCTATACCATCAACAACACGAACACGAGCCGCGGTGCAATGATGTACAACGGCAGCTCAGACTACGTCTGGAGCAGCGGCAAGAGCGGCACGTTCAGCGCTACTGACCCCAACTGTCAGTGGGTACTCGTATCGGCAGGAGAAGACAATCAATACTATATATATAATGTAGGCGCAGGAAGGTTTGCTATTCCTTCCGGCACAAACAGCACAGCATCATGGGTGTTCTCCAGCGATGCCGTAGCCATTACGTTGATTAAACAGAACGACGGCACCTTCAAGATAAAGACGGTGAAGACTGACACCTACGCTGCCGTCAGCAACGGATATGCTGGTCCTATCATCAACTACAACGACATAGGCGGCAACTTCACCATTACGAAGGTGGACGGCGACCAAAGCACTGCAGCGACGGCAGCCTTCAACAAGCTCATCAAGAACCAGACGCTTCTCACCGCAGTACCCGACGGAGAGGGATGGTACGCCATCCGCATCAAGTCAGGCAATTATGCCGGCGAGTACGTCTATGCTCCCGAGAACGAGATTGCTTATGCTTCAGGTCGCAACTATCCCCTGACGTTTATGAATGCTGTCAATAAGCAACCTGCTATCGACAACACTTACTACCTGACACGCATCGTGAAGACTGACAATGGCTATGCTTGGATACTGCCCAACGGCAAGTATCTCTGCAAGAGCTCAAGCAACTACTTCCCCACAAGCACGACAACTCCTGTGGAGAACGTCAGCATCACATACAATGCTACCAACGGTATGCAGTTCATACATGGCGGCTACAAAGCTACGCCCTACTACCTGAGCAGCAAGTACTTCATCGGTGAGACAAGCAACGTGGGCGGCTACTTCGATGTCTATCCCGTCAGCCTCAACGACGCAGGACTCACAGCATGGCAGGTTCTCTGCGAAAATGCTCCTGAGACAGCTCAGATTAGATGCACACGCAACGATGTAAGTGGCTTGACAACTGTTTACAAGAATGGCTACATCTTCCTGCCTGCAACTGTGACACCCGAAAGCAGCGACTTCGTACTGGACGGTGCAATAAATGGCTCTGTAGATGCAGACGCCAAGACGATAACACTCAGCTACAATCCTGACCTCGCAATAGTCGAAGGAGGTGTCGTTGTGGCTCAAGGATGGCAGACTGCATCCCGTGGCACGGAAGTAATGCTCCTGAAAGTCGATGCTGCTCCCTTCAGGGATGCTACAGGTGTTTCTATCTCTCTTAGCCTCAAGGATGGCTCGGAGGCTAACATCTCGAAGCTGACACTCTATGAGGCTTCAAGCAACTCACCCGAAATTCTCTCTGCTGGCAATGACGGTGCTCCCACCAAGACTTCCGTTGCCGAAGCGAATGTTTCTGGCGCTACTGCCTCATTCTCCATTGCAAGTCTCGCCGCAGGTAACCACTACTATTGGGTAGGTGCAAAGGTGAAGGACGATGCAGCCCTGGGTGCAGTCCTCGATGCAGCCGTAACAAGCATCACCTATACTTGCAACAATAAGGAAACCACGCTCGACCTGACTGCAGTAGGCGACCCCGCAGACCGAGGCGCTATGGTCTTCAACGTACACTCCTATCCCTTCCTGCCTCGCGACAATGGCAGCCGCGTCTATCGTATTCCTGCAATGGTTGTGGCTGACGACGGAAGCATCGTTGTGGCAGCCGACAAGCGCTATCAAAGTTACACCGACATCGGCAACGGCGGCCACGTCATCGACATCGTGGTGCGCCGCAGTACCGACGGCGGACGCACATGGAGCGAACCCGTGACCATCGCCAAGGGCGAAGGCTCCACCGCAAACGGCGGCGATGATAAGCGTTGCGGCTTCGGTGACCCCAGCCTCGTCAAGGGTAAGGACGGCAAGCTCTATTGCCTCTTTGCCGCTGGCAACGAAGGCTACTTCTATGGTCAGAAAGGCATGTGCATGTCTGTCAGCACTGACAACGGCGTGACCTGGAGTAGCGGCGAGGGCAATCCGCCAGTTGACCTCTACTGGAGCGGTGCTATCAAGAACGTCGCCACCGCAGGTGCAGCTGGCTTTGGCCTTTACGACTACTTCGTGACCTCCGGCCGTGGCCTCTACATCCCCGACGACGACATCCTAATGTACCTCATCCCTGCACAGACAATGACAAGCGCCACCGAGCACACAGGAGATTCACAAGACTACATCTTCTATTCAAGAGACGGCGGTGAGTCATGGTACTTCAGCAATATCCCCATGGTTCAAGGAGGCGACGAAGCCAAGATTATCCAGATGAACGATGGCTCGCTCTTCGGCTCCATCCGCAAGGGAGGTCAACGCCGCTTCAATACGGCCACCTACACCTGCAACGATGATGGCAAGACGCTCAACTTCAACTTCGGCACACAGTGGGACAACAGCCAGCTCACTCAGAGTAGCCAGAACAATCAGGACATCCTCTATTACCAGCGCGAGACGGTAACAGGCAAGAAGGACTACATCTTCCACTCCATCACGACTGGAAACCATACGAACTTCAAGCTCTATTACAGTACTGACCAAGGTAACAACTGGACGGAGTTCCTCAACGTACAGACAAAGGGTACGCGCTACGTCACGATGGACAAGAGTGGCACCGATGAGAACCCCGGCAGCCTCTACCTCTTCTTCGAGGACCAGTCGCTGAACAGTGCCGGTGGCTATACAGACTACAACCACTATCCTCTGAACTTCATTGAGATTACCCGCGAGCAACTGCTGCAGTACATCCCCGACCTGGATAAGTCTGCACTGGAGAAAGAGGTGAAGATTGTCTATGGAACATCCGGTGAAGCTACATTCGGTTCATGGAGCGATCTCACTTGGACTTCCAATGCTGCCAGCGGAGTTGCAGGTCTGACAATGACATTGAGCGACGGCACATATAACAGATTCTCTAACTTTAATAGTCGCTACAATCTGGCTTATCATCCTGCAGCCGCCAACACCAACTCCACGATAACGCTGACAGCGCCTGCTGGTTATGTCATCACGGGCTATTCTGTACAGACGGGCGTATATCAGGCTTCCACATACACGCTTACCGCAGAAGACGGCACGTCCGTCATCCCTGCCAACCTCGGCAGCACTTATACACCGCTTGAGGTTTCGGGCTTGTCGGCAGCCTCTACAGCCATCACCGTCACCACGACAGATGCCAGCAAGTGGTTGTCTCTGGCCAACTTCACTGTTACTATCCAGCCAATCATTACTTTGGACGAGACAGAAGACATGGCATCCACAATCTCTGCTAACGATGGCAAGATTGTCAATGTGACGCTCAACCGCAAGATTACCGAGGGCTTCAACACCGTTGTACTGCCCTTCGACCTCAACGCAGAACAGGTGCAGACGCTCTTCGGCACTGACGCTAAGGTCTATGCCTTCAGCGAGAACAGCGACGATCCCGAAGATGTCACCGTAAGCTTTAACACAGTAGCGGAAGGCACTATTGCTGCCAACCAGCCTGTGCTTGTCGATGCAACTCAAGCCAGCACTTCCAATAGCATCATGGGCGTTACCGTTGCCTACGATGCAGAACCCTTGGCTACAGGACGCAACGTTGACTTCGTCGGTCTCTATGCTCCAACGACTGTGCCCGAAAATGACTACTTTATCGCTCAGGGTGCCATCTACAAGAGCAAAGGCGAGACCAGCATCAAGTCTTTCCGTGCCTACCTGAAGACTAAGACTGGCGTGGCTGGCATCAAGCTCTATATCGACGACGTCGAGGACGGCATACAGACCCTCTCTGACGCTAACGAGAACGGCGTGAACATCTACAATGTCGCTGGCCAGCGCATGAGCAAGACGCAGAAGGGCATCAACATTGTGAACGGCAAGAAGGTAATAGTAAAATAATAAATAAGATAATAAGAAAGGGCTGCGTATGCAGCTTGTGAAACAGCGATACGCATCCTTTTCTTATTTTCTGATTCTCTTAATATCTAAATCTCACATTATGAAAAAGACATATCTCATCCCACAGACACAAGTGGAGACAGCACAGGCAGAGATGATGATGGCAGTCAGCATCACAAGCATAAATGGCGACGCAGGCATCGAGCTTGGAGACGGCGATATAGTACCCGACGAAGCTGACGTCAAGGAGTACAGCGGCTACGGCGGTGGCTACGAAGACTGATTGCACAGCAGAAACACATAAATCACACATCACATATCTATGAAAGCAAAGTATCTGATTCTGTTGCTTGCCGCAGCGTTGCTGGGGCAGGCACCTTCGATGGCTAAGGACAAGAAAGACAAAGCCAAGACTGAGCAGAAGGTCAAGGACAAGAAGGACGATGCTCAGAAGAAGGGCGGGAAGTCCCTCTTTGGCAAGAAGAAAAAGAAGGGACAGACCGAAGCTCCTCAAGACTCGGCCAAGGCAGAGAAGTTCGACGTGGACCACAAGGGACTCTTCCACGTGACGAAGGCGAAGGGAGAATGGTACTTCGAGATTCCCGACAGCCTGATAGGACGCGAGTTCCTGACCACCACACGCTACACCTCCACCCCGTCGAGCATGGGCAAGTTCGGTGGTGAGCAGGTCAACCAGCAGACTGTCTATTTCCAGGTAGCACCCGACGACGGACTGCTCCTGCGTGCCAAGTTGCTCGTCAACTATGCCGACACGACGCAGAAAATCAATCGCGCCATCAGCATCAGCAACGAGAACCCCATCATCGCTTCCTTCAAGGTGGAGAGCCACAAGGACAAGGTCTATAAGATAAAGGTAGGCGGCTTCTTCAATTCCGACAATCAGGCACTCGGGCTGCCCAAGTACGTCAAGGATCAGTTCTCGCTGCAGAATCAGGACGTTGCTTACATAGAGGACATCAAATCCTTCCCCACCAACACCGAAGTGAGGCTGGTGAAGAGTTTCAACGCAAACAACACGAGCAAATTGCCAGCAGCACGTACCGGCAAGGCTACCTTCGGACTGAACATCAGCTTCGTCCTCCTGCCAGAGAAGCCCATGATGCGCCGATACTTCGACCCGCGCGTTGGCTACTTCACCGACGACTACACCAGCTACAGCGACGACCAGCAACGAGTCGAGGAAAAACGCTTCATCTGCCGATGGCGTCTTGAGCCTAAACCCGAGGACATCGAGAAGATGCGTCGCGGCGAACTCGTGGAGCCCATCAAGCCCATTGTCTATTACATCGACCCTGCCACGCCAAAGCAGTGGCGCAAGTACCTCATCCAGGGCGTCAACGACTGGCAGGCAGCCTTCGAGAAGGCAGGATTCAAGAACGCCATACGCGCCGAAGAGTGGCCGGAGAACGACTCCACCATGAGCATGGAGGATGCACGCTTCAGTTGCATCCGCTACCTGGCAAGCCCCATTGAGAATGCCTACGGACCAAACGTCCACGACCCCCGTACCGGCGAAATACTCGAGAGCCACATCTGCTGGTACCACAATGTGATGAGCCTCGTCCACAACTGGTACATGGTGCAGTGTAGCAGCATCGACGAAGCAGCACAGAAGATGAACTACGACGAAGAACTCATGGGGCAACTCATACGCTTCGTCTCCAGCCACGAGGTAGGTCACACTCTCGGTCTGCGCCACAACTTCGGAAGCAGTTCCACAGTGCCTGTTGACTCACTCCGCGACAAAGCATGGGTGGAAGCACACGGGCACACGCCCAGCATCATGGACTACGCACGCTTCAACTACGTGGCACAGCCAGAGGATGGCATCTCGCGCATCGGCATCTTCCCCCGCATCAACGACTACGACAAGTGGGCCATACAGTGGGGATACACACCCATGCTCGACGCAAAAGACGAGGATGAAGACCACAAGATGCTCGAACCGATGACCGTCAAGGCACAACAGAACAAGCGCCTCTGGTGGGGCGACGGAGAAAGCACATCCATCGACCCCCGCCGACAGACAGAAGACCTGAGCGACGACCCCATCAAGGCAAGCTACTACGGCATACTCAACCTCAAGCGCGAGATAAAGGCACTTCCACAATGGACACTCGACAACGAGAAAGACCTTTACTGGAACGACATCGAGACCATGTGGAACAACATACGCATACAGTTCCTCCGCTACATGGGCCACGTCACACGCAACATCGGCGGCTACCAGATTAACTTCCAGCCCAAAGGCTCTCTGGCTGACGTCTATGTTCCACAGCCCCTCGACAAGCAGAAGGCAGCGCTTGACTTCATCAACGAGCAGGTGCTCAACGAACCCGTATGGCTCCGCGACCTCAGCTACGCACGTCGCTTCTGGAGTAATCCACAGCAAGTTACCAACATCATAGGCGAAAGCGTTGTCACTAACCTGATGAACCGCCTCGATGCACTCAACGAGCTCTACAAGCCCCAGGCTTACCTCACAGACCTCACCAAGCTGGTCTTCACCGAGCTCGACACCAAGGGGAAGGTGACTCCCTACCGCATCGCGCTGCAGAACACCATGCTCTTCCACCTAACCCGCGCCTACGGCAACGGCAACCAGGTGGTACGTCCCGCAGTCCTCTACACCCTTCAGCAGTTGGAGCGCAAGACGAAGGCTGCCGCGCAGAGCGCACCCGATGCCGAGAGCCGAGCACACTGGGCAAGCCTTTACGACCAGATAGGCCGTCTGCTCACTTGGAAATAAGTCACCTATAAGCATACAATCGCACAATAAACAAGAGTGTATCCGTCTTCGGGTGCGCTCTTGTTTTCATTTACACACGTTTCAACTTTACACCCTTTCAACTTTTTACCTTTTCAACATTTCAAAGAACTCTATTCCATGGATGGTTTCCTGGTTCTTGATGACCTTCTCAGCCCAGTCTACTTGTCCGTTCAGGTGTACCTAATTGCGCACTTAGGTGTACCTAATTGGGTATACAGCTTGGCCTTTGCTATCATTCAATCACGATGCAAAGGTACGACAATCTTTGTGCTGTGGCAAATATCCGGCACCGAATTGGGCCGTTTTTCAGCACCAATAAGAGAGATTTCCGAATCGGCTCTGCTCAGGTTTCGTGGTTACATAGTTACGTAACCCAAAATAGATACCCTACACCTCAGTAAGAAAATTCTATTATTATATATTATTAATAATAGACGTTCAGAAAGTAAGGTAGGTTACATATTTCTGTTACGTAACTATGTAACCGTAACTTCAGAAAGCTCTGCCGTCTCAGAACTCCAGGTCTGCCCAGTGTGGGTTGTGATCAGAGAGCATTGCGTCGGGGTTCGGCACTTCGATGTGCGAATGGCGGACATGGATGTCGGGCGTCAGGAAGATGAAGTCTATCTTCTCGCGCTTCATGGGCGGAAGCTGGCAGAACTGGTGCCAGGTGTAGGTGGTGCCAGTGTGGTTGGGCGTCATGTGGTAAGCATCGAGGAACTTGCAGTTTACCAATTTCCCATTTACCTTTTCGCCTCCAAGCATCGTGGTGTAGGCTTCGTCGTCCTCTGTGACGTTGAAGTCGCCTGTTACCACGGCAGGCTGCTCTCCCACTATCTCCTGTATCTTCCGCATGATGAGCTTTGCACTCTCTCTACGAGCAGTCACACCAACGTGGTCGAAGTGTGTGTTGACTGCCATGAAGACTTTACCAGTGGCTTTTTCGCGTAGCTTTGCGTAGCTCGCGACGCGCTCTATCGCAGCATCCCATCCCTTTGAGCCTGGCACGTCGGGCGTCTCGCTCAACCAGAAGTTGCCTTTTTCCAGCACTTCGTATTTCTCCTTGAGGAAGAAGATGGGACTGTACTCGCCCTTCATCTTACCGTCGGTGCGCCCCACCCCAACGTAATCGTACTCCGGCAGGCGACGCAACAAGTCCTCAAGCTGAGCATACAGGACCTCCTGCATCCCGACGATGTCGATATGGCGGGACTTGATGTAGTCTGCCACGCGGTCTTTACGTACACTCCAGCCGTAGCCGGCCTTCTCGTCGCCATCGTTTTGCAGACGGATATTGAATGTGCACCAACGCACCTGGCATGTGGTCGTTTTACAAAAAGTCACAAAGGGCATAAGCATTGCAAACGCTAAAAACAGATACTTCTTCATAATTATATAGCTTAGTTTTCTGCAAAGTTACAAAATAGTTTGCATATCATAGTTCAAAGTTCACAGTTTTTTTGTACATTTGCAGTCAAATAAGGTGCTTCGCTGGCAAAGAGAGAGGCCCACAGCCCCCTTTAGGGAGAATAAATGGTAAATGATAAAATGCTAAATGCGAGATGAACAAAGTAATGCTGATAGGCAATGTCGGTGCTGAACCCGAGGTGAAGTACATCGACCAAGGGGTCTGTGTGGCAAGTCTAAGGCTCGCCACTACAGAGCGGGGCTACAAACTGCAGAACGGGACGGAAGTGCCCGACCGCACCGAGTGGCACAACGTTGTCCTCTGGCGCAGACTGGCCGAAATAGTGGAGAACTACGTCCACAAGGGCGACAAGCTCTTCATCGAAGGACAGATTCACTCGCGCTCCTACGAAGACCGAAACGGCATCCGCCACAACGTCACCGAGATATGGGCAGAGTCGCTGGAGATGCTTTCACCCAAAACGAAAACGGAAGAATGAATAGCGAAGAGATAGCAGCATACATGCAATGGCTGGCGTCGGAAGTCAGCATACAAGCACCAACCATCGGCGTCTGGATTGCCTTAGGCATCGTACTGATTCTGCTCCTTTGCTCCGGCTTCGTCTCAGCAAGCGAGATAGCGTTCTTCAGCCTTAGCCCAAGCGACAGAAGTACCATCGACGAAGAGAAGCATCCCCGCGACACGAAGGTGGCATCCCTCCTGGACGACAGCGAAAGACTCCTGGCCACCATCCTCATCTGCAACAACCTGGTAAACGTCGCCGTCATCATCCTGCTGTACTTCTGCTTCGACAAGACCATCGACTTCGGGCAGGCCAAGTGGCTGGAGTTCCTCGTTATGACGGTGCTCCTCACCTTCCTGCTCCTGCTCTTCGGCGAAATCATTCCCAAGATCTACAGCGCACAACATGCCCTTGCCTTCTGCCGATTTGCTGCTCCCACTCTGCAGGTGCTCAGCAAAACCTTCTGGCCCCTCAGCAAACTGCTCATCCGAAGCAAAGTCATCACTCAGCGTTTCGTCAATCACGAGACAGAAATGCTCACCGTAGATGACCTGGAAAAGGCAATGGAACTGACAGACAAGAAAGACCTTGCCGAGGAAAGCAACATGCTGAAAGGCATCATACGCTTCGGAGGCGAGATGGCAAAGGAAATCATGACAAGCCGCGTAGATATTGTGGACCTCGACATAAAAGCTTCGTGGAAAGACGTACTCGCCTGTATCGTTGCCAACAACTACAGCCGCATCCCCGTCTATCAGGGTACGCAGGATAACATCAAAGGCGTGCTCTACATCAAGGACCTCCTCCCCCACCTCGGCAAACCACAAGGCTTCCGATGGCAGACACTCATCCGGCCCGCATACTTCGTGCCTGAGACAAAGATGATTGACGACCTGCTGCGAGACTTCCAGGCAAACAAAGTGCACATCGCCATCGTGGTTGACGAGTTCGGAGGCACAAGCGGCATCGTCACAATGGAGGACATACTGGAAGAAATCGTAGGCGAGATAAACGACGAGTACGACGATGAGGAGAAGCCCTACCAGCGGCTCAACCAGAACACATATATTTTTGAAGCCAAGACGCTCATGTCGGACTTCACGAAGATACTCGGTTTCGACGACGATTACTTCGAGAACATCGAGGGCGAAGCAGAGACCCTTGCAGGCCTGTTGCTCGAGATAAAGGGCGAGTTCCCCATCCAAGGCGAGCGCATCAATTACAAGTGTTTCACTTTCGACGTACTGGAGGTTGACCAGCGCCGTATTGTCAAGGTGAAAGTCATCGTCCACAACGAAGACTGAGAAGCACGACGCCGTCACCTTTTCACCGTTTATCTTTTACCGCCAGCAGGTCGCCGCATGTCTCTTCTGCACGTTTGATGCGGTTCCAGACCGTCTGCTTCTTCGCATCCATCGCGCCCGCAATCTGTGGAGGCTTCATGCCAATCTTCAGCAGACAGATTGTGCTGAAAGACGAAGTCCCCGTACTTATCGTCGTAAGTACGGGGACTTATGGCCATAAGTACGTGTACTTCCGGCCATAAGTACACGTACTTTTCTTGTGTGTCTTATTTTGGTTGTTGTAACCTTACCCTCTTGCCCATGAAACGCAGTACGAAGTTCGGCATTAATGGAGAAAGCATGGTGACAAGACGGTCTGAGAGGCAGGGATAGAGCTTTGCCTTACGCTTGAACATGGCTTTCAAGGCAAGGTGAGTTGCCTTCTCCGGTGTTATCATAAAGCCCAGTCGCAGGGCAAGTTTGCGGAAGCGCATAAAGGGCAAGCCTGTCAGCAGTGGTGTATCTACTGCCCCGAAGATGGCTGTGGTGACACTGACTGGCGAACCACTCAGCTCCAGGCTTAACTCCCGCGAATAGCCTTTCACGAAACGCTTCGTGCTCCCATAAACGCCAATGAGCGGCCAGTCCATGCCCGCAGAAATGGAAGAGATGTTCAGGATGTAGCCACAGCCCTGCTCCTTCATTAGGGGAATCAGCAGTCTGCAAAGCAGCAAGGGAGTGGTGCAATGCAGAGTGACGATACGATAAAGCTTGTCGGGGTTTGCTTCTTCAATAGGCTGAGCAATGAGTATGCCTGCATTGTTGACAAGCACCTCCACCTGCCAGCCCTCCTCCTTGCAGCGGTCTGCTATCTGGCAAGCTGCATCCGGCAACGTAAGGTCCAGGCACATATAGTGAGCAGGAACTGAATACCGGCTTGCAAGTTGGCAAGAAAGCTCCTTTACCGCTTCACCATTGATGTCAACCAGAAGAACGCCATACCCCTTTTCGGCAAGTTGAAAGGCATAGCACCGCCCCATGCCTGAGGCAGCGCCCGTTACTATCGCATATTTAGGGGCGAGGCTCAAAACAAGTTTTACTTTATCAGATTACCCAGGATGCTGCGTGTGAGTTCACGGGTAGCAGTACGGGTAGCTGTGCTGACAGCGCTCTTCGTCACCTTCTTGCCGATGGATTCCTTCGAGCGGCTCTTCTTGCCTGTCACAGTATTTGCCACATGCGTACCGATGGCAGCAGTTATGCTGGTGATGACGGCTGCAAGAATCTTGCTGAAGATGCTCTTCTTCTTGGAACTGCTCTTCGTCTCTTTCTCCTTGCCTGCATTCTGCCCTCGGTCTCTCGTCTCCTTCTCCTGATTGCTTGCCTCCAGTTCCTTTTCTGCAGCTTCACTCTCTGCCAGTAGCACTTCAAAGGCACTCTCGCGGTCAATCATGGTATCATAGCGTCCAAAGATGCGCGATGATTTGATGATTTCTTCACGCTGAGAAGGTGTGATTGCCCCTATCTGACTGAGAGGGAAGAGTATCTTAGCTCGCTCCACGATGTTAGGAGTTCCCTTTTCATCGAGGAACGATACAAGAGCTTCGCCCGTACCGAGCTCCATGATAGCATCTTCTGTCTTAAAGCCCGGATTGGCCCGGAAAGTCTCGGCAGCAGCTTTCACATTCTTCTGCTCTTTCGGCGTGAAGGCACGAAGGGCATGTTGCACTCTGTTACCCAACTGAGCAAGGACTGAATCAGGTATGTCGGTGGGATTCTGAGTCACGAAGTAAACGCCTACTCCTTTGCTGCGTATCAGTCGCACTACCTGCTCTATCTTGTCCACCAAGCTCTTCGGCGTATCGGTAAACAGCGTATGAGCTTCATCGAAGAAGAACACAAGGCGCGGCAATGCCTGGTCGCCAACCTCCGGCAGACGTGCATAGAGGTCAGACAAGAGCCAAAGCAGGAATGTCGAGTAGAGCTTAGGGTTGAGCATGAGCTTGTCGGCAGCCAGCACACTCAACATTCCTCGCCCGTCTGCACGGCATTGCAAGAGGTCCATGATGTCGAAGGCCGGTTCACCGAAGAACTTGTCTGCCCCCTGATTCTCTAACGTCAGAAGGGCACGCTGAATAGCACCGACACTGGTTGTGGACACATTGCCGTATTTCTTTGAGAGCTCGGTAGCATGGTCGGCAATGTATGTGAGCATACTTCGCAAGTCCTTCAGGTCGAGCAAAAGCAATCCGCGTTCGTCTGCTACCTTAAAGAGGATAGTCATTACGCCAGCTTGCACCTCATTCAGCTCCATTAGGCGCGACAACAGCTCAGGGCCCATGTTCGATATGGTGGTACGCATGGGATGCCCCTGCTCGCCAAAGACATCGTAGAAGCAGACAGGGCTGCCCTGGAAGGGTGGATTCTCGATGCCGAACTCAGCACAGCGCTTCTCGATGAAGCCAGACATCTGTCCTGTCTGACTGACACCGGAAAGGTCCCCCTTCATGTCTGCCATAAAGCAAGGCACACCTGCCTGGGAGAATGTCTCAGCCAGGACCTGCAGCGTCACCGTCTTGCCTGTTCCTGTTGCACCGGCAATCAGGCCATGCCTGTTTGCCATCTTACCACACAGGCATATTGGTCCTTCCTGACCATGTGCCACATATAAGCGTTTGTCTTCTGTCAACATTATCAGATTGATTGAATGATTACCTGAAGGATTGTCACCTATGGCTTCTTGTTGAGGAGCTGGTCAATCTCGACGAACTCCTCTCCAAGGTTGAGGTTGAGATAGATACGATAGAGAGCAGGAGCCCAGCGGTCCATCATCTCGGGCTGCAGCTTGCGCACCTTTTCCATGCAAGGACGTGCCTTTCGGTAAAGGTCCAGCGTCTTCTGCTTGTCGATGTTGTACTGCGGATTGTCTGCATCCTTGCAACTCGACTCGTGAGAGATGACAGCCATATTAAGATAGGATATACCTTTATTATAATAGGCATCTGCGAAATCGTCCTGCAAGGCAAGGGTGCTGTCAGCATAAGTGATGCACGCCTCATAGTTTTCTTCTGCCAGATAACTCTTCGACTTAGCATAGTAATGGATGGCCTTGCCACCCGTCTGAGCGATGACTCTGTCTGCCAGCTTCCTTTCTACGTCGAACCTTCGGTGTGCATAGCACCAGTCTGCCAACTGAACGAAGAAGTAGTCATGGTTAGGATAATTGACGACGCCCTGTTTGAGCGCGGCTACCCATGCGCTGTCGTTGTCGAGCTTGGCATAGGAACGTACCTTGTACTCGAGCAGAATGGCTGCCGTGATAGAGTCGTAATGGTTGATGGCCGTGTCAGCATGTCGGATGGTTCCCTGATAGTTATCTTCCTGGAAGGCAGAGAGCGTGGCCCAAAGTGCCGACTGGGGAAGGAGCGTATCATTCTTTTCCGTGCCCTGATAGGTGCAGTAGAGGTCGAAGAATGTGTAAGCCTTCTTGTAGTCCTTCTTTGAAAGATAGAACTTTCCACCGCCAAAGATGTTGCGACGATGCTTGAGGCGCATAGCTTGTGTCTTCTTCTGGAGACGCGGATGAACATTTCCCTTTGCATCGGGCAGAAGGTCAACACTGTCACATAACCTCAGCTGCGCATACATATCGGAGAGCTTATTGAAGAATTTAGCTGTGTCGTATGGCTGCTTCAGGTATGCCTTCCTGTTCTCCACACCATTGAGCGACTCTTCGAGCAGAGCGGCAGTAAAATAGATGTCGGCTCGCTGCTTGTCCTTCAGCCCGGGACGACTCAAAGCTCCGAGCAAAGCATTCCGAGCTGCGTCCTGGCCGTTCTGGTTCTTTAACGCAGTCATAGCGTTTTTATGGAGCGTAGAGAGCCTCTCCAACTTAGGTTTCTTGGCCTGCTTCTCTTTGGAAGACAAGGTGCAAGGAAACAGGAGGAGTAAGGATGTGATAAAGAAAGTAGCGAATAGTCTCATCTCTTTTATAGCAACTTATCCATCTCTGCTGCCTTGGCAGCCTGACCAGTGACAGAGTAACACTGACGCAGTTCGAAGGCCCACTTCTGAGGCTCGTCGGGAGCACATTCGCGTGCTTTCTCGAAGAACGGGATGGCTTCGCCAAAGAGTCCCTTAGTCTTCTCGAGCGTCTTCTTGGCTTCAACCTGATTCTTGATGCTGCTTACCTTTGAGTTCAGAGCAAGTGCCTGACGGTATTTGCAGAGTCCGCACTGATACCATGCGTCGTAGTAGTCGTTCTTGAGCTCCGTGCATTTCTGATAGGCAGCGAATGCCTCGTCATACTTCTCCATGTCAAAGTACTTGTAGGCCTTTCCGTAGTGTGCAATCAGGATGCTGGGGTCAGCAGCAATGACTTCATCGACATACGGCATGAGCAGATTGCTTCCCTCGCCTGCGTCCTTGTCCTTCTTGAGATAATAGGCAATGAGCATCTGGATGTAGTTCTCGTTTGCTTTAGGTTCTTTCAGGGTCATCTGGCGCACGTAGTTTGCCCATGCCACGGTATCGCCGCGTTCACGGTAGGACTCTATCATCACCTGCTTTGTGGCTTCTGCATTGTCCTTGAACTTCATGGCCTTGTCGAAGAGGGCTTCCATCTTGTCGTACAATTTGCCTTCGTGTGCTGTATGGAAGGCATAGTAGGGAATCTGCTCTTCCGAAACCTGGAACTTCACGAGGTCAGCTACCTCTGGATAGAGGGTCTTATAGTTCATTGTCGTTTCGAAAGCCTCGAGAGCCTTGTCATACTTACCGCAGCTGGTGTTGAGCTGAGCAGCATAGAGGTAGAAGTTCGCACACTGAGCCAGGCTGGACTTCTTGCTCTTGATGTAGTTCTCATTGCCAGCCTCACCCTTTGAAATCTTTGTATATTTGATTTCACCTTGCAGGGCAGAAGTCAGGGCCTTGAGGTTAGTGAAGAAGAATGCTGTGTCAAAGGGTTGCTGAGCCTGTGAGAGGTCGAGCAAAGCGTTGTTGGGGAACTGGGTCAGGTCAGCATAGATTTTGTATGCTTCGCCAAGCTTGCTGTCATCTATTACACCGCTCTTGATGGCTTTGCGGATGAGAGCCTGACCTTTCTTGCATTCGGAGATAATCTCGGTCTGCGTGGCAGCCTTTTCGTTTATCTTGGCTGTAATAGCATCGTCAATCTTCTTTGCTTCAGCAACTTGAGCTTTGGCTTCTTTCTGAGCGAGCTTAAGGGCAGCCTTATCTACCTGTCCCATGATGGTACCGACACACATGAGCAGTGCCATCGAAATAATGGTCTTTTTCATATCCTTAATATATAAATGTATTAATCTTACTTGTTACTTTTTAGCTTATTCTTTGTTCTCTGTCTCTTCTGTCTGAGTTTCTTCTCCCTCGGCACTCGCTTCGGGCTCTTCATCAGCACGTGGCACGACGCTCAGGTGACTGATGACATCGTTGCGCTTCTTGAGCTCGATGACCTTGGTGCCTTGAGTGACGCGGCTCTTTGTCTCCTTGATGTCGTCGGCATGGAGGCGAATTGTGGTGCCGCTCTTGTTGATAATCATCAGGTCGTCGTCGTCCTTCACAACGGTGATGGCTACGAGGTAGCCGGTCTTCTCGGTGATGGCGAGGGTCTTGACGCCCTTTGCGTGACGGCTTGTCTTGCGATACTCCTCGACGTCGGTGCGTTTGCCGAAGCCGTTCTCGCTGAGTACCATGATGCTTTCCGTCTCGACATCATTGATGACGCACATGCCGACAACCTGGTCGCGCGGGTCATCGTCGAGGACGATGCTCTGTACGCCGGTAGCTACACGACCCATTGAACGAACCTGGTCTTCGTCGAAGCGGACTGCACGACCTCCTGCGTTAGCGATGATGATTTCGTTCTTGCCGTTGGTCAGCTCTACGCCAATCACCTGGTCGTCTTCGCGGATATTGATGGCATTGACGCCGTTTGTGCGAACACGACTGTATTCGGTCAGGCAGGTCTTCTTGATGATGCCGTTCTTGGTGCAGAACACGACGAAGTGGCTCTGACAGAACTCTGGGTCGCTGAGCTTGCGGATGCAGAGGCAAGCGCGTACTGCATCGCCCGGTTCGATGTTGAGCATGTTCTGTATGGCACGGCCCTTGCCTTGCTTGTTGCCGTCGGGAATGTCATAGACCTTGAGCCAGTAGCAGCGTCCGCGGTCGGTGAAGAAGAGCATGGTGTTGTGCATCGTGGCGGGATAGATCTTCTCGATGAAGTCGTTGTCGCGCGTTGAGCTTGCCTTGACACCGATGCCGCCACGACCTTGTGCTTTGAACTCGTCGAGCGGAATGCGCTTGATGTAGCCCATGTGACTCATGGTGATGACTACCTCGTCATCGGCATAGAAGTCCTCTGCGTTGAACTCTTCTGCGCTGGGCAGAATTTCCGTGCGGCGCTCGTCGCCGTACTGTTCCTTGATTTCGAGCAGTTCGTCCTTCATTACCTTGCGGCAGAGCTGGTCGTCGGTGAGGATTTGGTTGTAATACTTTATCTTCTCCATCAGGTCGTCGTACTCTGCATGAAGTTTCTCCTGGTTGAGGCCTGTGAGCTGACCCAGTCGCATCTCCACGATAGCCTTGCTCTGCAGTTCGTCGAGGCCAAAGCGTGCTTCAAGTGCTCGCTGAGCATCTTGCGGAGTCTTGCTCTTCTTGATGATGTCCACCACTTCGTTGATGTTGTCCGAGGCGATGATGAGGCCTTTCAGAATGTGAGCCCTTTCCTCTGCTTTGCGAAGGTCGTACTTCGTGCGGCGGATGGTCACGTCGTGGCGATGGGCGACGAAGTTGCTGATGAAGTCCTTGAGGGTGAGCAGTTGCGGACGTCCTTTCACGAGGGCGATACTGTTCACGCTGAAGCTGGTCTGCAGGGGAGTCATCTTGAAGAGCTTGTTCAGGACGACACGTGCATTAGCATCGCGTTTCAGGTCCACAACGACACGCATACCTTCCGAGTCGCTCTCGTCGTTGACGTTGCTGATGCCGTCTATCTTCTTCTCGCCCACGAGCTGGGCGATGTATTCGATAAGCTGTTGTTTGTTGACGCCATAGGGAATCTCGTTGATTACAATCTTGTCGTGTGTGTCGCCGCTCTCTATCTCGGCTTTCGCACGGATGACGATGCGTCCCCTACCCGTCTCGTAGGCATCGCGGATGCCCTGCATACCCATGATGTAGGCACCTGTCGGGAAGTCGGGACCCTTGACGTACTGCATCAGGTCCTCTACGGTGAGGTTCTCGTTGTCAACGTAAGCCACGCAAGCATCGATGACCTCGCCGAGGTTGTGTGTAGGTATGTTGGTAGCCATACCGACGGCAATGCCCGTGGCACCGTTGACGAGGAGGTTGGGTATCTTCGTCGGCATGACGGTAGGCTCGCGGAGCGTATCGTCGAAGTTATTGGTCATATCGACGGTCTCCTTCTCCAGGTCGTCCATCATAGCCTCGCCCATCTGACTGAGACGAGCCTCGGTGTAACGCATGGCAGCGGGGCTGTCGCCATCGACTGAGCCGAAGTTGCCCTGTCCGTCAACCAGCGTGTATCGCATTGCCCATTCCTGAGCCATGCGGACGAGGGCCATATAAACTGAACTGTCGCCATGCGGGTGGTACTTACCAAGCACCTCACCCACGATACGGGCGCACTTCTTGTAGGGACTGCTGTGGAAATTGTGGAGCTCGCGCATACCATATAATATACGGCGATGTACAGGCTTGAAGCCGTCCCTCACGTCAGGCAAGGCACGAGCCACGATGACGCTCATCGAATAGTCGATGTAGCTCTTCTTCATCTCCTGCTGAATGTCAACTCTGATTATTCTTTCTTGATCTTCCATTGAATTAAGTTTGTGTATCTCCTAAACCTTTAGGTTTAATGTTTCTATTTCGAGTGCAAAGGTACGAAAAATAATGCACGATTCCAAATAAAAACAGTAAAAATAAATCGTGTTGTCCGGGGAAAATCATGAGCACCTCTACTTATGCGCCTATAATTCGGCTTTCTTGACAAAAGCAGCTCATGGGGAGCTTACTCTAAAGTCCCGAAGGGACGAGAGACCACAGACGGGGGTGTAACCCCCGGTAATTGCGCAACAACATGAAAAGTCCCGAAGGGACGACAGAGATAGAAGCAATTTGATATTAAACAGGTTATATGTTCTGTCGCCCTTTCAGGGCTTATTATTGTTCTTTGTGCTTGTTCCGGGGGTTAACACCCCCGTCTGTGGTCTATCGCGCCTTTGGCGCTTTTCCCTGGAAAGCAATAAATAATTAATCGTCTATCCACATTCATGCTCTAAACGCTTCGCATCGTGGTCGTCAAATAGGTACACGTACTTAACCAAATAAGTACACGTACTTATCCCAACAAGTACACGTACTTATCCCAACAAGTACACGTACTTATCTCAATAGGTACACGTACTTGTATTATGCTCCAAGAGTGATAATGAAACGAGGTACTCTTAGATAGTAATAAGAGGCTAAGTATCAGTTGAATGCAAGCTGTAGTGAACCTACTAGTTCACCGACGTTGGCATTCTGCTCCTGCATCATCTTGAGCATCTCGGGTGCGCTATAGGACTTAGCCACCTCTTGCAACTCTTCAAGCTTGGTCTCTAAGCGGAACTGACTGTTGCGGAGCTCCCGTCGCATAGTGGCAAGTATCTGAGGCATTTGGCTCTCGATAGTCTGCTGGACTTGAGGGTTGCTGACGACAAGTATCGCGGTATCGTCATCCTTGACAGATGGTTGCAGTCCCTTGAAGCGCTGGGCAAGGGCGACGCTATCATGGGGCAAAGTGCCGATGAAGGCGTACCAGGCGGCTGTCAGCTTTTCGCCATTGATGGGTTCAAGGAGCGGAGTCTCCGTCTCCTGAGAATTGTCCTGCGCAGAGGATGCTTCACCTGATGCATCTTCGTCCTTCTTTCCTGCGCCGAAATGCTTGAACGAAACTTTGGGAAGCTTCTTGACGGGTTCGGCTTCTGGCTGTGGCGAAACAGGCTGAACGGGTTGGGCCGTGGGTGCGGGTTGAGGAGCGGGAGCTGCGGCCACTACTGGCTGGGGAGCCGGAGCAGCGGTTGCAACAGGCCTGGGAGCCTCGGGCTTTGCTATGGGTTTAAGTGCTTCCGAAGGGCTATGCCCGGAAGCTTCTGCGCCGTCCCCTTCGGATGCCTGAGCACATTGAATGAGGCAGATTTCCACCTGCAAGCGCTTGTTGCGGCTCGTACGATAGGCTTGGTCGCAATCGTTGGCAAACTTGAGTGCCTTGTAGATGAAGCTGATGGGGCAACGCTGAGCTTGTTCCTGATAACGTGCCCGCATCTTGTCGCTCATCTCGAGGAGGGGCAACGTCACGGCATCGCGACTGACAAGAAGGTTGCGCAAGTGAGTGGCAAGTCCCGCCACGAAGTTACCTCCGTCGAAACCCTTTTGCAACACTTCGTTCAGGAGAAGCAGGCAGTCGGGAACACGCGAGGCAAGGAAGTGGTCAACAAGCTGGAAATAGTATTCTTGGCTCAGGACGTTCAGGTTCTGACAGACATTCTCGTAGGTCAGGTTACCGCCGGAGAAGCTGACCATCTGGTCGAAGATGGAAAGGGCATCGCGCATACCGCCGTCGGCTTTCTCTGCGATGAGGGCAAGTGCCTCTGGCTCGGCGGTATAGCCTTCCTTCTTAGCCACATACATCAGGTGTTCGATGGTATTCTGAGTGGTCATGCGCTGGAAGTCATAGACCTGGCATCGACTCAGGATAGTGGGCAGGATCTTGTGCTTCTCCGTCGTGGCAAGGATGAAGATGACGTAGGAAGGCGGTTCCTCCAAGGTCTTGAGGAAGGCATTGAAAGCTGAGGAGGAGAGCATGTGCACCTCGTCGATGATGAACACCTTGTAGCGCCCTGTCTGAGGCGGGATGAGTACCTGCTTGCATAGTTCGCGTATGTCCTCGACTGAGTTATTGCTGGCAGCATCGAGTTCATGGATGTTCATGGAGCGCTGCTGGTCGAAGGCTTGGCAGCTCTCACATTGTCCGCAGGGTTCACCGCCATCTTGAGGATTGAAGCAGTTGATGGCCTTCGCGAAGATGCGGGCACAGGTCGTCTTGCCGACGCCGCGAGGACCGCAGAACAGATAGGCATGGGCCAACTTGCCGGAACTAATGGCGTTCTTGAGCGTGGTAGTCAGAGACCGCTGACCCACAACAGAGTCAAAGTTGAGCGGACGATATTTAAGTGCAGAAACAACGTATTCTTCCATCTTGAGAGGGACGATTTACTGTGTGCGATATACTATTTTGTGCAAAGGTACAAAAAAAAGTGAAAAGCGGAAAGCGAAAAGTGAAAAATTATTTGTACTTTTGCGCAGAATTAAGAATTAAAGAACATGAGCAAAATACATTCCGTCTGGCTCTTCATGTGCCGGCACAAATACCTCCTCACCATTCTCATCATCGCACTCATTGTAGGAGTGGTGGATGAGGACAGTTTCCTGAACCGTCATCCCCGACAGGTACGCATCGACATGCTGAGACAAGAGATTGCCAACTACAAGCACCAGTATGAAGAGGCCGACAAGAAGATTCATGACCTGGAGCAGAACCCGAAGGCTGTGGAGAAGATAGCAAGGGAACGCTATCACATGAAACGGGCTAATGAGGATGTCTTTGTCTTTGTGAGCGAAGAGGAGGAAGAATGAAAGAGCTCACTCCGCAAGAGAACCTTTGCTTCCGAGCAGGCGCCGTGCTGATGCTCATCGGGGCTGCCTTGTACATACTGAACCCGATGCTCAGCATGATAACCTATGGCATCGGGACACTCTTATTTACGCTCATGCAGGTTCGGGCAGAGTATATGGGCCACGACCTGACCATCATGCGCTTGCGTCGCCAGCAGCTCTTGGGATGTTGCTGCTTCGTCCTGGCTTTGGCAATGATGAGTATGCAGCTGCACGGATGGGGACCTTGTCGCCGACAGGAATGGGTGATTGCCCTAACCATCGGCTGTATATTGGAGCTTTACACAAGTTTCCGAATCCCTCAGGAACTGAAGAAGAACTAAGGCAGTATGTTCTTGAAGTGCAAGAACCGCTCGCTCTCTGTCTCTCCCAAAGCAAGCAGGATGTTGCAGATGGCTTGTGCATGCATGATGCGTATCTTCCCACCTAACTGCAACTGCGAGAAGCGAAGGACGAGACGATTGGCCTCGTCAACGGACTGTTCGCTGAGTGTACCCGACTTCTCCTTTTCTGCCAAGAGTCTTTCGCTGTCGTCTATGAGCACGCGAATCTTTTTGTATGCGCGGGAAGTATAGGACTTGCATTGGTTCTCGGTTGACTTGGCGAGGTCGAGGAGCTGGATGTTGTCGGCAGAAATCCTTGGTGTCCTGACCGCCAGGACATCGCCAAGATGGACAATGACCCTGCCGCCTTCGTGCCCCTTCACGCTCTCCAGGACTCCGGTGATGCCGGCAAACGTGCCTTCCAGGATGCGTATGTAGTCGCCTACCACCAGCTCCTTGCTCGTAGGGACGAAGTAATCCACTTCGCCATCCATCTTCTCGACCGTAAGGCGCATCGTCTGTATCTCGTCTTCGGAAACGTAGATGCAGCCCGTAGGCATTGAGGAGGGATGAAGGAACCTCAGCGTTGCGTCGAAGGGAGGCTCTTGTCTGAGGCGAAGGATGTCTTCGCGCGTAGCCTTTATAAATATGTAGTTCCCGGCTATGAGCTTCTTGCGTTCGACAGTTTTGCCGTCCACCACCTGGCGGGACACATCGAGGGGAACGAAGAAATCATATATGCCGGTTGACACACTCTCAGCCCGCTTAGCTTCCAGGCATTCCAGTATGTCGACATCACCACTGTTGCTATACATCACAAGCCAAGGCAGCGACTCATTATTGCTCATTTCGTAGTCCATTTAACTTTGACTTAAACCATCGCCTTTCGGCAGGTCTTCCGTTGTCTTTAGCGTGTTTTCTGTGCAAAGATACCAAAAAGAAGCATATCTTCCAAATAAAAAGGAAACAATCTGCACCATAGTTAAACAAATCTGCTTAAATAACGGATAATCGCACGCGAAGCAGTCCTCGATACGACACGCAAAAGGATGTCGCAGAAGCCCAAATGCATGGTTGCCAAACTAGGCACAACTAATTAGTCAACTAGGCACAGCTAATTGGGCAATTAGGCACGCCTAATTGGGCAACTAGACGAGCGATGGTTTAGGGGATTTACTTCGAGACTTTGATGGGCTCCGTAAGTGCTTTCTCGTAGAACTGCTTTGGGGAAATCCTTACAGGCTCCTTCATAAGCTCGGGACGGCTCCAACTGCGGAGCAGAAGGCGGAAGTACTCAGGGTCTTCAGCAGGGACCTCGAAGGCCTTGTGTACGCAGCCATTCTTATCGAAATAGGCGAGATAGGTCCTCGTGTAGTTCCCATCGTCGCGACGGCTCTCGAAGAGAATCCATCTGTCGTTAGAAGAGAAGGACGGATAGCTTTCCGGGAGGGGACTGTTCATCGCTCTCGTTTCGACGAGCCGCCCTGTCTGGAGGTCCAGCATCTTCACGTCCGCGGTAGTATGCCAAATGTGGAAGAGGCCCCAGGGACCTTCGGCAAAGAGAACATAGCGACCGTCCTGCGAAACACGAGGCTGGACGGCGCTGCGGTCCTGGCTGACTGCATCATAGACAAGCTCAGGCTCGCCGAAGGACATCGTCGAAGCGTCAAAGGAAAGACGATACAGATTGTATTGCAAGGACTTATACCGCTGAAGCAACTCCTCTGTGTTCTCATACCCGTTTTCGTATTCATAATGTGCCGAACAATAGTAGAGCCATTTGCCGTCAGGACTCCAGGAAGGGAAGAGTTCGAACTCAGCAGAATCGTTGAGGACAGTCTGGACGCGGTTCTTCTTGATGTCGTAGATGACAAGGTCGCTGGCCGACTCCATCACCTCAACCTTTGAGAGGACGCGGGTATGGAAGCTTTGCATCGTATGGTCGGTACTGAAGGCGATGATGGGCAGCGAGGGGTGCCACGAGTTGTAGGCAGCCGCAGATATCATGCTCTCGTCCTTGAGGTTGACGAAGAGCAGTTCGCCGTCGTTCACTATCATGGTGCCGGGATGCTGGAAGCGCATGTGGAACATCATGTTCTTCGTTCCATAGTTCTGGTACGAATGGCAGTTGATGCATTGACCCTCCAGTCCTTCGGAGATTTGCCGGTTGTTGTAGATAGTCGTTTCCTCGAAGTTCGTGAGGTTGCGCTGGCGGATGGAGAGTTCATCATACCCCACAAAGCTTGGCGGCAAGACGCGGTATGAGACGTAAGGGTCAACTTCCTCCTCTGCCACATGGATTGCAAAGGGCTTGTAGGCCAACCACTTTCCGTCCTTCTTCGTATAGACTGAGACCGAGAGACTCTTGCCTTTGGCAGCAGAGAGCATATTGTGCCACTCCTTCTCGTCAATCTGTACCTTATTGTCTTTGCCACCATAGGTTTGCTTCGAGCCAGCGATGTTCAGCTCCGCAACAACGTCATCGACGCTGTCCACCATGAAGTTGAGGGGTGCGATGTTGGGTGGAATGGTGACGTCTCGGTAGTCGGGCCATATATCGGGCTCAGCATCCGATTGTGTGTATGAAGAGGGTATGGATGCCTCTCCGCAGCCTTGCAAGAGCAGCATCACGAACGAAATGAGGAGACAATGAAATGATGAAAATCCCATTCCGATGTATCTTGCAGCCTTATTCATATTTTCAGTTTCCATACTTCATCCTTTCATATCTTCGTCTTTTCAACTCTTCACCTTTTTAATTTTTCATCTTTTCAACTTTTCACCTTTCCTTAGTTCGTCTGCACTTGACGTAATGCATAGTAATCCCACATGTATGTGTCGCCGAATTCGGGACGGAGGGCTGCCCCTATCTGCTTTTCGTTCATGCCTTGACTCAAATACTGGTTCAGCCTTGCTTCGAATGCTTTGTACCGCTCCACCACACGTTCATCGAACTTGACGAACGAGAGGTTCACGCCTTGCATGTTCATGCGGTACACTTCGAAGAGCATAGCTTCCTGCACATGGGTTGGGAATGGCGTCTCCGGATTGATGTTGTAGTGCTGCTGCACCTGCGACCAGAAGCACTTCCTGTCCCGCATCATCATCGCACACCCCAAGGCTACTTCCTGCGCTACGGGGTCGTTGGTCATGGAGTACATCCACTTCTTCATAATGGTTAGCTCGACGTATTTGTCGTCGATGCCTACCAGTTCCGAACCTTCGTTATAGAGTCTCAGCGGCATACGGAAGCGCTCGTTCTCGGCCATGAGTTTCCTGTCATTCACGTATCGCAGCATCTCGTCTGCCCACTTCTTTTGGAAGGTCGTCCTGCTCAACAGACGCAGGTATTTGCGTGCATTGTCTGCTTCGCCATTAACGATGGCACACTGGGTCAGCATCCGCATCGTATAGTAGGAAAAGCCGTAGTGCATACAGCGTTCTATGGCACGGCGGATGGCAAAGATAGTCTCCCCGTAGTTATAATAGATGAGGTCTGCAGCCTGGTCAGCTATGCGGAGATGGATGGAGTCGCTCATCGTGACGGGCGGGATGCTCTCATTATTATATATGTAACGCTTGGAGCAGAGCTCGCCTCGGTTGATGAGAGCGATGTCCCGGAACATGACCATCTCGCGAGTGACCGGACCTTTCACCTTTGCTGCCTCGCGAAGCACGTCTTCCCATCTGCATTCCTCGACACCACGCTGCATTCGCAACTCTGCATGGAAATTGTAGTCGTCGAAGTCGCGGACTGCAAGGCAGAAGAACATGCCTGCACCGACCACTACCATTAGGCTTTGGCTGAGGAGCAGCTTCCCTGCCTTCAACTTCCCCAAGAACGGGAAGAGGAAAGCTGCGGCAAACACGATATAGAAGGGTGCCTCAAAGGAACGGTCGCGCAAGGTATCTAGCTCGAAGAACTGGAAACCATAAGTCCAAGGCTGTTCGGGCCGCATCATGGTCGTGCCGGACGTCTCGAGCAAAGGCACAAGCCAAAGGGTGAGAAGCAGTAAAGCGAAAAGTGAAAAGTGAAAAGTGAATAATTGCAGCAAACCATCATTTTTAATTTTTAATTTTGAATTGTTAATTGTTACGATTGCTGCTGCAAGCAGGGCGTAGATGCCGAGCGGATAGTAGCACAGAGCCGCTACCAAAGGAATCCAGGAAAGAGCTATCCAGCGTTGCGTCTGTTCCTTGGCTGGGAGGTATCTCCAGAAGGGAACAGACAGGAGCAGAGCAGCAAACAGTCCTAAGGAATGGCAGAAGACATAATCGACGGCCTTGAGAATATAGACCCAGTAGCCGAGCTGGATGTCGCTGCAAAGCAGGGCTGTCAGGGGAATGAAGAGCAGGAAGCTCCATTCGTCGGCAACCTTAAACGACCACTTTGCCAGGCCAAAGGTCACGAGCCACAAGAGGATGAGCATGGCGCAGCCGAGGGCTGGATAGTAGAAGAATTGGGTCAAGTAGGCTCCTGTCCATGATAGTAGTCCTCCGGGAAGAGACATGCAACTGTCCCAGAAGAGCTGAGTGCTGTTCCACCAGCCTCGGTCTTGCATGAAGAACATCGTGTCGGCATTCCTAACGTAAAGGAAGTACCAGGCCAGAACTGCAAAGGCTATGCTGTAGAAGACAGGGAGGATGGACTTGCTGAAAGGTATCTGCCTCGATGGTTGAGAGTTGCCTTTTGCTCTTGTTTCCTTTTGCTCTTTAACCTTTTTCATGGACTAATCGTTTATCAGAACCTCACATACGTCTGAGCCCATATTTCATGGACATCGCGGTCGGCTGCTGTCCGGTCGTGGATGTAGTTGTACTGCACCTGGAAGCAAAGGTTGCGATGCAACTGGACATTAGGACAGATGCTGTATATGCTGCGTGTCGTAGCCCAAGTGGCATCTTTGCGGAAGACGTCATACCGAGCATATATCTTCAGCCAGTCGGTTACGGGCACTCCTATCTGAGCATACCAGGCATCTGCTTCATCGGGACCATCGTTCCAAGTTTGAGTTTCGGTATTGAAGTCGTTGACGTTCCGGCCTCTATGATGTGCATATTCGGCACGGATGCTCCAGTCGTTATGCTCGTAGATGGTGGAGAGTGCCCAGCGGCGACGGCTGACAGAGACGCCGTTTTCACCGGTGAAAGTGCCTGTCCATCCGAAGAGCCCGATGTAGAGGTCCTTGATGGGCTGCACCTGTATGTTGCCTATCCAGTCCTTTTGCGAGTTGTTGTCCTTGCGGTTCTGTCCATTACCGTTATAGACGGCTGCCTGATAGCGAATCAGCCGATGCTGATCTTTGCCCACGGGGAAGAGGTCACCTTGGAACTGCAAGCCTTGGTCACGACCGTTTTGTGCCTTTTCGCCGTTGCAGTCATCAGCAGTCAGAGCTGTCATGCGCTGGCCAAGCTGCGAATAGCTACCAAGTCCCACATCCCAGGGATTCAACGGGTTGTCGTAGGAGAAGCAACGTTTGAACTGTCCTATCTTCACCTGGAACTCCTTGAATCGCGTCCATTCCAACGTGTAATCGCGCATGGCAGGTGTGCCCTTCAGCTCGAGCTGGATGCGATACTTGAAGTCGCGGAGCACAGTTCCCGATACGTAGGCACGGATGATTCTGCCGTCGAAGCCGTTGGTGCCCTTGCTGTCCTTGCTCGAGTAGCTGTAGCTGCCGATGATGTAGCCGCCGAACTTCGGGGCGCTGACATATCGGGTGATGTTGCGGCCATAGGTGAGTTTCTCGCCTTCAGCTTCGCTTCCGGCCATAGCTTTCTCTATGCCTCGATTGAGGTAAGCGGTCAGGAAACCCTCCTGATACTCGTCTGTCTGCTCTGCATGAACGGAGAATGAGACAGAAAAAAACAACAAAAACAGAAGCCTGCGCATCTAAACAATTATGAATTA